>DASQAZ010000148.1:0-19525 GCA_035635475.1 Bacteroidota bacterium | reverse complement strand
TGTTCCTCGATGAGGGGTTCGGAAATGTCTCCATCCGGCGCATCGCGGAAAACATCGACTATAGCCCGGCGACGATCTACCTTTATTTCAAGGACAAGGACGAGATTCTGTTTGCCCTGCACTCGGCCGGGTTCGAGGAATTATTCAGGCGTCAGCGGGCAATCCCCGCGACGAAGGATCCTCTGAAGCGGCTGCGGAAGCACGGCGAGATGTTTATAAAGTTCGGGCTTGAGAATCCCGAATATTACAATCTCATGTTTATCATGCGAAGTCCCGCCAGAAAATTCGAGCATGGTGAGGAGTGGAACGCAGGTAAGAGATCCTATGAGTTCTTTAGGAACGACGTGAAGGCAGCGATCGATGCGGGAGTTTTTAAGGGCGCCGATCCGGATATCGCAACGTTTTCCCTCTTGTCGCTCGTGCATGGAATCGTTTCCCTGATCCTGCGAAAACGCTGCGGGATGATGGATCAGTCGGAGCTTCCGAAGGTGGCGAAGAAGGCGCTTCATTTTGTAATGGATAATATCGGCGTCACCGCTTAAAAAAATTTGCCAACTCGCTGAACACTGTTTAGTCATTGACCACCGTACAGAGAAAGCAATACCCGAAACTTTCGAGGAGCAATACGACAAGAATGAATTCTTCCAGAAGCATTCCCAGGACAATGAATCCAATACTGCGATCGTCAGTTCTGATGGTTCTTCTCTTCCTGTCCCATCCGGTCAGCAGCCGCGGGCAGGAAAAAATGTCGGTTACTCTAGAACAGGCGATCGAGATTGGGCTTGAAAACAGCAAAGGCTTGCATGCCTCGGCGATGCGGGTGCAGGCCGCTGAATCACGCTCGAGCGAGGTGCAGGCCTCCCAGCTCCCGACCCTGAAGGCGAGCGGCAGCTACAATCGCCTCAGCGACATTCCCGCTTTTCAGGCGACGATTCCACAGGACGCCTTCGGCCGCGGTTTTCCTCCGCAGTCGGTGAGCGTTCCTCTATCACAGACAATCTTGAACAACTACAGCCTCCGGCTGTCGCTCCAGCAGCCGCTCTTTACGGGCATGCGCCTGAAGAGCAGTTCGGAAATCGCCCACTTCAACGCCCAGGCAACCGGGGAGAATTACAATAGAGACCGGTCGGAACTCGTCTACAATATCAAGAACGCATACTGGAATCTCTACGAAGCGATCGAATTCAAGAAGGTCATTGATGAAAACATCGAGCAGGTTCAATCCCATCTCAAAAATGTGCAAAACCTTTCCAAGCAGGGAATCGTTACCAAAAATGAAGTGCTCAAGGTAGAGGTACAACTGTCGAGTGCCCGGGTCATGCAGCTCACCGCGCAAAACAACGTTCATCTGGCCACGCTTGCGTTAAGCAACCTCATCGGACTGCCTCTGACGACGGAAATCCAGATCGCATCCGATATCCAGATGCGTCCGGCCAGAGAGAGTGAGCTCAACGCGCTTGTTCAACAAGCCATCGGGATAAGGCCCGAGGTGAAAGGCATGGAGTATCGCGTGAAGGCGAACGAATCGGCGGTCACACTCGCACGCTCCGGCTGGTTCCCGCAAATCTATCTCACGGGAAATTACTACTACGCGCGGCCAAACCAGAGGATCAACCCGGCGGCCGATCAGTTCAAGGATACCTGGGATGTCGGTCTCTCTCTATCGCTGGATATCTGGAATTGGGGAACAACCATGCATCAGACGAATCAGGCGCAGGCGCAGCTTGCGGAGGCGCAGGCAGAAATGGGGCAATTGAAAGACGCCATCAATCTCGAGGTCACGCAAAGTTACCTCAACATGAACGAATCCAGAGAACGGATCGGCGTGGCCGAGACCGGTGTCCGGGAAGCTGAAGAAAACTACCGGATCACGAATGAAAAGTTCAAAGCAGGCCTGGCCTTGAACTCCGATCTCCTCGATGCGGAAGCGGCGCTCCTGCAGGCAAAGTGGAGCCACATTCAGGCACTCGTGGACCACGAGGTGTCGCAGGCCCGGCTCGATAAAGCAGTCGGCAGTTGACGATGAAAAACCAATGGAAACGACAAATCATACAAATCGGTATTTATCTAAAGAGGTCGCTATGAAGAAGATAAAGTTATTGGGGTCGGCGATGCTGGTCGCCGGCGTTGTGATCGGGATTCTGCTCTATAATAAATCCCGGATGGAAGCTAAGTCGCGGACGGACATTCTCTCGTCGATTCCAGTCTCGGTGAGTACGGTGGGATCGCAGCCCGCGGGCGAGGCGCGGGATCTCGTCGGAACGGTTGCGGCAAACAACGACGTAGCCATCGTTTCAGAGACGCAGGGGCGGGTTGTAAAAGTCACCGCGGAGGTTGGTGATTACAAGGGCGCGGGGTCCGTCATCGCACAGGTCGACGATGAGTTGAAACGGGCCAATTTCGCAACCGCGGAGGTCAACTACCTCAAGGCGAAGCGCGACATGGAACGGTTTGAATCGCTGGTCAAGGAAGATGCGGCGACCGATCAACAGGTGGAAGCTGCCCGGCTCGGGTTCAAATCGGCTGAAGCCCAGTTTATCACGGCTCGCCGCGAGTATGCAGACACGAAAATCACCACCCCCATTTCCGGAACGGTGACCGCGCGGCCGGTCGACGTCGGAACATACGTCCAGAAGGGGATGGCCGTGGCGAACGTCGTCGACATTTCCAGACTGAAAGTCAATCTCAACGTCTCGGAGCGGGATGTGTTCAGACTGAAGACGGGAGACACGGTGGAGATCAACACGAACGTGTACCCCGGCGTGAAGTTTCAGGGGACCATCCATACGATTAGCGTAAAGGCCGATGAGGCGCACACGTATCCTGTGGAGGTTCTGCTGACAAACAGCAAGGAACACCCGCTCAAGACGGGGATGTTTGCGACCGTGCGATTTCGAGATCTTTCTCGCAGCGACGTCCTGGCGATCCCGCGAGCCGCGCTTGTCGGAAGCCTGAAGGCGCCGCAGGTATTTGTCGTCGAGAACGGCATGGCGAGACTCCGCGATATAGTTGTGGATGCCGAGATCGGGATCAATCTGACCGTTGTCTCCGGGCTCCGCTCCGGCGAAACGGTTGTCACAAACGGTCAGAACAATCTTAAAGACAACGTACCCATCACAATTGTAAATTAGGACTCAACAGACGATCCCGGCTCACGCTGAATGGCGTCCCGAATCGAAGGAGAAGCTCACTCATGACACTTACCGAACTTTCAATCAAACGGCCCACGCTCATCGTCGTCATCTTTTCGGCGTTGGCTGTTCTCGGACTCTTCAGCTACACGCAGCTCAAGTATGAGCTTCTGCCGAAAATCACGCCGCCGTTCGTTACGGTTACGACGGTCTATCCCGGCGCGTCTCCCAATGAGGTGCAAACCTCGGTAACGAAAATCATCGAGGACGCCGTTTCGGGCCTGGATAAGGTGTCCGCCGTGTATGCGACATCTTCGGAGGGAGTTTCATTTGTGAGCATCGAGTTCGATCAGTCGGCAAATGTCGATCTCGCGCTTCAGGACGCGCAGAGGAAAGTAAATGAGGTCGCCGCCACGCTGCCGGCCGACGCAAAGAGCCCGACGATTACGAAGTTCGCGCTCGACGAGCGGCCGATTATCCGGATGGGGGCGACGAGCTCCATGCCAAGCCGGGAATTTTACCAGCTTCTCAAGGATCACATCCAGGCGCCGCTCTCACGCCTGCCCGGCGTAGCCCAGGTCGCCCTCATCGGGGGCGATGAGCGGGAGATCAGGGTGAATATCGATGCCCAAAAGCTCCGGTCTTACGGTCTATCGATCCTGCAGGTCCTCCAGGCGGTCAAGTCTTCGAATCTCGATTTTCCCGCCGGAAAAATAAAGCAGGGTTCGACGCAATTCGTTGTCCGGATCGCGGGAAAATTCAGCACAGTCGACGAACTCCGGGGATTGGTTATCGCTCAATCCAAACAGGGCGGAGACATTCGCCTGTCCGACATTGGCGAAGTCCAGGATGGACAGAAGGAGTATGCGACGATCAGCCGCGTCAACGGGGTGACCTCCGTCGGCATTCTGATCACGAAGCAGTCGGATGCGAATTCGGTCGACGTGAGCTCAGCCGTTCGTAAGGAAATTCCAAAGATCGAAGCTAGCTACAAAGATATCAAATTGAAGTTCGACATCGCCCAGGACGGATCAACGTTTACGCTGGATGCGGCGGATGCAGTCAAACATGACCTCATGGTTGCGATCATACTCGTTGCAATCGTCATGCTGGCGTTTCTCCACAGCATCCGCAATTCCATTATCGTCATGATCGCAATCCCCGCCTCGATGATCTCGACGCTCATCGGGATGTATGTATTTGGGATGAGCCTGAATCTCATGACGCTGCTCGGCCTCTCGCTCGTGGTCGGAATCCTCGTGGACGATTCCATAGTCGTGCTCGAAAACATTTACCGGCACCTCGAGATGGGCGACGACAAACGCACCGCGGCTGTCAGGGGACGAAATGAAATCGGATTCGCCGCGCTCTCCATCACGCTTGTGGACGTCGTCGTGTTCTTACCGCTCTCGCTGGTCTCGGGCCTTGTCGGCAATATCATGCGGGAATTTGCCCTCGTCGTCGTATTCTCCACTCTGATGTCGCTCTTTGTATCGTTTACCGTTACGCCCCTTCTTGCCTCGCGGTTCGCAAAGCTGGAGCAACTGTCCGATCGATCGATCCTTGGAGCCTTCGGAGTCTGGTTCGAACGGCTTTTTAAAAGCATTACCGCGCAGTATATTTCGGTTCTGGGCTTGAGTCTCAAGAATCGCGGCAAGATCGCCCTTCTTGCTCTCGGTCTCGTCGTAGCGGCGATTGCGCTGGTTCCGCTTGGATTCATCGGGTCGGAGTTCATCGCCGTTGCGGACCGGGGAGAGTTTGCCGTGACCCTCGAGCTCGATCCCGGATCCACATTCGAGCACACCAATTTCGTCACCCAGAGGGTTGAGTCGATGATGTCGCAGATACCCGAAATAAAGAAGATGTTTGTGAATGTGGGCGCATCGAGCGAGGGGTTTGCGAATCAGACCTCGGACAATACCGCGGAAATCGACGTCGCGCTCGTCCCCCGCGACGAACGAAAACGATCGACGGATGAGATCGGAAGCGAAATCAAGACCCAGGCTTCGAAAATTCCCGGATTAAAAGTTCGCGTTAATCCGATCGGAATCTTCGGAACGGCCAACCAAACCCCGATTCAACTCGTAGTAAGCGGAACGGACTATGATGAAGTGCGCCGGGCGGCCACGAAAGTGGCGGATATCGCCCGTACGGTCCCCGGCACGGCCGACGTACGCCTCTCCTCTGAGGAGGGGAAGCCGGAGACGAGAATTGAAATCGACCGCCAGAAAATGGCGTCGCTCGGACTCAATCTCGCCGACGTGGGTGCGGCCTTGCGCGTCGCATTCAACGGCGACGATGATTCGAAATTCCGCGAAGGCGCTACCGAATACGATATGCGGATCGTGCTGGATGAGTTCGACCGGTCGAAACCGAACGATGTGGCCAGCCTGACCTTCATGAACCGGAAGGGGCAGCTCGTCGAGCTCCAGCAATTTGCCGCGGTCTCCCAGACTACCGGGCCGACCAAGCTTCAACGCCAGGATCGGAATTTCTCCGTGACGGTTTTCTCGCAGGCCGTCGGACGGCCGAGCGGGACGATCGGCCAGGAAATCAGCGCGAAAATCGCCGCCGTCGTTCCGCAGGGAATTAACATCAGTTACCTCGGCGACCTCAAGAATCAGGCGGAAGGATTCGGCACGATGGGCCTTGCGCTGGTGGCGGCGATCCTGTTCGTCTACATGATCATGGTGGCGCTGTACGATTCGTATCTTTACCCGTTTGTCGTCCTATTTTCCATTCCCGTTGCGATCGTCGGCGCGTTGCTCGCCCTTGCTCTGACCATGAAGTCGCTCAGCATCTTTTCCATACTCGGGATTATTATGCTCGTCGGTCTTGTCGGAAAGAACGCCATCTTGCTCGTTGATCGAGCCAACCAAATGAAACGCGAGCGGGGACTGGGCACATTCGAGGCCCTGATGGAAGCGGGAGAAACGCGGCTTCGCCCGATTCTTATGACCACGGTTGCGATGGTGTTCGGGATGATGCCGATCGCCCTCAGCGGAGCGGCCGGCGCCGAGTGGAAGTCCGGACTTGCATGGGCGCTAATCGGCGGACTAATCAGTTCGCTCCTTTTGACGCTCGTTCTTGTGCCGATCGTCTATTCGAAGCTTGATGAATGGCGTGAGACAATACCGGCATTTGCGCGGAAACGCGCAAGAAAGCTTTCAAGACGGCCGGCACCTTCGGTATTCATCCCGGAACCCGTTCCCGTCACGGAACTAGAAACCGAAACGGTTGGACAAACGTTATAGTAACGATAGAACATCAACGTGAGAACGATGGGCACTTTTTTCAATTGTGAGCTCCATGGAATGGGGTTGATTCCGCGATGATCTCGAGGAGGAGTTTTATTTCTGCGTTCGGTCTAGGCCTCCTTGCGCCAGGGGCGGTGCTTGCTCAGGCGCAGGAAAGGAAGAAGTTTCCATTCTCCTTCCTCTTTCATGGCGGCGAAACCGTGCCTGCACCATTCCGTCCGGATCCGAAAAGCTGGGATGATTCAACGATCACCGCCGCTTGGATCGGCCACGCGACCGTCCTTATTAATTTTTATGGGACGAACATCATCACCGATCCCGTGTTCTCGGAACGCGTGGGCCCGAGCTTCTTCAGGCTCGGCACGTTCGGACCGAAACGGCTTGTGTCGCCGGCGCTCAGAATTGACGAGCTCCCTCCTTTAGATCTGATCCTGATTTCCCATGCTCACTTCGATCATCTTGACATTCAGAGCCTACGGCGCCTCGGGAAAAATGTTCCCATTATCACGGCAAAAAACACCGGAGATATTTTCGACGTGCTCGGTCAGAAATCCGTGCGCGAGCTGGATTGGGGGGAGACAATCTCCCAGGGAGATCTTGAAATTGAAGGGTTAAGAGTGAATCACTTTGGCTGGCGGTTTCCCTGGGAGAAGGATCGGTCGAAGGGCGAGCAGGGCGGGAGGAGCTTCAACGGCTACCTGATCTCGAAAAACGGACATCATATCGTTTTTGGCGGGGACACCGCCTACCAGGAATACTTCAAAGGCCTCGGTGAACGCCGGATCCCGATTGATCTCGCGATCCTGCCCATCGGGGCATACGATCCATGGATCTACGTTCACGCCAATCCGGAGCAGGCGGTTGCAATGGCGAACCATATGAGAGCGAAATCGATCCTCCCCGTTCACTGGCATACATTTACACTTAGCAACGAACCCGTCGACGAACCGATCGAGCGTCTGAGACAGGCAGTTGCTCAACACTCGCCCGCGATCGCCGTCGACATGATTGGTCAGACCTGGAAGCTCACCTCATGAGGTGGCATAAAGTCAAGAGCCCTTTATCCAGACCGTCTTCACATTGACGAATTCGCGAATTCCCTGAACACCCAGCTCGCGGCCATACCCTGATTGCTTGACTCCTCCGAACGGGAGCCGGGGATCGGATGCGACCATCGCGTTAATAAAGACAAGCCCGGCCTCGAGTTCATCGATAAATTTCTTCATCTCAGCGCGATCGCGCGTCCACGCTGCGCTTCCCAGGCCGAACATCGTGTCATTGGCGACCGTAATCGCTTCTTCTATGTTCCGTACCTGGAATAGCGAGGCCACGGGACCGAAGAGCTCTTCGTCATAGGCGGGTGAATCCTTCGGGATATCGGTGAGAACGGTGGGCGCGTAAAAGTAACCCGGCCGTTTCAATATCTTCGCGCCGGTGAGAACCTTCGCGCCCAGCTTCACCGATTCCTGCACCTGTTCGTCAAGCTTCGCCAGAAGATCGGCCCGCGTGATGGGTCCGATATCCGTGTCATTGTTCATCGGGTCGCCGACCCGCAACGCTTCCATCGCCGCAACAAACCTCTTTGTAAAATCATCGGCCACTTGTTCATGGAGGATGAACCTTTTTGCGGCGATGCACGATTGCCCGTTGTTGATCGTCCGCGCAGTTACCCCGGTCTTGACCGCCTGATCGAGATCGGCGCTCGGCATGACGATGAATGCGTCGCTTCCGCCCAGCTCGAGCACAGTCTTTTTAAGCGCAGAGCCCGCGAGTGCGGCCACTTCGCCGCCGGCCCTCACGCTCCCCGTGAGCGTCACCGCTTTCACGCGGCGGTCTTCGAGGATGCGTTTGACAGCGTCGACCTCGATGAGCAGCGTCTGGAAGGCCCCTTCCGGAAAACCTGCCCGATGAAATATCTCGCTGATCTTAAGGGCGCACTGAGGTACGTTTGGAGCATGCTTGAGGAGCGCGACATTTCCAGCCATCAGGGCCGCGGCGGCGAACCGAAATACTTGCCAGAAGGGAAAATTCCAGGGCATGATTGCAAGGATCGGGCCCAGCGGCTCATAACGGATATAGCTCAAGGATGCACCGGATTGTACGACTTCATCGGCGAGGAACCGCTCAGCGTTCTCGGCGTAGAAGCGGCACCCCCACGCACATTTCACCGCCTCCTCGGCCGCGGACCGGAGCGTCTTCCCCATCTCCGTCGTCATGAGCTTCCCCAACTCGATCTTCTCCGTCTCGAGAATCCCGGCAACTTGCATCATTTTCTGCGCTCGCTCGGAAAAGGTAGTCCGGCGGTATGCGCGAAAGGTCTGGTCCGCGCGATCAAGTTTCTTCTCGATTTCAGATTCTGAAATCGGCTGAAATTGTTTCAGCAGTTCGCCGGTTGCCGGATTGAGGGACTGTATCGCCATGGCAGGGGTTCTCCTTCAGCCTCAATGTAGCACTTGAGAGGGCGATTCTCAATGCTGGGTTTCAGATTGCATTCAAATTTACTAACTTAACTTCCTGATGAAACAATTCTTCAATAGAAGCTGATTCATGAACCCCGATCGTATTATCCGCGTCGGTCACAGCCCCGACCCCGATGATGCATTTATGTTCTACGGGCTTGCGAGCGGGAAGGTCAAGCTCGATGGAATAAGGATCGAGCACGTTCTGGAAGACATCCAATCACTAAATGAAAGGGCGGGACGGGCTGAACTGGAGGTGACGGCAATTTCCGCTCACGCATTTCCGCATGTTTCCGATCGCTACTGGATCATGCGCACCGGAGCCAGCATGGGCGAAGGGTACGGCCCGGTCATTGTATCCAGAAAATATCAAAGTCTCGATCAGATGAAGGGTAAAACCGTCGGCACCCCCGGGCCGTGGACGACGGCAACACTCTTGTTCAAGCTCTTTACGAGCGGAATGACAGGCGTGAATTTGCCGTTCGACGAAATCATGGGCGCCGTCGACAGCGGCAAGGTCGATGCGGGCCTGCTGATCCATGAAGGACAGATCACATATCAATCACTCGGTTATAATAAGATTTTAGACTTCGGGGAATTGTGGGAGAAGGAATCAGATGGACTGCCCCTGCCTCTTGGTCTCGACGTTGTGAGAAAAGATCTCGGATCGGATCTCGCGGGGAGGCTCTCTGCGGGGTTGAAAGAGAGCATTGCTTATGGCTACGAGCATCAGAGCGAGTCGATTCCCTACGCCATGCGATGGGGGCGCGGGATTGACGAAAAGCTCGGCGAGAAATTCGTCAAGATGTATGTCAGCGACCTGACGATCGACATGGGCGAGAGAGGACACAAGGCGCTCGAACTTCTCTACGCGAAAGCGCATGCGAGTCGATTGATTCCGACTGTCCCGAGTCTCGAGCTGTACTGAGACCGCCACACCCCTCCGATTCTGTCTCCCAGTCTGCCTGAAAACAATCCGCCGGGTTGATGTCGCGCGGGCGCAGAATCCTACTCGCCAATCCGGACCCGGTCGTTCTCCAGCGATAGTTTCCCGATCGTAACCTCCGACAACATATCCAGTCCTTTCAGCGCCGGGTTAAACGAGGAGGTGAGGATATTCGCCAGTGACGCCGGTATCGGCACGATTCCGATCCGGACGCTCTCGAACGAGAATGAAATATTTTCGTGGCCCACCGAACTGATCCTCACGTCGAGTTGAATTGCGGGACCCGACCCCTGTGACAAGCCCCCGATGTGAACGACGCCGTGCGAGATGGAGAGCGAATCGATCCTGATCGAACCCGAGGAGGATTCTTCCGCGTATCGTTTAAGATCCGGGGCGGTTATTGTGAAGCTCTCAACTTTCAGTCCGCCGATCGAGAGAAGGAGAAGCGTGTCTTTGCCAATAAGTTTCCAGGGATCGAACATTACGTCCGTTATGGTTAGCTTAACGTCTTTGACCCGCATTCCAACGGGATTGAAGGTAAAGTCTCCGGCTTCGGCCGCATCCGCAGTAACGGTTATGCTCTTCACGCGCCCCGCAAGCGTTGAACCCGAATCGACCTCATCCACTGCGAGCGAATACCCCGCCAAAGGTTTCAGATACCGCCCGATGAATTGCGCCGCATGACGCCGAACGTTTTCAAGGACTTCCCTGCCGGAGGCGTGCTCGACGGCCTTTGGCTCCACCGCAACGAGAATTCCGTCCGAACCGTCCGGCAAATTCCATCGCCCGACAATCCGGTACATCCCGGGAGGTGCGAACAGCTCGGTAAGGATCTCGTTGGTCAGCCGGGTTCGATCGCCCGAATCACCGGCCTCACCGTTGTCACCTGTTTTGAGAAGAACGTAGTCGGTAAAGAGCGGGAATCCCGTGGTCCCGAGGATAGTAAGCGGAGCATGGCGCAGCTTTGCGGCGTAGGATATCGTCGCGTTATTATAAAAAACATAGTCGGGGATTACCCTAACCACTGCGCGATTCTTACGCCGGTTGAGCCGGTCGCGCTCGATTGTCTCGGCGATGAGAGATTGCTTCCAATCTGCGTGAACTGGTCCGTCGACCATTGCGATCGATGAAGATAACAGGGGTTTCGATATCTGTACCCCAAGGGAAGTTTCGGCTGGCACAAAGGATATGATTACATAGACGATCAATGGCAATGCCGCCAAAAGCGCCATCGAGGCCCGTTTTGCCGGTCCGGAGATCTGTGAGTCCTGGATAGGAGATACCAACCCCGCCGCAGCCAAAACCATCAGAGGCGGCAGGAGCGGAATGGAAAACCTGGGCTGCTTGAAACCGATAAGGGTCAGTAAGAAATATCCTCCGACGAATGCAAGGAGAAGCAAGGCAGTTTGTCTCCGGCGCCTGATCATGACGAGAATGATACCGCAGGCGACGAACGGCGCCAGGATCCAGGACACCTGTTCAGGGATGATCCGCACGTAGTATCCGAGCGATGCCGCGAGCGTCTCTTCGCCCCCGCCGAGCACGCCGGCTCTGCTGCTCGCTATCTCGATTGCATGGACGAGGTACCACGGCGCCGCTATCAATGCTCCGATCAGAATCGCGAGGACACAATTCGTGATGCGTCGGGCTCTCACCTTGGGCGTCCTGCTTGCGCCTGACGCGGCATAGAGAAATGGAAGAAGAAGAAACACCGGGAATGTCCACTTCGTCAGGATACCGCAGCCCATCGCCAGTCCGAGGAACAGGCTCGGAAGTCTTTGCTCGAACGAGGCCGTTCGAATCAAAAGGTACAGGGATAGAGACACCATGGAGGCCAGAGGCAGATCGAGCATGAACATGTGCGAGTAACGGAGAACGATCGGGCAGCCGATGATCAGCGACGCTGCGATCAGGCCCGCCTGCTTTCCAAACAGGGTGCTGCCGATACCATAAACCGAAAGCGCCAGCACGAGAAGAAAGAGCGTCATGACCTGCAGGCCGGAGAATTCCGATTCCCCCAGCACGCGGTAAACGGGGATGGAAACATAGGAAACGAACGGCGGATAATACCATGAGACATTCAATGCCTGATCGAGAACCGAAGCCGGGAACTGCGTTCCGAGCCGATTCGCATTCAGGCTTTCCGAGAGATGAATTGCGGAATCCCAATGTTGAGGGTGATCACCGAGAGCATACCAGGCGGTGCTGCCGGCGATCAGGAGAAGGGATAGAACCAGCGCTTCAGCGTGAGAACGCAAGTAGATCCTGCCGTTTCAAGCGGAATGTGGAGGGAGTGACATGATGCGGTGGCTTTCGCTGTGCAGACAGAAACGGGGCAATCCGGGGAAAGAGCCGCAGTTAAGCGGCTTCGGCGCTCTCGTGGATCTTGAGAATTTGATAGAGCGTCGTTCGCTGCGCCGGAACGAAACCGGACTCGCGAATCAGGTTGATGACTTCCTCGGTATCTGTTTTGTTCACGAAGTTTGCAGCAGCGTGAACATTTTCCTCGAACAGCGTGCCCCCGAAGTCGTCCGCGCCGAAGTGGAGGGCAATTTGTCCCGTCTTCTTGCCCTCGGAGAACCACGAAGCCTGAATGTGGTCGAAGTTATCGAGGTAGATCCGCGATATCGCCAGAACCTGCAGATAGCGTATCGACGTGGCATAATGAGGAATGATCTTCTCCAGCGGTGTGTTGCCCGGTTTGAAGCTCCAGGGGACGAACGCCGTGAAGCCCCGGGATTCATCCTGCAGCGTGCGGATGGATTCGAGATGTTCGATGATATCGTCATCCGTCTCGACGTGGCCGTACATCATCGTCGCCGTCGATTTGAAACCGATCCGATGAGCTTCGCGCATCACGTTCAGCCAGTCTTCGGAAGTTCCCTTGAGGTGGCTTATTTTCTTTTTCACCCGATCGGACAAAATCTCCGCCCCTCCGCCCGGGATCGTGCGTTGACCCGCGTTCCACAGTCGCTGAAGCACCTGGCGGACCGACAGCCCCGACACGTGTGACATGCCGATGATTTCGGAGGTCGAGTAGAAATGGGGGGTCACCTCAGGGACCTCCTTGACCGTTCGTTCGACCATCTCGACGTAGTATTCAAACGGAATCGCCGGGTTGACTCCGCCCTGCAGGAGAACGGTTGTCACACCCCGCGCCGCCGACCCCTTGAACTTTTCGATCATCTGATCGACCGTGTAGGTATACTCCCCCTGCTCGCCCGGATGCCGGTAAAACGCGCAGAAGATGCAGTCCACGTTGCAAATGTTGGTGTAATTGGGGTTTGTATCGATCACGAATGTCACCCTGGGCACGCCCGACGGCCCGGGAGGGTTTTTCTTGAGCCGGATTTCACCGGCAAGCTCGCCGAGGTCCAGAAGACTCCCGTTCTTGAGGACGGCGAGGCCTTCTTCGCGTGTGATCCTTTTCCCGGAACGGATCCTTGAGTAAATGGCAGACAACTGCATCGTTATTCTCAGAATCATCTGTAGATGTCCTTGCGATGACGGATTCGTTGGATGATCAATCGTGTAGGAGGCCGTTTTTCTTGAGCCTCCTTTTCACGTTCTTCCAGGGAATGGTTGGTTCATCCTTTCTTGCCGCAATTGCCGACAGGTCGGCGAGATCGTCAATAAGCTCTTCATATTGCTGGATCGGAAGAATCACCGCTGTCTTCTTTCCCTTCCTGTCCACGACGTACGTCGGGGCGGGTTCCTTCACTTTTTGGTGCCTCGGGCTGGCCATTGGGTTCTCCTATCTTGCGTCAATCTTCTCTTTTTCTTCGACCAACTTTCTGAACTCCTGCATTGCCGTTCTCTCCCTGTCGCCCAACTGATAGCTGAAGCCCCCCAGGTACTCTTCCACATCGCCGCGCGTCAAACCGATCTGCTTACCCTGGAGCTCGCCGATTTCACCCAACTGATCCAACGAAAGAGTTAACGAATGCTCGATAAGGGATCTCAATTCTTTCTTTGCATCCTCTCCAAGCGACTTCTTCACCGCCCATACCGCAAACACGAACGGCATTTTCTTCCAATCATACCATTCCTTAGCGAGGTCGAATACAAGCTCGAATCCCTGCAACCCCGATTTGTTCCGTCGCAGGGCTTCATCGCCGATGAGGAGCACGGCATCGAACGACGAGTAATCGTTCACACCGGCATGCAGGCGCTCAAACAGTACCTTCACACCGTACTTTTTTTCCAGCAAGACCTGGAGCAGGCGGACGGAAGTTGCCGTCTCGTCGGTGACCCCGATCAGCTTGCCTTCGAGATCGCGCCATCCGTGATTTGAGAAGAGCATCACGCTCTTGACCTGATCGCGTGTTGCGATGCACCAGCTCAAAAGCTCCAGGCGATCCTCCTGCCGGAAATAATCCATCAGGGAGAAGGGGCCTGCGGCAAGCTGCTCTTTCTCCTGCAGAACGCCCATCCGGCGGGGACTTATGGGAAGAGTCTTGAACAAATGCGTTTCGAAGTTAAAGTAAAACGGGCTGGAATTGAGATACGGGATCTTACCGACGACGTTATCCGCGTACACATTCAGCGGGTCATAAAAAACGTCGCGTTCGACGGGGATTTTTCCGGCGTCCTTTATAATTCGAATGAGCTGGTCTTTGGCGAGCTTCATCGGGCTTATCGCCCCCGCGTCGTGGGCGATTCGCTCCTGCCCGACGGTTCCGTCGATATCATCCGCGCCAAAGTTTAGCGCGATCGATGCCACTTCTTCCGTGAGCATCACCCAATACGCCTTTATATGAGGAATATTATCGAGCATCAACCGGGAGATTGCGATTGTCTTGAGGTCATCGATGGCGGACGTAAAATGATTCCGCGGCTTGATCCCCGTATCGCCCGGCTGGAATGCGAGGGGGATGAAGGTGAGGAAGCCGCCCGTCTCATCCTGCGCCTCGCGCAGCTTTATCATATGGATGATGCGCTCTTCCAGCGTTTCGATATGACCATACAGCAACGTGCTGTTAGTCGGGATCCCCAGCCGGTGCGCGGTCTTGTGAACCTCGAACCATGTCTTCGCGCCGATCTTCTGATTGAAGATCAATTTTCGCACCCGCTCGGAGAATACTTCTGCGCCGCCGCCGGGCATTGTGCGGAGACCTGCTTCCTTGAGCTGCCTTAACACATCCTCGATCGAGAGCTTGAATTTCTTGTGGAAGAAATCAATTTCCACGGCGGTAAATGCCTTGACGTCGGTGTTCGGAAACTTCTCGTGGATGGAACGTACGATCTCGAGGTAGCGCTCCCAGGGCCAGTCGGCGGGCATGCCGCCGGTGATATGGACTTCATGAATTTCGGGGGAGAGCTTCGAGAGAATCTCCTCGGTTGCCATCTCGTACGCTTCCGGGTCGCCCTTCTTGACAGCAAAGTCGCAGAACTTGCACGAGAGGATGCAGATGTTGGTGTGTTCGATTTTCTGGTTGAGCACGAAGTAGACGGCGTCTCCGCTTTTTTGCTTCTGGACGAAGTGGGCCATTTTCCCCAACGAGATGAGGTCGGGTGTGCCATACATAATCATGCCGTCTTCGAGCGAAAGCCGTTCGCCGCGCTGGACCTTTTCCCAGATTGGAACGAGCCGTTGGTCACGAAACAAGATATCTGTCTTTGCCATCCGAATTACTGAACCTGCAGAATGAAAACGCTATCCTTGTCGGCGTATACCAGGCGGGTCGCGTCGGCCGACCAACTTGGTTCGACAAAGGAGGAAGTAGACGCAATCTGCCGCTGGCCGGAACCGTCCGGCTGGACAACAGAGAGGCCCCCGCCGGTGGAGTAGCCGATCTTTGATCCATCCGGTGAAAACATGATTGAGTGGATCGAGGCTGGGCTTGTGTAATGAGTGACCTGACGTTTTTGGCCTGAATTGATGTCTCGCAAGAAGATCTGGGCGACAAGAGATGTATCTCCCCCACCGATATAGATCAAATAATTTCCGTCGGGCGACCAGTCGATGGTTGGGTATGTATAATTCAGAGTGTCCAGAATTTTATAGCCCCTCCCGTCCGCACCGATGATCCCGAGATAGACTTTCGAACCCTTAGCAAGCTCGAAGGCAATCAGGTTCTTGACCGACCAGGAAACCGCGGAGACACTACCCGGAAGAGAGTCGCTCACAAGGTGGGGGGGAGGACCGGCTCGCGGGGCAATGTAAAGCCGCACAGTGTCGAGATAAGAATGTTGTGCGGAGTAGACAATCCCGGACGCGTCCGGAGACCAATCAAAGCCGAACACAGCTGCAGAGCTGTCGATGACCGTGACTCTTCCGGACGTATCAATCATTCCCAGAATCTCAAAGTTTGCACCGCTCGCGCGGCGCACATAAGAAATCTCATCGCCGTGCGGCGACCATGCGTACTTCTCGTTTGACAAGAGAAAAGCCGCTGCAATCTTTTTCTCAAGCGTTCTGGCAGGACTCATCAGGTAGAGATCGTACACCGGACGCTCCGCCGGCACCGGCTCGGGATAGGATACATCAGTCCCGCAGCCGCTTTTTTTCGGCACCACATAAGAATACTCTCGCTTGAGAAAGGAGATATAGTTGTTGCTCGGCGACCACTTCGCATTCAAAATGGATTTAACATGTCTCGTTTCGTCCCCGTTGCTGCATTGCAGGGATAATAGAAAGGGCAAGCCCATTGAGGCGATTTTCAGAATTCCGTGGTTGTGAGACATTTCGCCCTGCGAGGAAGGAAATCGATCTGTCCCTGCGATGGGCCCCTTCACTTCCAGATCCTCCCCCACTTCTCATCGACGCGCCGGACAATTTCATCGCTCATAACAAGCGGCGCGGGATAGCCGGGCTTCCATGTCGCATCGATGCCCATCACTCCTCTATATATAGGCGAGATACCCACGAGCTTATTCTCCGTGAAAAAAACATCCCGCTCGCAGTCGAAACGCGTGAATATCCCCCAAATATAACTCTCCTGACGGTAAATATCCACGTCATCGCTCACTACTGCAAGCACCGGTATACCCTCGAGGCGGGGATCCTTGACGAGTTTCTCCATCAATTCCCTTCCCCCCGATGCGGTTTTGACCAGTAAGAGAGTATCATCGATAAGATTCGCGTCGCGGATGCGGGCGTCAGATTCCATGAGCGCGGACCGGAGCTTGCCCGACTCTGGAGTCTTTTTCGATGCTTCCCGACCACCGCTTCCGGAGGCGCCCGCCGCACGTCGCTTCTTCGTCGCATCGATAATCATCTTGCTGCCCAGGTTCATCTTGTAGCTCGTAAAGTCGAGCGTGTCGAGAGGGACTTTCGGGATCATAATGAAATCAAAATGCGGCTCGAATTGTTCGCGGATCTCATGCAACACCGCATGCCAGTCCCGCACATCGATGCCCGCCGATACGGTGACCAAACATTTCGTCAGGGAAAGCTGGCCGGTCCCCATGAGTCCCAGCGCCGTTTTCATGGCCTCTTTCGCATATCTCTCTTCGATCGATACAACAAGGAGGTTATGAAATCCCGCTTCATAGTATGCCCAGAGGCTCTTGACCTCTTTGTGAATTAGCTTGACCAGAGGACCGAGAATCTGTTGCGTGGCATCGCCGAGAAACTTGTCCTCCATCGGAGGTTTTCCGACCACGATCGCAGGATAAATCGGATTGCGCCGGTGCGTGATCGCCCGGACATGGAAGACGGGGAATTCCGCAGCATCGGAATAGTGACCGAAATGATCCCCGAACGGCCCTTCCATCCGCCGCTCCCTCGGTGGCACAAGGCCTTCCAGGACAAACTCCGCCGAAGCGGGAACAAAAATGGAAACGGTCCTGCCCTGTGTGAATTCCACGCGCCGGCCTTGAAGAAATCCGGCGAACATTGCCTCGTCGAACCCCTCCGGCAACGCAGCGACTGTCGCGAGGGTCAATGCGGGATCCGTTCCAAGAGCGACTGCGAGCTCCAAATCCTTTCCCTTCTTCTCCGACTGGAAATAGTGGAACCCGCCTCCCTTTTGAATCTGCCAATGCATTCCCGTCGTACTCTTGTCATACACATGGAGACGGTAAATGCCGATGTTACGTTTGCCGTCGCCCGGATCGTACGTGATCACTTGTCCATAGGTTATGAAGCGTCCGCCGTCTTTTGGCCAGCAGATCTGAATCGGCAGCCGATCGAGATCAGGCGGCATCCGGACCTGCTGAGAATCTCCCGAGTGAACGTTCTTCGGCCGGGAATTGAACAACTTCTTGAGGGTGCGCCTCCCTTCGAGAAGTGACTTGAGGGTGGGGGGAAAAGCCCGGTCGAGAAACCCGATCAACTCTTCGCCGATCTGATCGGGATGCCTTCCGAGGGCCAGCTCAATCCGCCTTGAGCTCGCAAAATGGTTGACAACGAGCGGGATCTCTGATCCCTTCGGGCGCTCAACCAGAAGCGCCGGTTTCCCTTCCTTCAGCGCGCGCGTTGATACTTCGGTGAGCTCGAGGGCCGGATCAACTTCGACATTCGTGCGGTGGAGTTCGCCGTTAGCCTGAAGTGCGGCGAGATGGCCCCGGAAATCACGCTGGGCCATTTAAGGTTTTTCGGAAAGCTTCTTACGCAAGTCCGGGGGGACTGACTGAACCAGATCCGGATGCATCTCGATGAGCCTCATGATATCTGCCAGGTCCTTCTGCCGCTTGCTCGCGCGTCGTTCTGGGTCGGAATATGCCCAGACCTTTCCTTTGAGCACATCTTCCACGGTTGCGACCGGAAGGTTATAACCGAGCACCTTCCGTCGTTGGGAGGGCCCAATGAATGGCTGATACCGGGGATCGGACTGTATCTGGATTCGCAGATCCGAGCCCGGCGTTGAGATATTCGTGCTATGTTTTTCAACTCGAACAACAAAATCTTTCGGCAGCGCGCCGAGCAGCTTGTCCGTGTCCTTCGCCGCGATGACAATGTCAAGGTCAAGACTCACGACGGGTTCAGCGTACGCATTGACCGCGAGTCCCCCGATAACACAATGCGCGATATCATTCCGTTCGAGGATATCGATGAGTTCCTGCAGAACATCGCGATTCCCGTTCGACACCCTCCTCATGAATTCCTTTTCAGTCATTGTCTATCACTCAAGCTCTTTCGACCGCCAGCCGGCGGAATCGCGGATCCCCAGCACTCCGAGCAGTTTGTCGGTGAAGGCGCCGACGTATTCGTCGACTGTTTTCGGCACGAAGTAGAGGGGCGGCGAGATCGGCATGACGATCGCACCGTCGCGGGAGAGTTTCGCGCACTGCTCGATCACGATGGTGGAGAGCGGTGTTTCCCGGATGCAGAGAACCAGACGGTATCGCTCCTTCAATGCAACCTGCGCAGTGCGCGTGATCAGAGTATCGCCGATTCCCGAGGCGATCTTTCCCAGGGTCGACGTCGAGCAGGGGATGAGGACGAATGCATCAAATCGATTGGAACCCGATGCAAGGGGCGCTGTCAGATCGTCATTCGGAAACTGGCGCTTGACGTGGGGCTGCAAATCCTTCTCGGAGAGGTTCAGTTCGTCTTTCAGGAGTGCTTTGCCCCATTTACTGACGATGAGGAATTTATCGGCGGGACACCGCTTCAGAAAATCAAGCGCGTAGACTGCCCCCGACGAGCCGGTTATCCCGACGACAATTCTCAACGGACCACGGCTCCGGTGACGATCATCCCAAAGACGAGGAAACCGAGACCGGCATTTATATTAAAAAATGCGAGTTGGACATCTGACGCTTTGCGCTGCTCAAGCCACAGGA
>DASQAZ010000147.1:0-23385 GCA_035635475.1 Bacteroidota bacterium | reverse complement strand
TGTTCACTCACTTTATCGGCTTCGTCTTCCAGTAATGCCTGACTGAAGCCGTCGATGCTGCGGAGAGGCGACCGAAGGTCATGAGAAACAGAATAGGAGAATGCCTCAAGCTCCTTGTTGGTTGCCTCCAACTGTGCCGTCCGCTGCTGGATCCGTTCTTCGAGTTCAAGGTTGAGCTTTCTGATTTCTTCTTCCGCTTTCCTCCGGTCGTGCACATCGGTGACGGTGCCGATCCATTCGCGCACGGACTTATCCGCGCGAAAGAGGGGAACTGCCCTCGCCGTGAAGTACCGATACGACTGGCTCACTGCATGCCAGATTCTTCCCTCGGATTCGTACAAAGCTTTAGCGGCGCTCGCTTCTTCCCAGATTTTTCTAACTCGATCACGATCGTCCGGATGGATGGCGTTCATGCATCCGAGACCGGCGTGCTCTTCCCATCGCTGACCGGTGTATTTCTCCCACGATCGTTGAGGAAGAACGAACTTTCCCTCGTGGTCCGCAGTCCACACGATCGATGTCATCGCGGCGACGAGCGACCGGTATCGCTCTTCGCTGACTTTCAACTCGCGTTCCGCTTTTCTTCTTTCCGTAATATTGATCGCCACCACGAGAAACGCGGGACGGCCCTCGAACTCCGTCGAATGCGATACGATCTCGACCTCGACAAGTTCGCCGTCTTTCCTGCGGTGACGCCAGGGACCCGAGGATTGCAGAGGCGGCCTGCCGCTCTGTGTACTGGCCAGCAGATCCGGGATTTCCTCGGGAGGCCGGATTTCCGTTATTCTCATCTCAAGGAATTCTTCGCGCGAATACCCGTATTCCTTGATCGCGCTTTCGTTGACGACGAGAAACTGAAGGGATTGCGCATCGTAGACCCACATCGGAAGGGGGTGGCTGTCAAAAAGACGCCGGAATCTCTCTTCGCTCGCCCCCAATATTTTCTCCGCCTTGTTCCGCTCGGCAATCTCCCGCGCCATCGCGGCGTTCGCCTGCTGCAGGGTGGCCTCGCGCTGTTGAATCTGCGAGAGCATTTCGTTAAAGGCGTCGGCGAGGGCGCCGAGCTCGTCGTTCGATATTTTTTGGGCGCGGACGGAGTAATCCTGCCGCTCGGAAACCACCCTCGAAGTCTCGGCCAGAGCCAGTATCGGATGCGAAATGCGCTTCTGAAGCCTGGAGGCGAACAGGAATGCGACGACCGAACAGGTGACAACGACCAGGAGGGCGATCGAGCCGTATGACACGATACGATCCTTGAGCGCGTCCAGATTCGATTCAACATAGAGCGTCCCGACGCGTGCGTTGTTCACGATGATCGGCTGAAATAGCCTCAGGCGGTTCTGCTCGAACCGGTATCCGTCTGGTTCGGGCTTTGCGGCGGCGGGCGGTCCGCTTTGTACACGCGCATAGGTGACGAACAACGCGCCCTCTTTATTATAAACGGCTGCGAACTCGATATGCTGCTGTGACCGCAGCGCTGCGAGCGTCTGCTGGGCATCTTCCGCGTTGGCAAACACGATCGCCGCCGCGCAATTTTGGCCGATGATTTCCGCTTTCGTCGCGAGGTCGTTGACGAGAAGCTGCCGGAACGTCGCATATTCATAGACGACAAAACCCGCGGTCGCAAGGAGGATGGAAAGCAGACTGGTGGACATGATTACCGTTTTGAGCTTTCCGCTGATGGAATTGCCGCGCAGAAGGGTCAAGTGATCACCCTCCTCGTCCGGCGGGTTCTACGATCCTCGCAAGCCGGAGCAGCCGCGAGCTCGCCTTGAGGTTCACTTTCTTCAGAACGTCGGGGTTGATCTCGAACCGGAGTTTATTATCCTGCACGTAAAAATTAATCGCGCCGCCGTTCTGTGCAAATCCCTCGACCTCGCTGACCGTCAGGACGCTGAGGTCATCCAGCGCGGAGAGGATCGTCCCAATCTGGCCCTCCTGAGACCCGGGGATAAAGATCACATTGCATTCCTTGATGTTTCGCGTCGTGCGATAATTCTGGACGATGATCTTCCGTCCGTTGATCGACTCGCCCTCCACTAGTTGCCCGAGCTCGCGGGCAAGCGGATCCTGACTGAAGATGCCAATTACGACCGGCGAAGATTTGGTCGCGAATGCGGTTTCGGGCCACTCGATGAACTGGAGGAAGTTATAAAGGTATGCGGCCTTGAATTTGTATTCCAGCCCGGAATCATGCTGCGCCGGGCCCTCGGCAGCCGAGCAGGCGGTGAGGAGAATGAGCGCGATCAGGGAGTGGAGCCGCCGGCCAGCCGGAAGCCGGCGATTCGCTTTGACGGACTGTCCGGAAACACTTGGGGCGATGATCAGTAGGTCCAATCGATCCTCCCCAGCACGCCTCGCGGGACTTCCTCGCGCGTGTTCGGCATACCGAATTCCGGATGCTGGTCGCGCAGGAGATCCTGTCCCAGAATCGAGAGCGCAAAGTTCGGAGATACCCGGTAACCCAGACGCAGATCGAGAGAGACATAACCCGGGACCGGATCCCTCGTGTTCGACACCTCGCTGACGAGCCGCAGCCACGCGTCGAGCTCCAGACCATGGCAAAGGTCCATGAACGACTGAATTTTCACGCGATGCTTCGGATCGCTCCCTTCTCCTTCACCGTTATTGAGGTCTCTGCTCCAGGGTTTTAGCCGGATCTCTTTTTGAACATACGCATATCCACTCTTCGCCCTCCACCAGCCGGCGAGTTGATAAGCAACCACCGCTTCGGCGCCGTAGGACGTGCCTTCCAATCCGTTCGCAAAAACCAAAGGCGGGCCGGGCTCGAGGCTCCGCAGGTCGTCGTATCGATTGTAGAACGTCGCGACATCAAAAGTAACCGACGGTGAACCGATACGATATCCCACCTCATAGGCAATCAGTTTTTCGGAAATGAAATTCGGACTGCCTGCAAAGAAGTTATACGGGGGGTTCCCGGGAACGAACAGATCCCGGTCGATCCGCGACGGCGTTCTCACGGGGCGCGAAACAGCCGCCCAGATGAATTGGTTTTCAGCCGGAGTCCAGGAAATTCGAGCGCTGGGCTGGTACTCGAACCCCGAAAAATCGTTGTGCTCAAATTTCGAGCCGATGGCGAGGCGCAGCGTGCTTGGTATGAGGGTTAATTCGTCCTGAAGAAATCCCGTATAAAGCCGCATCACGAGATGCGCGGGCAGGAATGCGAGGACGGGTGTATTCTCCACGTCGTCGACGGAATAACGGATCCCCGCGCCCCAGACGAGCTCGTTCCGGCTTTCCAGCGAAAGATGATGCTGGACATCGAAATCATACGTATTCAATTCTTCACCGAACGTTCCGGGAATGGTCCTGTGCGTGCGGTCGAAATATGCCTGCGTTTCCAGCGTGGAATGCTCGCCAAGGCTGCGGTTCCAGCGGCCGACAACGTTTCCGCCGGTAGCCGAAAAATCCTTTTGACCCGCCTGATCGGCGCTCCCGTCGTACAGGCCGGCATGCAGCGTGACCGCGTCGAGCTCGCTCGCATTCCAATCGGCGCGAAATCCGCCCTGCCCCAGCTTCCAGGCGTCGCGGGCATCGGCGCCGCTTGGAAGCTTAAAATTGCCCTTGGAAAAATACATCCCATAGACGCGATAGGATGCCTGTTCCCCCAACCGTCCTCCATACCGGACCCCGTCGGAGGTCCAGTCTCTCGTTCCCGCCGCCGCCGTGGCCCTCAATCCCTGCGCGGAGGAATCATTCGAATTTTTCTCAATGACGTTGATGACGCCGTTGATCGCGTTTGCCCCCCACAGCGTCCCCCCGGGGCCGCTGATGACTTCGATGCGCTCGACGTCGTCGAGGAAGGCGTTCTGAACATCCCAGAACACGCCCGAGTAGAGGGGAGTGTAAACGGAGCGGCCGTCGAGCATGACGAGCAGTTTATTTGAAGTCGTGCCGTTAAAGCCTCTTGCGCTGATCGCCCATCCCCGCGCGTCAACCCGGGCCGCACCGAGATTCGGAGCAAGCCGCAGGGCCTCCGGCAGGGTCGTCGCTCCGGATCGGCGGATATCCTCTTGCGTGACAACCTGGGCCGCCGCAGGAGTCTCGAACAGTTTTTCCGGCCGCTTCGAGACGGAGGTGATGTCCATTTGCATCAGCTCTTCGAGATTTATTTGCTTCAACTGCACGACGGAGACTGTGTCGTTGGGGAGGTGCTGGGCATCGGCTTCGCTTGTGATCAGAAAGCCGAGCAGAAGCGCGGAGATCAGCGCGGTCGATGTTGGGACTTTGCTCCGGGCGCCCGATTTAAATGTGGCGGGACGGACTGCCCTTAGACGATCGTCCAACGTGCTTCTCCCGGTTTTATATCGTCGCAAAAGTTCCACCGCAACATACCACTCTTCTGACTCCGCAAAAAATAACGATAAAGTGCCACCGTGTCAACCGCTTTGTGATTCGCATTATAGAACGCCGGTTTATGGCCCATAATCGCTCATTTTACGCAAATGTCGCCTGCACAATCTGGCGCGTATAATCGTGTTCCGGAGCTCTGAGAATGCGGGCGGTTTCGCCGCCTTCGACGATAGTCCCGTTGTGGAGGACGAGCAGCTTCTCGCAAAGAAGAGCACTTGTGCGCAAGTCGTGCGATATGTAGAGAATCGCGACGCCGGTCAACTGCCTGATCCGCCTGATTGTCTCTACAATGTGCAACTGGGTCGCCGGATCGAGCGCGGATGTGGGCTCATCCAGGATGAGCAGTTTCGGAGAAACGGCAAGCGCCCGCGCAAGGACGACGCGCTGCCGTTGGCCGCCGCTGAGTTCGCGCGGGAACCGTTGAAGAATCTCCGGTGGAAGGGCCATCATCAAACAAAGCTCGGCAAGTTTTTCCTCGGGTTCATGCCCGTTCATGCCCTCGAGCAATGCCGATCTGATGTCCAGGCGCGGGTCGAGTGAATCCGAATAATTTTGAAAGACGAGTTGAATCGCGGTCCCGAGTTCGCGCCGGTTTTGCATTTCGGGGAAAATATTGACCCCCGTGACCGAGATCGTCCCGGCGGCGGGCCGGACAAGACCGGCAATGCATCTGGCAAGCGTTGTCTTTCCGCTCCCGCTTTCACCTATAAGTCCCATCGTAACACCCTCATCAAGTGCGAAACTAACCGATCGAAGAATCCGATGTTCGGGGTGCCGGCTGAATGACGGGCGGCGGGAAGCGACGCTGAGATCTTTCACTTCAAGCAATGGCACCGGACATCCCGATGCGCGAGCACAGTCCGTGATTCCGCCGGCGTGAAGGCCGGCTTCGCGCCCGGCCATGAGCTGCACATCGGAAAGCAGCGCTGCCGATTTTCCATGAAGCGGGTTTCGAAAAAAAGCGTCGGCGGGGGCGCATTCGACGATCCGGCCCGAGTGTAGAACGATCATCGTATCGGCATACCGGCGAGCGATTTCCACGTCGTGCGTTGTCAAAAGGAGCGCCATCCCTCTGGTCCTGCATTGCTTGTAAAACAAATCGAGGATCTGAAATCTCTGCGAGGCGTCGATGGCGCTTGTCGGTTCGTCGGCGATAATCAGCTTCGGGTGTCCGAGCATTCCCATTGCAATAATCGCACGCTGAAGAGTTCCGACGCTCAACTGGTGAGGGTACGCAGCCATCGCGCGGGCCGGTTCAGCCACGCCCATCTGGAGGCAAAGGGCTGCGATCTCACTATAATGTTGCCGGCCGTCTTGTTCAGAAAGGGCCTGGGACGCCTGCAATTGAAGAAGCAGAAGCGGATTGAGCGAGGAGGCGGGCTCCTGGAAGACATACCGGATGGACGTCCTGCGGATCGTTCTGAGTTGTCTATCCCTCAACGCAAGCAAATTCGAGCCGTCGAAGGTGACGGTTCCTTCGACCCGAATGTTTTTAGAAGGGAAAAGGTTCGTGAGCGCCCTCGTGAGAATTGTTTTTCCGCTTCCGCTCTCCCCGATGATTGCGGTTATCCCGCCGGCCTCGATCGTAAAAGAGACGTCATGAAGAAGCTCCCTCGGCGAGGATACTCCCGTCGCGGCCACATTCAACCCTTCTATCCGGAGCAATGATTCTTTCGTCATGTCGCCTGTCGCCATGGTAGATAATAACGGGTGCAATTTCAAGCCTTCGTGTTACCGGATGTGATCTGTGTAACATTTTATTACAGTCTCGTTGACACTCGTGTTCAATTTGAATAGCTTGGAGCGATGTTTAAAAGTATGAAAACGATACCCTCTCATATGATTGTATCATTCCGTTGCAATGTTTATCGTTTTGTGCTGACGGCGGTCACGATGATCGCTTGCGCGGGCTGCTCCGGAACAAAGGATCGCGCCGCCCGGGACGGCGAGCAGGTGGTCGTCGCCATCGAAGGAGACGTCGACAGCTTTAACCCCTTATTCGCGGAGGACGTTACGGCGGGTGAAATCAACGATCTTTTGTTTCCGGGCCTGCTGAGCGTCAAATTCAAAAGCGCTGACGGCACGAAGGAGTATGCACCGTTGCTTGCCTCATCGTGGGAGTACGAAAACGGGAACAGAGACATTCGATTCCACCTCCGCACCGATGCATCCTGGTCGGACGGCGCGCGAATTACGTCCCGGGACGTCCGCTTGTCGTACACCCTCTACGGAGATACCGCTGTTGCCAGTGTCCGCCAGACTTCCGTCGAAGGTTTGCGCCGCACGCCGGACGGCAGACCGGATGTCGCAAGGGCGATTGAGACGGTCGACGACAGCACGGTCATCTTCCATTTCGATCATCCGTATGCGGGGCAATTATTTGACGCCGGCCTTCCTATTCTGCCGGCGCATATTTTTGAAAACCTCCCAAGAACGGGCCTCAGGGACGGCACAACAGGCCGTCAGCCTGTCGGCGCCGGGCCCTTCCTTCTGAAGGTCTGGAAGCCGATGGAGGAGGTCAGGCTCGTGCCGAACGGAACATCCCGGCTGCCGCACCCCGGAAAGCTATCAGAGGTCATTTTTCGCGTTGTGCCGGATTATCACTCACGGCTGATGCAGTTGCGCTCCGGTGAAATCGACGTCTTCCCGTACGTCAATGTCGACGATGCCCTTGAGCTCGCGAAGGCGGCCCCTCAATTTGAAATTGTTTCGCTGGGCGAGCGGTTTTACGATGCGATCAATTGGAATAACATCGATCCGCTGGAATATGACAGATCTCACGGTAAACACATCCAGCCCCACCCGTTGTTCGGCAGCGCTAAAGTGCGCCGGGCGCTGACGCTTTCGATTAATAGGAAAGAGATCGTCGATACCTATCTCCACAGCTATGGAAGGGAGTGCATCGGACCCGTTTCGCCGCTTTTCCGGTGGGCATACAACGACAGCCTGCCTCCGCTTCCGTTCGACCCGAAAAAGGCTTCCGAACTGCTGAGGGAAGAGGGGTGGCGCGACACGGACGGCGACGGCGTACTTGACCGCAATGGGACCAAATTCTCGTTCACGTTGAAGGTCCCGGCGGGGAACCAGTTGCGCGCAACCATTGCCACGATCGTGCAGCGCGCACTGCGCACCATGGGAGCCGAGATGAAGATCGAGCAGGTGGAGCGATCGGCATTCTGGAACGCCGTGGGGGCAAAACAATTTGACGCCTGTATCGCGGGTTTCAGCGTGCCCCTGCAAATGCAGCTCGACGAAATGTGGGGGAGCGATCTTGAGCGATCGCGCTTCAACATCCCGTCGTTCCGCAACCGGCGTGCGGATGAGATTCTTGCGGGCGCGAGACGCGTCGCGAGGGAGACCGATTATGCCGCCTCGTGGAAGGAGTTCCAGGCGCTCCTGCAGCGAGAACAGCCCTGCACGTTCTTGTACTGGCTGAACGATCTCGTGGCGGTGAACAAGCGGGTGCGGGGAACGAACATGGGCATTCTGGGGATTGCGTACCGCGCGGAAGAATGGCACACCGAACCGGTCGTTGCATCCGGCCGATAGTCCGCTTGTGCAAAGTATGGTAAAACTTATCGTCCATAGGATCATATCCGCAATCGCGCTGATGGCCGGCCTGTTGACGGTGATGTTCGCGATCATTCACCTCGCGCCCGGCGATCCTGTCCAATCGATGATCGCTCCGACAATCCCCGCCCGGGTTGCCGTTGAACTTCGCCACCAGTTCGGCCTCGATCAGACGCTTCCGGCACAGTACGGCCACTGGCTGTGGAATGCGGTGAAGGGAAACCTGGGGGTCTCATTCAGCCATCAACGCCCGGTATCGGACGTTCTTCTCCAATTTTTTTCCAATACGGCGATTCTTGCCCTTGCGGCGATCCTGCTCGAAGTCGCGCTTGGCTTGAGCATCGGCCTCGCCGCGGTCCGCTTCCACGGTTCTCTCATCGAGAAAGCGGTCATGAACGCAAGCTTGATTGTTTGCACGCTGCCAACGTTCTGGATCGGATTGGTCCTGCTCGCGGCATTTTCCTACAGCCTTGGCCTGTTCCCGTCCTCGCAAATGCATTCGGTGGATGCAGAGCATCTTTCAACCTTTGAATCAGTGGGCGACCTCTTGCTGCATCTCGTACTGCCCGCGCTGACGATCGCCATTCCGGGGGCCGCAACAATCGCCCGGTTCGTTCATCCGAACCTTCTCAAGGTCCGCAGGGAAGAGTACGTTACCTTCGCCTGGAGCCTTGGACTCTCCCGCCGGAGAATATTTTTTCGCTACGAATTGCCCAATGCCATCAGCCCGGTGATCACTCTTCTGGGGCTGGAAATCGGGACCCTGCTCTCCGGCGCCCTCGTCACCGAGACAATCTTTGCCTGGCCCGGAATGGGACGGCTCGCCGTTCAGGCGATCTCGGCGCGCGACTATCCGCTGGTGATGGGCTGCGCTCTGTTCTCCGGCATCCTCGTGATCACTGGCAACCTGATCGCCGACATATTGTATAATGTTGCAGATCCCCGAATGAGGGCGGCATCGTGAGCCCCGGCAGCCGGCGCGGAAAGGGGGAACTGTACTGGTGGGTCCTGCTCGCATGCCTGTTCGCCGGGGTGCTCGTCTGGCGGTGGCAGCTTCTTTTTATGAGTCTCGCATCGCTCGCGCTGACGGTCTATGGTTTTCTCGGACTCAGCGCAGACACGTCCCCATCCGTCCGCGTCGAAGTCGCCGAGTATTGGCTGGCCGCTGCGGCCTGGGTGTCGGGGTCACTGTTTTTCGGTCAGCGATGCATCAAGACACTCCGGCCGGATTCCCGTCCAGAAAAGCCCGTGTTGAGTCCGGCCGCCAGGACCCGATGGTTTTTGCCGTCGCTCATCGCGTTCCTGCTGACGGTCGCCGTGTCGGCGCCGCTTCTGGCGCCGTTCGATCCCTCGGCGCAGGCCGATCTGCGAAAGACGCGCCTTCTCAAGCCGCTTTCAAGCAGCGTTTCGAAACGGTCAGGCCGCACGTGGACCGAGCATCCGGGACAATCGCGATCCTATGCCGGCAAGACACTCGAAGAAATCAATAACGATTTGATTCATCGGCGTGGGCCCCCGGGGCCCGGCAAGACTCAGATATTTCTTCTGGGGACGGATGATCTGGGACGGGACGTCTTCAGCCGTCTCCTGTACGGGCTCCGCATGTCGTTTGCAGTCGGACTTTCCGCCATGATAGGGGCGATCGTCGTCGGGTGCCTCATCGGCGTTCTGGCCGGCATGGCGGGAGGGTGGATCGACCAATTGCTGATGAGAGTGACGGACCTCTTTCTTGCCTTCCCATCCCTGTTCCTGGTCATTGCACTCGTTGCGTTCTTTGGAAATTCGGCGATGCTCCTGATCCTGGTGCTTGCGGGCACCGGATGGATGGGCGTCGCCCGTATCGTGCGCGGTGAGGCGCTCTCCCTCCGCGATCGTGAATTCGTCCTTGCGGCGCGTCTGCTCGGGAGATCTCCCGTTCAAATCGTCCGGGATCACATCGTTCCCAATGTGTTGCCGCTGATCGTGGTTGCCGCTGTTTTACAATTGAGCAACGTCATCCTCGCGGAAGCGGCCCTTAGTTTTCTCGGGCTGGGGATTCAGCCGCCGACACCGAGCCTGGGCGGGATGATCGGCGACTCTCTTTCCCATATCGACACCGCCTGGTGGCTCGCCCTCTTTCCGGGAGTTGCCCTTTCGACGGTCGTCGTGGTCATCAACATGCTCGCGGAGCGCATGCAGAGGGAAGGGTCCGCCGCATGATCAATGAGCGCTACACAATTCTTGGAATGATCGGCAAGGGGGGCGCCGGCGAGGTCTTTCTCGCCGAGGACGCCCTCTCGGGAAATCGGATCGCCTTGAAATTGCTCTCACCCTCCCAGCGTGTCGAGGAAAATTCCATCGGGAAAGAATTTTCGGTGCTCGCCGATTTATCACATCCCAACCTTGTCAGGGTTTTCGATTTTGGAACGGTGAGCCGCACCGATGAACCCCGCTACGCCGGAAGGCTTTTTTATACGATGGAGCATCTCGACGGAGAAGACGCCCTCGGCTACTTCGGCGCAATCGCGCCCGGAAGGCGGAGGGTTGAATTGTTGGACGAGCTCTGTATCCAGACGCTCGGCGTTCTGGATTATATCCACCGGCAGGGCGTGATCCACTTCGACGTCAAGCCACACAATATTCTCATTCTTCCGTCCAAGGAAGCGCGATACCTGACCGTCAAGCTGACGGATTTTGGGTTCAGCACACGGACAGTTGAGACGGTGGGCCTCCCGTTGCGCGGTACGCTCGAATACACCGCTCCGGAAATCGTGCAGGGACTTTCGATCGATCAACGCGTTGATTTATATTCTCTCGGCGTCACACTATTCCATCTCTGGACCGGACATTGCCCCTTCGAGGAGGCCTCACCCGTCGAGCTTCTCAAGAAAACCCTGTCGGAACCGCTCCCCGATATCCCGGCTCAGGGGGACGCAGACTCGAAGCTGCCGGAGATCATCGCCGCCTTATGCCAGAAAAACCCAGATAAAAGGCCAGCCTCGGCCCGCGAAGCTTTACTTCGATTCCTCTCGACGAAGCACGAGCAGAGCGTCAAGCGTGCGATGTATATTGACAGGGGGGCTCCGTTCGTCGGAAGAACCGACGAGAAGCGGATCGTCACCGAAATGCTCGAAGGCCTGCAGGGGACAAAGCACGCGTTCATTAAACCGGTCGTCATTGCCGGGCCCGAGGGAGTTGGAAAATCCGCGCTCCTGTCCCAGATCAGGCGGGAAGCGCGTGAGCGCGGGATTCTCGTACTCGAATCGCGCGTCCGGCCGGCTTCCTTCGAATCGATTAAGCCCGTTCTTCACCAGCTTGCCATCGAGTTCCGGACGCGCGGTCTTGCGGACTCGATGGACGCCGCCGGTTTCATGGGAGTGGAGGGAAGCGCGGGGTTGGCGAATGGCATGTCCGCAGAGTCAGCCGGCGGAAACCCGCAGCGCAAGAGGGAGGCGTATACAACGTTTCTCCGGGGCGCTTCTTCCGTGCTTCCGTTTCTTCTCCTTGTCGACGATTTTGACGAGATCGACGAGTGTTCTCGGGATACCATTTGCGATCTCGGCCGCAGCCCAGGAGACAGCCGAATGGTGATCCTTGCGAGCGCCTCGGATGATTCGATACTTGGCGCGGATGCGGACCGGCTTGTCCTGCCTGAGCTTTCAATCGACAACGTCGTGACGATGCTGCGGTTATCATTCGGCGAGGAACTGGCGTCGAATGGGATCGCCGAGAGGATCCATCGACTCTATGGAGGAGCACCCGCCATGATCGTCGAGGCGGCGACCTCGGCCGCCGCGGCCCTGCCGATTGCAGTTCTTACCGATCCGCTGCGGGCGAACGAAACCGCAACGACGATCGAAGAATTTCTCTCGATCAAATTCAAGCAGCGGATTGGCGAACGGTATCGGAGGCTTGACCGTGAACAACAGCGGCTCCTGGAAATTCTCTCGTGCTTCGAGACACCTCCGTTTGCCGATACGCTCGGGCGCGTTCTTTCGATTGAAGGAGCAACGCTCGAACGATTTCTGCTTTCGCTCGAGCGGGAGGGCTATCTTCTGGCGACCGGCGAGCCGCGACGACGATATTCCTTCCTCCATCTCAAGTTGCGCCAATGCGTCTACGATTCGCTGAAGGAACATCGGCAACTTCATGCCTCGATCGCCGGGAAAATCGCATCGGGCGTCACGCCGGCCGATTGGAGCGATACCGGCGAGCTCGGCCGGCACCATGAATTATCCGGCGATCGGGAAAAAGCGCGGTCGTGCTATGCTGCGGCTTCCGATGCGGCATGCCGGAGCGGTGCGTTTGCCGAAGCGCTGACGCTTGTCAAGAAAGCACTTGCCTGCTCGGGCCACGAACGCTCCGAGGAGCATGCTCTGCTTCTCTTCAGACTGGCCGAGGCCTACGTCGGGCTGGGCTCCGACACCGAAAGCGTTTCGGTGTACGGGCAACTGCTTGCGATGTTACCGGAAACCGACGCCCGGCGCACGCGGATCCATACTGCGGTCGGAAAATCATTTGCCCGTCTCGGAAAGCCTGCCGATGCGCTCGAACATTTCGAAGCCGCACTCTCCCCGGCGCCGGGCGAAAAGGATCGCTTCGAGATTCAACAGGAAATTATTTCGTTGAAGATTGCCGAAGGCAATTTCGATGAAGCCGTTACGCTGATCCTGGGCCAGAAGGAATTTGCAGGCGCACAATCCGACCGAGAGCTGCTCGCCCTGGTAGAGACGGATTTGGGCATTGCCGAGTTCTTTCGGGGAAAGTTTCAGGAAGCGCTGCGATCGTTTACAACGGCGCTGGAGATCTATGAACTGCACAACGAGGTAAAAACGATCGACGCGCTCAATAATATCGGAAACGTCTTGAGCGCGATGAGAGATTTTCGGGGCGCCCTTGTAAAGTGGGAGGACGCGCTCGAACGCTGCAACGATCAAGGGACTCGATACCAGCGCGGCCAAATCCTCAATAACATGGGCATCGCGCATTTCAAGCTGGAAGAATACCGGGAGGCGGCGTCGCATTATCAACAGGCCAAAGAGATCTTCGACGAATTAAAATCCAAGCGGGGCAGCGCGTTTGCCTTAACAAACCTCGGCGAGGTGACGTTCGCCGAAGGGGAATATGAGCAGACGTTGAACTACTGGACGCAATCGTACGCGCTGTATGAAGAGATGCACGACGCCGAAGGGATGGCACAAATGCTGCTTGGGTTTGTTCAGCTCCACATCGCCCTGGAAAACGCCGGCCTGGCCGGCCAGAAGCTCGACGAGGCCGAGCGCCTGATTCAGGAATTTCGCCTTCCGATGTTCGGGGGGTTGGTGTCGTACCTGCGCGGCTTGTGCCTGCAGGCGATGGACCGCGGTGAGCAGGCGCTCGCGGCCTTCCGGGCCGCAGAAACCGCATTTCAGCAGGAAGGATCGTTCACCGGGGGAACGGAATCGGCAAGGGACAAGTGGCTGCTGTCGCGCCTCCGGCAGGCCGAGGTTCTCCACGAGATGCGTCTTGGGGAACGCGCCGCGGGGTTGCTCAAGGAGCTTCTCGACGAACATCCGGAGGAACTCTCGCCCCGTCTTGAGGCCGAGATCAGGTATCGCCTCGGCATTGTTGCCCGCGAGTGCCCGGACCTGATCGGTGAAAAAGCGCTGGTGTGCTTCCGGGAAGGGCTTGCCCTGATCCGGGACGACCACCTCTCCGAATTGAGCTGGAAAATCTCGTTTGCTCTCGGGGAAGAATACACGAGGCGGGGAAACAGCGAGAAAGCAAGAGAGCACTATCGAAATACAAAGCTGGTTCTTGACTACTTCATCTCGAAGTTCAGCTCCGATGATTTGCGCGCCCAGTATGTTCAATCAGAATCCCGCGCGCCGGTCATCACCGCGCTCGAATCGTGCTTGACGCCGGCGGAGGGCCAGCCATGACAACGGCGCGCGACAAATTCGGCATCCTGCTCTGCGGAAAGAAGGAATTGATGGAACGCGTCCGCAAATTGATCGTGGCTTCCGATGAGATTCATCTCCAGTTCGCATCGACGCCAAAATTCCTGACGGGAAGAGTGATGTTCCGCGTGCCACATATCGTACTGCTCGACGCCTCGTTCGACCGCGAGCTGCTGGTCGAGGTTCTCGGAACATTTCGCCCGCAATTCCCGCACGTCCCCGTGTTCGCCATCGCGACGTCCGCCGATCACCGCGATGTCGTTGAATTGATGAAATGCGGCACGACTGATTATTACCGGTTTTCCGACGATTGCAAGAGGCTGGCGGACGACGTCAGGGAGCGTCTTGACGGATGGCGCATCGAACGGAGCCAGAAACGGTTTCTTCAGCTGCAGCAGCGCGCCTATGACTTCAATCAGATTATCGGAAGTTCGCCCTCCCTCATCGAAGTGCTGCAGCGAGCGAAGAAAGTGATCGAGAACCCGACCCTCACGGTGCTCATTACCGGAGAAACCGGAACAGGCAAGGAGCTTCTCGCGCGTGCCATTCATTACAACGGAAGCTCGAGCAGCAGCCCGTTCGTGGATATTGCCTGCTCTGCGCTGCCGGAAACGCTGCTTGAATCAGAGCTGTTCGGCTTCGAGAAAGGCGCTTTTACCGACGCGCGCGAGAGAAAGGTGGGGCTCTTCGAACTTGCCGGGGACGGAAGCATCTTCCTCGACGAGATCGGGGACATTACACTTGCCATGCAGTCGAAGCTCCTCAAAGTGATCGAAAGCCGCACCATGCGCCGCCTCGGCGGGCTGCAGGATATTCCGGTCAGGGCGCGCATCATCGCCGCAACGAGCGTCGATTTCGAGAGCAAGGTAAAGGCCGGCAGTTTTCGGAAGGACCTGTATCACCGGCTCAACATCATGCCGCTTAAAATTCCCGCCCTGAAAGAGCGAAAAGAAGATATTCCCATGCTGGTGAAAACCTTTATCGATCTATTCAATAAACTGTACAGCAAGAAGATCAAGAGCGTTACGCCGGAAGTAATGCAGCTCCTGATGGAACACGAGTGGGATGGAAATATCCGCGAACTAAAACACAGCATCGAGCGCGCCGTGCTTCTCGAGGAGCACGACTGTCTCGACCAGCGCGATTTCGAATTCGTGACGAATTCGAACGGCGGGGCGCAGGTCCCGGTGAAGGGCAGGCACATTGAGACCGACCCCATGACCCCCGAACATGATTTTTCTCTCGTCGTTCCTCTCAACGAGGCATCCATCGAAGAGGTCCAGCGGAAATTTGCCCTCAAGGTGCTCGAATTTGTGCGCGGAAACAAAAGGAAAGCGGCATACATTCTGCGTGTTTCGAGGCCCCGGCTTGATCGAATCCTCAAAAACGGATTGGATTGAAAGATCGCCGGCTGTTCGGATTGTTACACCCCGTGTCGCCGGTCACTCCATAACGTTCCCCTCAGATCGACGGTATTGTTTTGAATTCCACGAATTACAGCTTCTGTGTCACGCCTCACAACGAGTCGTGCACTCACCATCCCGGGGCCAGGCGTCACTACCTGCGAATTGATTCAAATTCAACGATCGCTAATGTGGCACGATCGTTGTATCTATTCCGGTGAATGCAATCCAGAAAAGTATTTTCGTCACCCATGGAGAGAGAAATGAACATACGCACATTCATACATCAGTCGATCCTCGTTACGCTCCTGGTTCTGGCCATGATCGGTTGCCAGACGGCCAATCCGGTGGATCCGGTGAACAGCACCGGGACGGCGGCCCTGAAGTCGCAATCTGTGCCTTCGGAGGCGCTCCCACCGCTCGTCGGAAATACGAGCAATACGGTCCAGAACCTGAATTTCATCACACTTCCAAGGCCGTTACTCTGGCCGCCTTCGGCGAGCGCACGTACGGCATCGGGAACCATCTCCGCGGCAAACGGGGGAACGGTGAACCTGAGCTACAGCTACCTCGGCCCCCTGATTTTACCTATCACAGTCAAAGCGACCCTGACCATTCCGCCGGGCGCGATCCCGCAAAACACCACGATCACGATGACGATGGATCAGTCGCGCGTGCTTGTGTACTTCTCGCCTGACGGCCTGGTGTTCAGCAAACCCGCTCTCCTTGATGTCAAGGTGACCGGCCTTACTCTATCAAACCTTCTCTTTGGCCAGCAGGCTGGTTGCTATTGGTACGATTCGAACAAGCAAATTTGGGTACAAATGCCGGCCCAGAGTATCGTTTCGGACCTCCTGCACCTGACGTTTGTCGCTCAGAGCGCTCAGGTCCCTCATTTTTCGCGGTATGGCTTCGGGCGATAAGGAAATCCGTGCTGGGATGGCGTTTGCCGGAAATCCGTTCATTCAGGAGGCACAAGGAGTATGAAGATGAAAATGTTCACGATGGTGCTCGCGGTTCTTGGCCTGGTGGCCATGAATATGACGGGATGCGGCGAGAAGGGTAGTCCATTAGAATCAGCCGCCCCAAAGAAGTCGCCGCAAATGATCGCCCTGCCGGGCCCCGTGGCTCTGAATAAAATCATTCCAGTTTCCCGGCTCATCAAGGCGGATAGCGGAGGGACGGTAACCCTCTCGTATGATAACGGGCAGGTCCAAAAACACTTTACCATCGATGCCAGCCTTGTGTTCGCTCCGCACGCGGTGGACAGGGATGTTGTCGTCACCATGAGCCTGGACGATTCGTTGCTCGTCCTCAATTTCAACCCCGCGATGGCGTTCAACATTCCGGCCGAGCTGCAGGTCAAGGCCTCGGGTCTGAGTCTTTCAGCCACCGCAGCAAGCGCAGGATATAAGTTGTTCTGGTACGATCCACTTACAAGCACGTGGGTTGAGATGCCCGCGCAAAGCATTACCGTAGCGCCGGCAGCCGGCTCGCTTGAATGCATCAACGGTCGGATACCGCACTTCTCCCAGTACGGTTTCGGACGGATCTTCGATATCATCATCGATTCGTTGCACATCCTGCCCCCCGCGGCACATCACTAAGCGCCGCTTCCGGCAGGACTGGTATAATCGAATCCCGTACTAACTGATCGCGCACTGATGAACAAGGACGATAAGCGAAAAGGCGTGAATCGACACATGAATACAAAAAGAGAAGAAATCGTCGAGGGGGATATTCTTTCTCTGGTGAAGAATTATTGCGGCTCCAGGGTCGTCTCGAAGTTTATCGCCGACCAAAAATCCGGTTACAAGATGGAGAGGCGCGTGCTGGATCAGATTAACGGTCAAGCCGCCCCGGGCACGATGGAGCCGGAGCTGTCACTCAACGGCGGCATGTCTCACGACCATCTGATGACCCTGTGCAAGCAGAACCTCAACGATGATGAGTATCAGGGAATGCTGCTCGGTATCGGTAATATCTTCAAGCAGCACGGCCGACTCGATAAAGCAGAACAGATGTACGGCATGGTTATCGGTTATGGCCGGAAAGCGAATCATTCCGACTACGCGGCGGAGGCGCTCTTGCGCAGAGGCGAGGTGTATTCGCTTCAGGCCCGTTGGGTCCAGGCCGCGCACGATCTCGATTCGAGCCGGCAATTATTCCTAAAGTCGAACAACGCCGTGGCGGTCGCGAGAATCGACAACATTTTCGGCGCAAACGATGCCGAACAGGGACACATCAAGAAGGCGGAACAGTGGTTTGCCAAAGCACTCCGCCGCTTCGAGCGATCAAAGCAGAAACCAATGACCGGCACCGTGATGATGAACCTCGGAATTGTAAAAAACATCGCAGGAAACTGGGATGAGGCGTTGAGCTACTACCGCCGGGCGCTCCCCTTCTTTCAGGAGGCCGGAGATCTGACCAGAATAGCGGAGCTTCGGCACAATATGGGCATGTCCTATCATTCCAAGGGCAATTATCAGGAAGCGATCCGAGAGTTCGATAAAAGTCTCGTCTTCTCTCAACAGCTCTACAATCCCAGATTGATCGGATTATCGGAGCTCGGAAAGGCGAGCGCATATTTTCGTTTGAACGACCGACCTCTTGCGCTGGTGTTTTGCAATCAAGCCCTCGGGCACTTCACGGCGGTAAACTCCCGGTTATGCATCGCCGATGGATATAAACTCAAGGGGATGATATTTCGAGAGATGAAGGAATACAATCTTGCGGAAACGTATTTTCAATCGAGTCTGCTCATCAATGAAGAGCACACGAATCTATTGAATCTTGCCGAAACGCATCATGAGATCGGCATCATGCACCGGCAGCGCCGGCGCCGAAAAGCCGCGGATGCTTCGTTCCGGACTGCCCTGAAGTATTTCAAGAGCGTCGGGGCGGGGAGCGACGTCGTCCGCACGCAGGCAAGCCTGAGCAGGCGGGAAAGCACATGAGATTGAACGAGCTATTGAATCAGCATCAGATCGTGAAGACGGGAAGCGGGCGCGCGGGAAGCGACCGTCCGGCGGCGCCGCACGGCGCCAAGGAGGGAAGCCTTCCCGATCTGGAAACGGTACTGAGCGTCATTCGGAAGATTAATACCTCACTCGTACTATCTGACGTTTTGGGACTCGTGATCGATCACGCGATTCGCACGACACGCGCCGATCGCGGATTCATCATGCTTGCCGACACCGCACGCCGCCTGCATTATGTCGTGGGACGCGACAAAAAGGGCACCGTGATTCCGCCAGGCAAGTTCCAGGTGAGCGACAGCGTTCTGCAGGATGTCTTTGCGACCGGGGAGTCTGTTTGCGCGGAGGACGCTTTGAACGACGAGCGTTTCGAGCGCCGCCAAAGCATCGTCGATCTCGAGCTCCGGACGATCATGTGCGCTCCGCTGCAGACCCACGAGGAGACCATCGGCGTCATTTATGTCGACAGCCAGTTTCTCCATGCGGTCAACAAGGAAGACATCCTCCGGCTCTTCGATATTCTGGCAGGGCAGGCCGCGATCGCTATCCGGAATGCGCGTCTCTATGAAGACCTGAAAAAGACCTATGACGAATTGAGGGATGCGAACGAGCATATCATCCGGTCCGAGAGGATGGCGCTGCGGGGCGAGATGGCGGCCGAGGTGAGCCATGAGCTCAAGAACATTCTCAATGTCATTCTCCTGCAGGCCCAAATGCTTCAGCGCTCAATGAAGAAGAGCGATACACCTGCGACGGAAAAATTCCTGAAGGACATCATCGACAGCGTCCGAAAGATTCACAATTTTTCGGAGAACCTGCTTGTCCGGTCGAACGTTTCTTCGGAGATGAAGCCGGTGCAATTGAACACGTTCGTCGAAAGCTTCGCGGCGTTCATCAGAGTGCTTCCGAAATTCCGGAAGGATCGGATCGTCGTTACATTGGAGGAAGATTTGCCCGAGGTAAATATCGACGTCGATCAGATCCAGCAGGTGCTCCTGAACCTGGCAAACAATGCCGTCGAGGCATACGGCGAAGCGACGATTACATTCGAGACGAAGTACGATTTTATCAATAACGCCGCGCATCTCATCGTCGCCGACAACGGCCCCGGCCTCGATCCCCGGGTGAAAGAAAAGCTCTTCGTCGAAAACATCACGACGAAACCGGACGGTCACGGATTCGGATTGCCGGTCTGCAGAAAAATCGTCCGCAATCACAACGGGGAAATTATCGCACAATCCCAGCCGGGCTGCGGAACAAAGTTCATCATTACCCTCCCCGTCGCGACCTAACGATCCCGGCCGGTCCCGCGGTGCGGGACATGGCGGGACGAAATCCCGGTCGATCGCTCACAACGCAATCCGCACGACCCGGTGCGGAGCTCCCTCCCTTCCGTCTTACGCAAGTTTCCCGTTTATAAAGGCCCGGTGGCGCAGGGTTGACCTACTCGGCCCCATTGAGTACATTGAGGGTCGCGATGCTGTTGTCATTACGACTCTCTTGAGCAAAACGAGCTGTCGCCGCCCACGCCGATGACTGAGAACCCCGCCGAACTCGTGCGCAAGTCCGTCGATGCCCTCTACCGCACCGAGTCGCGCCGCATTCTTGCCACTCTCATCCGGCTGCTGGGCGACTTCGACATTGCGGAGGAGGCGCTGCACGATGCCTTCACCGCGGCAATGGAAAAATGGCCCCGCGATGGCGTGCCCGCCAATCCGCGGGCGTGGCTTGTTTCGACGGGGCGTTTCAAAGGGATCGACGGCATGCGCCGGCGCTCGCGGTTCGAGACGTCGCCGGGGGATGTTCTCGACGAATTCCAGGCAGATGTCAGGGACCCTTCGGAGCCGATCGATCAGAGCGTCGAAGACGATCAACTGCGCCTGATTTTTACGTGCTGCCACCCGGCACTGCCGCCGGATGCCCGGATCGCACTGACGCTCCGGGAGGTGTGCGGCCTCACGACGGAGGAGATCGCGCGCGCCTTCCTCACCGCTCCGCCCACGCTGGCCCAGCGCATCGTTCGTGCGAAGGCGAAGATCCGCGGGGCGGGCATTCCGTATCAAGTCCCGTCGCAGGCCGATCTGCCCGATCGCCTGGACACCGTGCTGCAGGTGATCTACCTTGTGTTTAACGAGGGATACTCCGCCTCCTCGGGAAGTTCGCTGACGCGGGCCGATCTTTCGGGGGAGGCGATTCGCCTGGGCCGGCTGCTCATCGAATTGCTCCCTGAACCGGAAGTGATTGGGCTCCTTGCATTGATGCTGCTGCAGGAATCGCGACGCGTTGCGCGCACGTCGCCGGCCGGCGAACTGGTTCTCTTGGATGACCAGGACCGATCGCTCTGGAACCGGAGCCAGATCGCGGAAGGGAAGGCCCTGGTGGAACGAGCACTCTCGTCGCGCCGAGTCGGCCGGTACACGCTCCAGGCGGCGATCGCGGCAGTGCACGCCGATGCACCCAGGGGTGCCGAGACGGATTGGGATCGGATTGTTCGACTGTATGATCTGCTTCTGAGGTCGGAGCTATCGCCGGTTGTTGAATTGAACCGGGCGGTGGCGGTGGCGATGCGCGACGGCCCCGGCGCGGGCCTGGAGCTGATCGACGTCATCCTTGCGCGCGGGGATCTGGCTGATTATCACCTGGCGCATTCGGCTCGTGCGGAGCTCTGCAGACGCCTCGGGAGAATGGAAGAAGCAAAAGCCGCCTATTCGAGAGCTCTCGACCTCGCGCAGCAGGAGCCGGAACGAAAGTTTCTCGAGCGGCGTTTGAGTGAGTTGGCAGGCCGATAAGATAGTCCTGTCGATTTTGGGCGCTGCCGAACGACTATCTATCGAACCCCGATTTCATTTATTTTAACAAATATAAGGAGATACGACGATGCGATTCATGGTCATAGTGCCCGCAGACGCGCAGTCGGAGGCAGGCAAGCTTCCGGACGAACAGCTCCTCGGCGCGATGGGGAAGTTCAACGAGGAACTGGCAAAAGCTGGAGTAATGCTCGCCGGGGAAGGGCTGCAACCGTCCTCCAAGGGTGCACGCCTCCGGTTCGGCGGAGGCAAGGTTACCGTTACCGACGGCCCTTTCACCGAATCGAAAGAGCTGATCGCCGGATTCTGGCTGATCAAGGTCAAGTCGAAGCAGGAAGCGATCGATTGGATGAAGCGAGCACCGTTCGGTCCCGGCGTCACCCTGGATATCCGTCAGGTGTTCGAGACGGAAGATTTTGCACCCGTCGATCCGACAGGCAAACTCCGTTCTGACGAGGAGCGCTTGCGCTCGGAAATAGCCGGCAAGAAGAAATAAACACTGTCCAGCGAAGCCGGGCAGATCGTCAAACCTACATCAATCATAAGTTTTCTTAAGGAGACAAGCCAATGGCAACGATGAATCCGTATCTCAACTACACTAAGAAGAAATGACATGGGGGAAGAAACAGTGACAATGCAATCAGAAACGAAACCAGGCTCAAAAAAAATGATCTGGACGGGGCGTATTCTCAGCGCCCTTGGAATCCTGTTCCTGCTTTTCGACAGCGTGATCCATTTGATGGCGATCGCACCTGTCGCGGACGCATTCAAACAACTCGGATATCCCGTGGAGCTTGCTGTCCCCCTTGGGATTATCGAACTCATCTGTCTGGTCATCTATGGTATTCCGCGTACTTCGATTCTCGGCGCCGTCCTGCTGACCGGATATCTGGGCGGCGCCGTTGCCACGCAGGTCCGAGTCGGCGCCCCGCTCTTCAGCACTGTGTTGTTCCCGATCTATGTCGGTGTGCTCCTCTGGGGTGGACTTTATCTGCGAGATGCGCGGCTCCGAACACTCTTCCAGTGACGGCCGGAAAAATATGAAAAGGGACACATTCAAGAGTATCATCGCTGTCCTCGCAGGGTTCATCACGGTAGTCCTGTTAAGCGTCGGGACAGATTTTGTTCTCGAATCCCTTGCTATTCTTCCCCCGCAATCAGAACCGCTTGCCACCACCCCGCTCATGCTCATGTTCGCGCTCATCTATCGCTGCATGTATACTGTTGGAGGCGGTTATGTTACCGCGAAATTGGCGCCCGATCGACCGATGCGTCACGCCGTCATACTTGGGTTCGTCGGGATTGCGGCAGGCACCATCGGTATGGTAACGGCATGGAACCTGTCTCCTCAACATTGGTACCCGATTGCGCTTGTCATCACTGCGCTGCCCTGCACGTGGCTGGGCGGCAGATTGAAAACCAGGTAAACGACAAGGGACTCACTCATGCAAAAGATCACCCCGTTCTTATGGTTCAATAATCAGGCCGAGGAAGCTGCGAATTTCTATGCCTCCATCTTTAAGAAAGCAAAAGTGGGGAAGATTACGCGCTACGACGAAGCAGCGTCCCAGGCGTCAGGAATGCCGAAGGGGACCGTGATGACTGTGGCGTTCCAGCTTGAAGGACAAGATTTCACGGCGCTCAACGGCGGGCCTCATTTTAAGTTTACCGAGGCGATTTCATTCGTCGTCAATTGCGCGACGCAGAAAGAAATAGACTATTATTGGGAAAAGCTTTCCAAGGGCGGCGATGAGAACGCGCAGCAGTGCGGCTGGCTCAAAGACAGGTATGGTTTGTCGTGGCAGATCGTTCCGAGGGATTTGATGAAGCTCCTTCAAGATAAGAATGCGCGGAAGCCGAAGAGAGTCATGGAGGAGCTCCTCAAGATGAAAAAGATCGACCTGAAGAAACTGAAGCAAGCCTACGAGAGTGCAATGTAGTCAATCCACTTTGATCAGGAGAAGATTATGAAATACCTATGCCTTGGGTACATGGATGAGAAGAAGTGGGAAGCGATGTCCGAAGAGGAACGGGGCAGCTTTTTGGATGAGTGCTTCGCCTATGACGACATGCTCCGGAAGAACCGTCACTTTGTCGGCGGAGAAGCGCTCGATACGCCTCGTAACGCCGCAACGCTGCGATTTCAGAACGGCAGAGTGATCATTACCGATGGTCCATTCGCCGAAACGAAAGAGCAGTTGGGTGGAATCCTTCTGCTCGAGGCGAACGACCTGAACCATGCCATTCAATTGATGTCGAAGCACCCCGGGGTGCGGGGAGGGCCTTTCGAAATTCGGCCGGCCGCCGACCTAACGGGGTTGCTGGAGGAAAGCGA
>DASQAZ010000146.1:0-20277 GCA_035635475.1 Bacteroidota bacterium | reverse complement strand
AAGGTGGGTCTCACCGAGGTTCAGGATATGGGTATCGACTCGTTGCGCATTGAAATCTATCGGCGTCTGGCAGCGCAAAAGAGGCTGCCGGTGCGTGTCTATGCCGCGATTTCAGCGCCCGGTCCGACGTGGGACGCCTGGAAAAAGAAGGGACCCGTCATCGGCGAGGCAAACGGAATGCTGACGCTGCGGGCAATGAAGATGTACATGGACGGCGCCCTCGGATCGCGCGGCGCGGCGCTTGTCGACGAATACTCCGACGATCCCGGCAACCGCGGGTTAACCATGATGAGCTCGGCCGATCTGGAATTGAACATCAAAGAAGCTGTGCTGCGCGGATTTCAGCCCTGTGTCCATGCGATCGGCGATCGGGCAAACAACATCGTCCTGAACGCGTATGAAAAAGTCCTCAGCTCACTCCCGCGCACCGATTGCCGCCCCCGCATCGAACATGCCCAGGTCTTGCTGACGGCGGATATACCGCGCTTTAAAAAGATAGGCGTCCTGCCGAGCGTGCAGCCGATTTTTGCGACTTCCGACATGTACTGGGCGGAAGCACGCCTCGGGCCGGTCCGGATCAAGGGGGCGTATGCCTGGCGCTCACTTCTTGAGACCGAAACGATTATCCTGGGGGGATCCGACTTCCCAAACGATGGGATGAACCCGTTGTGGGGTTTCTATGCGGCATTCGCCCGGAGCGATCGCAATGGATATCCGCAGGACGGCTGGTACCGCGACCAAAGAATAACACGGGATCAAGCTGCACGCTGTTTTACACAGTGGGCGGCATATGGTTCATTTGAGGAAGAAAAGAAGGGAACGATTGAAACGGGGAAGCTTGCCGATCTCACGATCCTGTCCAGGGACATCATGCAGGTGCCTGCAATGGAGGTGCTTTCCACGGACGTCGAGATGACAATTGTGGACGGAAAAATCGTCTACCGGAAAGCGGCCGAGGGAGCGGCTCCATGATGAAACGCCGTCTCTTTACCCCAGGCCCGACTCCCGTCCCGGAGAAGGTGATGATGAGGATGGCCGAGCCGATCATCCATCATCGGAGCGTGGAGTTCAAGGAAATCCTTACCCGGGTGAACGAAAACCTCAGGTACCTGTTCCAGACCTCACAGCCTGTTCTTACGCTGACCTGCTCGGGCACCGGCGGGATGGAGGCGGTGTTCGTCAGTTTGTTCTCGCCGGGAGAGACCATTATCTCCGTTAACGCAGGGAAGTTCGGTGAGCGTTGGGTCAAGATGCCCCGGGTGTTCGGACTCAATGTGGTCGAGATAAAACTTGAATGGGGGCAGGCACCCGAGGCGGGGCCGATCCTCAAACTCCTGAAAGGACATCCGGAGGCCAAGGCTGTCGTCCTGACGCATAGCGAGACATCCTCAGGGGCTGCGAGCGACGTCAGGGCGCTCGCAAGCGCCATCAACAAAAACTCCTCTGCGCTCGTTTGCGTCGACGGCATTACGGCAATCGGTGCGCATGAGCTTCGATTCGATGACTGGGGGATCGACGCCTGCGTTACAGGTTCTCAGAAGGGGCTGATGATTCCTCCGGGACTCGCCTTCGTTGCGCTCAGCAAGCGCTCGATCGATGCGATGGCGGCATCAACCATGCCGAAGTTCTACTTCGACCTTCGCAAGGCCCTTCAATCCTACGAAGATGGAGATACCCCATGGACGCCGGCTGCCTCACTGATCATCGGAGTTGACGCCGCCCTTCAAATGATCAGGGATGAAGGAATCGAAAACGTATGGCTGCGACACGAGAGGATGGCGCTGGCCGTGAGGGCGGGAGTTGAAGCGCTCGGTCTGAAACTGTTCTCGGCCAGACCTTCATTCGCCGTGACGGCCGTCCATGTGCCGGACGGAATTGAATGGAAATCGTTCAACGCGATCCTCAAGTCGCGTTATGGTGTCACCGTCGCCGGGGGGCAGGATAAGTTCAAAGGACGCATTTTCCGGATCTCGCACCTCGGATACTACGACGAGATCGACATCGTTGCGGTGATTGCCGCCGTCGAGCGGGCCCTTGCCGATTCCGGATGGAAGTTTGAGCCGGGGGTCGGTGTGAGTGCTGTCCAGCGCACGTTCCGCGCGGCAACGGGTTGATCAGCATGACGGCCTCTCGCCGATGACGATACTGATTACCGATTCTGTGGATCAACAGGGCCTCGCCGTGTTTAACGCTGCCGGTTTTCGCACTGAATACCGGCCCGGCGTTCCGCATTCCGAGATTCTCCAGCTTGTGCGGGAAGCAGAGGCGCTCATCGTACGGAGCCAGACACAGGTGTCAGCCGACGTCCTGGAGGCCGGGAAAAATCTCAAAGTTGTTGGACGAGCGGGGGCCGGTGTGGATAATATCGATGTCGACGCGGCGACCCGGCGGGGGATCATTGTAATGAACACGCCGGGCGGAAATACGATCTCGACGGCGGAACATACCATCTCGATGATGCTCGCGCTCGCGAGAAACATCCCCCAGGCTCATCAAAGCGTCCGGTCGGGCAAGTGGGAACGGAGCGCGTTCGTCGGGACGGAGGTGCACGGCAAGACGCTCGGAGTTATCGGCCTGGGAAAGGTCGGCGCAGAGGTCTCACGCCGCGCAGCATCGCTCGGAATGAAGGTTCTCGCATTCGATCCCGCCCAATCGGCGGAGGTGGCGGCCCGGGTGAATGCACAACAGGTCGGGTTTCGCGATCTCCTCCGGGAGTCGGATTTTATAACCGTCCATACGCCCCTGATCCCCGAAACGAAAGGATTGATAGGAAAGGAGTCGCTCTCGTTCAGCAAACGTGGCGTCAGAGTTATTAATTGCGCCCGGGGCGGGATCGTGGACGAAGAGGCACTCCTGAGAGCATTGGAGGAGGGTAGCGTCGCGGGAGCGGCGCTCGATGTCTTCGAACATGAGCCGCCGGTGAACTCGAAGCTCGTCCAGCATCCCCGCGTTGTCGTGACTCCGCACCTCGGTGCTTCCACCGAGGAAGCGCAGGAGAAAGTGGCCATCCAGATCGCCCATCAGGTGGTCGATGCACTCCTGGGGCGGGGGATGGCCGGATCCGTCAATGCTGATGCGATCTCCGCCGCCATGAAAGTCGAGGTGCGTCCGTTTTTATTGCTAGCCGAAAAGCTGGGCCGGCTGCTCGCACAGCTCAAGACAGGGACATTGAAATCGCTGACAGTTTCCGTCGGCGGAGAGTTTCTGCGCGACTCCCTGCCTGCGCTGAGCGCAGCCGTTCTGAAAGGGGCGTTCGAGCGCGTGCTCTTTGAACCGGTCAATTATCTCAACGCTCCGCTGATTGCCCGCGAACGAGGAATCGGAGTCCATCTCCTGCAGGAAGGGGGACATGACATTTACGGCCAGCTGCTGTCGGTGCAGTATCAGACCGACACCGAAACAAGGCGCTTCTCGGGGACGGTCTTCGGTGAGAAAGACTTGCGCATCGTGGGCATCGACGGCTTCCGATTTGAGATCAAGCCGTACGGGCATCTCCTGCTCTATTATAATGTCGACCGGCCCGGAATGCTTGCAAGCGTGAGCGCGATTCTTGCCAAGGCAACAATAAACATCGGCGGGCTCTCCCTGGGACGTTTCGAAGCCGGCGCAAAGGCGTTGACCATCATTTCGATTGATTCTCCGGCCCCTTCCGACGTGGTCGGACAGATCGCCCTCATCGACGGCGTCTCGGACGTCAAAATGATCGAGCTCTGATTTGACTTGACAAGTATCTTTCCGTTTACTATATTCCTCGAAATAGTAGTTCCTGGAGACATCACTTTTGAGGGAAAGTGAGCGTCAATTGTCACGAATTGCTACCGCCCATCGCCAACGCTTCCCGTTGTATTCAGCCCGTTTTCTCCTTTCACCAATGAGCCTTCTCATGTCTCTGTTGCGGGATGATGACGCCTGTCGCGCAGGCACAACCCGCGGAAATTGCGGTAGTTTCATAGGGCCCGAGCACTCTCATACCTGGAGGTTCACGCTATGACCACGAGAAGTATATGCTTCCTTTTAGCCGTCGGAGTTCTGACCCTCATAGTCTGGAGCTGCGTTGATGTGCCGACCGGAGGTCAGAGCCCTCCCGACTATCACGCGCTGGCTCGGTTTATTGATGCGGCTGCCGATGGCGCTGGTGGACCGGTGACGGTGGATGGCACCCCGGTGACAACTTTGGTATTCGCGGCCGGGAGCGTGTACATCGACGTCCCGGCGGGCGGGCGCGACATCGGTTTCGGATCGACGGTGCAGAAGGTCAATTTGCGGTCGAACAGTCAGAACAGTGTCGTTGTTTTCGGGTTGACCGGATCCAACCGTTTTACTGCTGCCGAGGAGGGGTACAGTTTCAAGAACAACGGCGGGGGAGACCCGGCACTCGCACAGGTAAAGTTCATTCACGCCGCGTTTGTGTCGGCGCCTCAGATATCATTCTTTGACAGTGCGGCGACGGGCACAGCGATCAAGACGGGCGTCGGATACGGCACCTCCTCCGGGTATGCCAACCTCAGCGCAGGCACACATACGATTTACGTCGTTTCGAATGGAGAATACGTTGCCGCGTTCTCCGGAAGCCAGGAACCGCCGGCCGGTGTCGCCACGAACACTACCGGGTCAGGCACACTCGGGGTGACCGCCGCCGATAGCGCAGCCTATTCGATCGTGATGCACTGCGGCCCTTCGGACAGCCTTTACACAGCCGGTCATTTTCATTTCGGCCCCGCCGGCGTCAGCGGTCCCGTTGTCGTGCCGATTAACGTAACGGGTCAGGTTATTGGATTCCCCGGAGTCCGACTGACGGGTGGAAACGACGTCCCGGCTAATGCCGCGATTAAGGCGTCCGGGACCGGTACGTTCAAATTCTCAAGGGACGGGCTCGCGTTCTCTATTATGACCACCAAAGACACCCTCGACACTTTATTTCTTGCCGGAGGATTTTACAATGCGGCGGCAGGCTCGGCGGGGCCGCTCGTCCGCTCCATCTCGCTTAGTCCGGTCGGCGATACCACGCTGGCGGGCACATGGAAGAGCACCGATTCTCAACCGCTGACGGCTGCGCTGATCTCGGAGCTGCTGAACGGCAGAATCTATGTTCGTTTCGCGGTAGCCCCGGGTCATGTCGGCGGAGGAATACGGGCCCAGCTCGTACCCGACACGTCGACGGTAAATGTGTTCTCCGGTACCTGGACTTCGCTCACAGCAGATATCAAGGACAGCATCGTCGCCGGTCATGTGTACGCCAATTTCCATACGGCGAGAAATCCAGGAGGACGGGTCCGGGGACAGTTCGCAGTTGACTCCGCGAAAGGTCAGTACGGAGTTGGGTCCCTTCCCGCGACAACGCTGACCGGGGCACGAATGTACACGGTCGTTGCCACAGGATCCGGAAAATCGCTCGGCCTTTTCCAGTTGTCCGACCGGCAGCTGGGTGTGACCAAGGTAGCGGCCGTGGGCGGGTCGAATGCGGCAGTTCGGAATTCACCCAAGAAAAATTAATTCGCAGAGAAACCGAAAATTTGGACCTTGTTATTCTTGCGAAGACTGGAGGGGTTATGAAAGCGACTCTGTGGTTGGCTGCCTTGTTGCTCGTTCCAGGTCTTGTCTTTGCGGGCACGACCGGTAAAATCAGGGGCAAGGTGACCTTCAAAGACACGCATCAGGGGGCGGCAGGCGCCATTGTCGTGGTTGAAAGCACCCCGTACGGGGTGGCCGCCGATCCGGATGGAAATTATCTCATCCTTAATATTCCTGCAGGGATCTACACGCTGAGGGCAAGTCTGGTCGGCTATCACGCTCCCTCGGTATCGAATATCAGGGTGACGTCAGACCTTACAACCGAACTCGATTTCGAACTCGTAGCCCAGGATGTCCAGCTGCCCGTGGTTGAAATCATCTCGGAGCGGCCGCTCATCAATAAATCCGCGACAAACGCAGTCCGCGTTCTGACAACCGATGACCTGAAAGCGATCCCGGTACGGGGTCTGACGGGCGTGTTTGCGCTCCAGCCGGGCGTGGTTCTTCAGGACAATAATATTTACATCCGCGGCGGCAGGGAGGATGAGGTCGGTTACTATATCGAGGGCGCGACGAGCCGGAACGTGATGAACGGCGGGAACGCGATTCCGCTGATTCCGGAAGCCGTCGAGGAATTCCAAATTCAGGCGGGCGGATATAACGCCGAATACGGCGGTGCGAATGCCGGCATCATCCGTCAGCAACTACGGACAGGAGGCGGTCAGATAAAGCTTAGTTATTCAGGCGAGACCGATCGATTCGGCAGTATCGGATCGAAATCTCTAAGCTCGTACTCGTACGGCTATTGGGATCACGTTCTTACAATCAGCGGTCCGGTCTCTGATAAAGTTAAGCTCTTTGCCGCGGGGGAGAATTCCTTCATCCGCGACCAGACGCCAAGTTTTTGGACAGGCTTTGAATTTCCGAATGCGACATTTCCAGCCGCCCTGGTGGACGGCCCCGGAGGAGGTCGGCCGGGGGACACCCTTTTTGCCGGTCCCGGCGTTCCGGCATCCTCAATCAATTCGCGGTATGGTGCTGTTAGGATCCCCGAGGGTGTGATACCGGGCAGACTCTCGAACCGTTACAACATGAATGGAACGATAACGGTGGATCTGTCTCCCGTCACCCTCCGGTTCGGCACCGCTCTCTCGTGGCAGCGGAGGAAACTGAACGACCTTCCGGTGCAGAATATCCTGGATCAATCCCGCCTGCCGATGCGGGATCAAAGCAACGACCTGTTCAACCTGAAGGTCACGCACCTTGTCGACCCTAAGACATTTTACGAAATCAATCTAAATTATTTTGACAGCCGTGATAAACAGTACGACCCTGATTTGCAGGATCAAATCCTTTCGTACGGGGACAGCATTGTGGCAGCATCGCTCGGGTATAAATTCTACAGCTATATGAACGGCGGGCTGGGCCTGTCTCCGACGGAGTACCGGTTCTACGGATTTCCGTACGCCCGGCCGGGCGAACTTATTGTCGGCGGGTCCTCGGTTACGGGACTGGGAACATCGACGAATTACCTCAAACGAAGACAAATATACATCGGCGGATCGGCCGACTTGACAACGCAATACGATAAACACGAATTTAAGGTGGGAGCATCGTATCAGCGATACACTGTTCGCCAGTATTCGGTGGGCCGGCTTGAAAACGTGTTCCTGCAGTTTATCACGCAACCGGATTCTGTGAGAAACGCGGATTCGCGTACCCGGCTCATGCGGTCCGCCGGGATCCCCTCGAACATCGGATACGACGAGTTCGGAAATCAGATCGACAATGGATTCGACGGGCCCAAGCACCCGACGTTTTTTTCGGGGTACGTGCAGGATAAGGTCGAGTTGAACGATCTTATCATCAACGGCGGGATCCGGTACGATTACTTTGACACGGACGACAGGGAGTTTATCAACGCGCAGAATCCTGCCTTCCTTAACGGGGATCTCTTCAGTCTGGATCCTGCAACCGTGAGAAAGAAGGATCCGTTCCACGCGGTGAGCCCGAGACTTGGGTTGTCGTTCCCGGTGACGGATCGAACTGTATTCCATCTTCAATACGGCAAGTTTATTCAAGCGCCCCAATTAAGCAACATCTATATCGGAGCGCCGCTTCTCTCCCTGTACGTTTCGGGCAGAAACTTTATACCGAGCCCAATTGGGCTCGGACTGGATCCCGAACGGACGACGCAGTACGAAATCGGATTCACGGAACAGATCTCGAACTTTGCCGCGTTCGATGTGACCGGATTTTACAAGGACATCACAGGGCAGATTCAGGTTGGTAAAATTTTTACCTCAAGCGGAGCGCTCGCGAAGGCATACGATATCCTTCAGAACGGGGATTTTTCTACATCCAAAGGGCTGGAATTCACGCTCACGCTACGCCGCGTCAATCGATTTCAGGCCCGGTTGAACTATACCCTCCAGGATGCGGAGGGAACCGGATCCAACACGACCTCCGGGATCTCATCCGTCGAAAACGGAACGCTCCGGCAGACGATCATTACGCCGTTGACCTTCAACCAGGCGCATCGGGGCAGCGTCAATGTTGACTATCATTTTGCGCCGGGTGACGGCGGGCCGATCCTCGAACGGCTCGGTGCGAACGTGCTCTTCTCGTTCAACAGCGGGCATAATTATACGAAGGTGAGCGGAGGCCTCGGCCAGACCGGCCCGGAGGATGGCGGAATACTCTACGACGGCGACCCCCGGAATCGTCACCCGGACGAGCCGATCAACTCATCGGTGACTCCGTGGAATTTCAGCCTGGATGCCCGGATTGACAAGTCGTTCAATCTTTCGGGATTATTCGAAGTCAACGCCTACATCTACGTCCAGAACATCCTCAACACCGAGAACGTGGTCAACGTCTACGGCCGGACCGGGAACGCCGACGATGACGGATTCCTGACGAACCCGACGTTAAGCGGCGCGGTGGTGAACGCTCCCGGCCGGGGTGATGCATATGTCGCCATGTATCAAGCTGCCAACCTCCAGGACCGGCAGCACTACTGGCGGAATCAGGGTGGTGACCTGTTCGGTACTCCCCGGCAAATTCGTTTTGGAGTCCGTCTTGACTACTGATGTGGATCACGCGGTCGGATTACAGCCTATAAAAACACAGGTGAGACAACTATGAAAAAACTTCAGGTATTTCTTGGCGCAGCATTATTGCTCCTGGTTACCTTCGGTTCAGTTCGGTCCGGGGAGCGGCCAGGCGCCAAGAGAAGCACTGTCCAGAGGGTGCAGGGGACAGGTCCGTTCTCGACCTTGATGAATATCAATAACCTGTCGATGTGGCTCGAGTACGACGGCTCCTCCGCCAGGAATCCGACGACGACGAATGCGGGTGTTACCTATCCGAGGGGCACCGCGACGTGTATCTTTGCCGACGGACTTATCTGGGGGGGTCTGGTCCATGACGGCGGAGTACAGGTTCTCCGAGTGAACGGGCAGACGTATCAGCCCGGTACTGTTGGGGGGAGAATTATCTCTAAGGGAGTAGCGGAACCGGCCGGTGATCAGAGCGTGAGGATTTATCGGATCCGCAGAGACTGGCAAACCGCGGATTTAAGGCAGGATGCCGCCGAACTTAACAATAAGGCGATTAGTGCGGTCTCACAGGCTGACATCGACGCGGTTCGGGAACAGTATCGCATAGATTGGGTCGAGTGGCCTGCCGCAAAAGGTGCGCCGTTCTACGATCGCGATGGAGTGCCCGGGTATAACCCCGATCCTGCGGGAGTGTATGATCCGACAAAGGACGAGCCTGGCGTGGCTGACGCGGACCAGGTAGTCTGGTTTGTGATGAACGACTTGAACTCTGCCCAGAGCCAATCCTTCCTCGGCTCAAACCCGATCGGACTCGAGGTTCAGACAACGCTTTGGGGATACGCCAGAACGGACCCTCTCGGGAACGTCATTTTCAAGAAATTTCGATTCATCTATAAAGGGACAGAGAGCGGATCGCCTACTTCTCACATCGACAGCATGTTTATCGGTCAGTGGGCAGACCCGGACCTCGGCGATTACAGCGATGATTTTGAAGCATGCGACACGAACTTGAGCCTGGGGTACGTTTACAATTCTTCGAATGTTGATTTGAGTTACAAGGCGTTCGGGCTGGCTCCCCCCGCCGTAGGGTACGATTTCTTCGCGGGCCCGATCATCGCTTCCCCCGGCGATTCCGCCGTGTTTGATCTTAAGCGGCGATATGGCTACAAGAATTTGCCGATGACTGCGTGGATTTATTTTGCAGCCGGAGGAACGTATTCCGATCCTCCCTTCAGCTATGTCGGCGCGGGCCAGTGGTACAATCTGCTCCGCGGCTTGACTCCGATAACCGGAGCCCCCTTCGTGTACCCCGGCGGGAGTCAAACAAAGTTTTGGTTAAGCGGCGACCCGGTCGCGCACACCGGTTATCTGGATGGGACCATCGACAATCCCGGCGACCGCCGCGAGATGTTGAGCACCGGTCCGTTCACGATGGCGCTCGGGGATACGCAGGAGGTCGTTGTAGCTCTGGTCGCGGGCCTCGGCGGTGATTATCTTTCGAGCGTCAGTGTGATCAAGTCGACTGACAAGGCGGCACAGAGTGCGTATGATAATTTGTTTAATTTGCCGAAACCGCCGCCCAATCCGAAGCTACGGATTGCCAACCTGGATCGAAAGCTCGTGCTCGACTGGGGGTGGGACTCCACTGCCGTCGCAGCAACGGAAACGTTTAACCGCCTGGGCGTCAGATTTGAGGGATATAACGTCTACCAGCTTCCGTCGGCATCCGCCGATTTTTCGCGGGCGGTGCGGATCGCGACGTACGATCTTCCGGATTTCATTCGGACGATCGTTGATACGGTCTTTGATGTCGGCCTGGGCATCAATGTCCAGGTGATCCGACAGCGAGGGACGGATAACGGCATCGTGCGGTTCCTGCTTGATACTGCTGATGCCCTGCACTCGGGGGCTCCGCTTGCCAACGGCCAGCGATATTATTTTGCGGTAACGGCCTACGGATTCTCGGACACATCAACTGCTCTCTCTCACTCCTCCGAAGCCACACTGCAGATTGTTACGGGGATTCCCCAGTCGACGGACCCGGGAGTACGGATAGCGTCCCGATTCGGGGATCTGGTCCCGGTCGCGCACGATTCCGGCAAGAGCGACGGGAAGGCGACGATCGAGGTGGTCAATCCGCCGGTCCTCACGGGCAAGAACTATCAGGTGCATTTTAAGAATGTTCAGACGACTTTCGCTTACGGACCCGACCACACCGGTGCCACGGATACGGTTGTCATGCCGATCCTTCACTGGTATCTGATTTCCGGGACCGATACGCTGTTTAACGGCGTCAACCAGGGCCCGAGCGTCGTCATTGACCCGGGATCTTCAAATGTCGACCCTGTTATCAATCCGAAATTAGGAGATGACTTCACCTATCCGACGATTGATGGATTCTTCATCACCGTGAAGGGACCACCCCCTCTCCTCAACGCTGATCGGTCGGGGGGTAGCGGTGCAGATTGGTGGACCGGCGAATTCGCCAATTCGCGGTTCGTCGTCGGTGGTCCGGGCGCCGCAAAGCTGAGGAATATGGCGACCACGGCTGCCGACATGTCGAATTATCTGGGAGCGGTCGGTACGACACTCGATCCCTCGGCGTACGATGACATTGAGTTCCGCTTTGGCGACGGCGGCTCGCTGACGCAGAATGCTTACCGGTACCGGCGCAGCGGCACATACAAATATCAGGATTATGTCCCGGTGCCGTTCCAGGTATGGGATATTGCCAATCCGTCAAGTCCCCGCCAGCTCAATTGCGGATGGAGGGACCAGAACAACAATGGAGCGTGGGATCCCAACGGCGGGGTGGAGGTCATCTTCGTTGCAAAATCAACATATGATGGCGCCACGCCGTCTACGTATGGAACAACGGTGGGTTCTGCCGTGAATAATCTTGTGAATGCAGACGTCATGTTCGCGGCGGAATGGATCAGCAAGAACGGCGTACAGGCCGATATTAAAGCAAGCGTCATTCACGTCTCCCCCAACTATGTAAATTCGGCAAATGATATCTTTGCGTTCAAGACGCCTTCCGGGGCGACGTACAAGGGCGACGACATTGCGAAGAACGACCTCACAAAGGTCAACGTTTTCCCGAACCCCTATTACGGATTTAACCGGGCGGAAACGAGCAGGTTCGTTCGATTCGTGACGTTTAATCACCTGCCTCCCGGGGCCTGGAGAATCCGGATCATTAATCTTAGCGGCACACTCGTGCGATACATTGATCCGAACACGAACGGCCAGAATTCGGGGTCGCAATTTGCGACATGGGACCTTCTCAATCAGAATGGCCTGCCGGCCGCAAGCGGGATCTACGTCGCCTACATCGAGTTCCCGAAACTGGGTGTTACAAAGACGCTGAAGCTCGTGATTATTCAGGAACAACAAGTTCTCGACTTTTATTGATCGCCACGGCATCCGATTACGATGAAATGCAAGTGGAACGATTGCATCCAAGTGGTTTGAAAGGAGATTATCATGATTATCGCTAGTGCGCGAACGGCCGTCGGACTCTTCATATTGATCGTCGTCATCGCGTCTCTCGGATACGCCGGCGGATCAAACCGCTCGGGGACGAATGCGGCGCCGGAATTGCTGATTCCGGTGGGCGCGCGTGATATCGCGATGGGCGGGGCCTCGGTTGCGACAACGGGGGGCATCGACGCAATTTACTGGAACCCGGCAGGCCTGGCGCGCTCGACGTTCGGGACGACGGCCATGTTCTCTCACATGAGCTACATCGCGGACATACCGGTTAATTATGTAGCGATTGCGGCGGCTTTTTCGGGTTTCGGGACGCTCGGTTTCAGTCTGAAGGCGCTCGGAATCGGTGACATACCGGTCACTACTGCAGATAATCCGGATGGGACGGGTGAAGTGATCACGCCCACCTTTGTGACGATGGGGATTACCTATTCAAGGCAGCTCGCCGACAATATCTCGATCGGCGTCACGACGAACCTCATCAGCGAACGAATCGACCGGGTGAGCTCTACCGGATTCGCTTTTAACGCCGGGGTGCAGTATTCCGGCCTCGGGAATATTCCGGGTCTCAATATCGGCGTCGCCATCAAGAATATCGGACCGCAAATGACGTTCAGCGGCACCGCGCTGACGCAGGCGGGCACCGTCGGGGGCGATAACCGCCAGGGATTCTACAATATCGGAGCGGGTTCGTTCGAACTCCCGTCCACGATCGAAATCGGGGCTTCATACACGACGAAGCTCTCCGATGAGAGCGGTCTCACGTTGGCCTCGCTGTTCGAGAACAATAATTTTACCGCCGATGAATATAAGATCGGGGCAGAGTACGCGTTTAGGGACAATTTCTTTGTCCGGGGCGGGTGGGATCTGGCTCAGAACGCGACGGACAATGCGCTGACCGAATCGCCGGGTGTCGACAAGTCGACCTACCTGTTCGGCGGTACCGCCGGGGCAGGCGTACATTCAGTTGTCGGCGATCTCGATGTGACGCTCGACTACGCGTATCGGGCTGTAAAGTTTCTCGATGCGAGCCATACCATTACGATCAAACTTGGGTTCTGACCGGTATGGTTGCCTCGGGTTGAGTCGTGCCGGGGGTGAGTTCGCATAGTTTTCATCATCCTCGTCGCCCGTTTCCTTTGCGGAGGCCTCGATCCCGCCCACATTGCCCGCGATTCGTCGCAAGACCGCGACGTGTTTCAGCGTGCGCTCGCCTGTTCGGTTGATCCACACGGCAATGTGTACGTCATCGAAGGCGGCGCCAGCAAGGTTGTAAAGCTTTCACCAGAAGGGGAGGTGCTTGAGACGGCCGGCGGTTACGGCTGGACCGATCAAGCGTTCGATCATCCCGCCGATGTCACTGCCCCGAACGGCCTGGATGTTTATGTGGCGGATTACGGGAACCACCGCATCCAGCGCTTCGATCGAAATCTCAACTTCGTCTCGTCGTTCTCGACGCGGGATGATGAGGCGGCAGCCGTGCGGTTCGGCTATCCTCGCGGCGTTGCTCAAGACCGCTTTGGATCGTTATTCATCACCGACGGCGAAAACAAGAGAATCGCCAAGGTGAACTCGTCCGGTGTTATCGAATCGGTCTTCGGCGATATCGGCGCCGGCGAAGGGCGCCTGGAATCACCTTCGAGGGTTCGGGTGAGCAGCGACGACCGCGTCTACGTCCAGGATCTGAATCGGATCGTCATCTTCGACATTTTCGGGAATTATCTCGGGACGCTCGGAAATAAGTTGTTCCGGCGCCTTCGAAACTTCGCTGTCGAAGAGAAAACGGTCTACGTTCTCGACAGTTGTACGGTCGATGCGTTCCGTGAGGGGGGCAAAGGCGATCATCTGCGCGTTGTTCTCACGCAGAAATACGATCCATGCGCTGCCGTCGACATCGAGGTGAAGGGGGACCGGCTCTACGTGCTCACGGAGCATCGCCTCGCGATCGAGAAACTTCTGCTTGAACAACTTCGTTAGCAAGAGAGAACACGGTACCCGCTGCGCCGTCTTTTAGTTGACAAAGTCTGCGGAAAACGGTATAATCAAACATACAAGGAGGACGTATGGCCGGAAAGAGTCTTAACAAAGCCACCCTGATCGGCAATCTGGGGAAGGACCCGGAGGTGAGTTACACAGCGTCCGGGGTCGCCGTCGCAAAGTTTTCTGTCGCGACGAACGAGCGCTGGAAAGATGCCGAAGGGAATGTTCAGGAGCGCACTGAATGGCACAATATCGTTGCATGGCGCAAGCTTGCGGAAATATGCGGGCAGTATCTGAAGAAGGGGAGTAAGGTGTATCTGGAGGGAAAACTCCAGACCCGGTCCTGGGACGACAAGAATACAGGCGTCAAGCGCTACTCCACCGAGATCATTGCCGATGATATGATCATGCTCGACGGTAAACCGAGCGGAACCAACGATTCACATCCGGTCGCGGAGGAACAGTCCGCGCCGGAGAAGGATGATCTCCCGTTCTAGGAGCTTCTCCGATTCACAGGCCCCCAGGACCTGCGGTCTTGCGGGCCTGTCGGATCGACACGTTCCTTGTAAACCTCCCGAATAGATCCAACAGGTGAGCCGCCTCACTCTCCATTTTTTGCTCAGTATCGCGTTGATTGCGCAAGTTTCCCAGGCCGCTTTGGCGTCATCCCCCGCGCCCGTGCGTGCCCGGCACGCAATGGTGGTGTCCGCCGACCGGCTGGCTTCGGAGGCCGGTCTGGAGATTCTGAAAAAGGGGGGCAGCGCCGTCGACGCGGCTGTTGCGGTGGGTTTTGTGCTCGCTGTGGTCTTTCCGGAGGCGGGAAATATCGGCGGAGGAGGGTTCATGCTCATCCGCAAAAAGGGAGGGGAGGCGGTCGTCATCGATTTTCGGGAAAAGGCTCCCGGAGCTTCGCAGCGGACGATGTACATCGACAGTGCCGGGAATGTGACGGACAAGACCCTGATCGGACAATTGGCAGCGGGCGTTCCCGGCACCGTTGCCGGTTTGCTCAAAGCCCTCCACGATTACGGAACCATGAGTCCTCGCGATGTCCTCCGGCCCGCCATCGATTTGGCCAGGAATGGATTCGTCGTCGATCGGCGTCTTGAACGCTCCCTGGAAAGTTGTAAAACCGACATGTCCGGATTTCAAGCCACGATGAGTGTATTCACCCGGAACGGAGTCCTGCTCAAAGAGGGGGACACCCTCCGCCAACCAGACCTCACAGCGACGCTCAGCCGCATCCAGGAGAGGGGAACGGAGGGTTTCTACAAAGGCGAAACGGCCCGCCTGATCCTGGAAGAAATGCGCCGGGGGGGCGGGATCATGACGCAGAAGGACCTCGAAGACTATCAGGCGATTGTCCGGGAACCGGTCAAAGGTTCGTATCGCGGGTATGAGATTCTTTCCGCTCCCCTTCCGAGCTCAGGTGGATTGTGCGTTCTGGAGATTCTCAACATTATGGAGGGATACGACCTCGCATCGATGGGGTGGCACTCGTCATTGTCTGTGCACCTGATGGCCGAGTCAATGAGACGCGTCTATGCCGACCGCGCAGAATTCATGGGCGATCCCCGCTATGTCGACGCCCCCGTCAGGGCGCTGATTTCGAAGCCCTATGCCGGCGAGCGGCGCAGAGAGATCGACCCCTCCCGGGCAGCCGAGAGTGCATCCGTTCGCCACGGAAGCCCCCAGGGAAACGAGGGCCGGCACACGACCCACTACTGTACCGTTGACGAGTCGGGGACGATCGTCTCGACAACATACACGCTCAACGACCTTTTTGGATGCAAGGCGCTGGTGGGCGGCGCCGGATTTTTACTGAATGATGAGATGGACGACTTTAGCGCGAAGCCGGGAGTGCCGAATGCCTACGGTCTCATCGGCGGCGATGCCAATGCAATTGCGCCCGGCAAACGCCCGCTCAGCTCCATGACTCCGACAATTGTACTGAAGGATTCGAGGCCGTTCCTCGCGCTGGGTGCCCGGGGAGGCTCAAAAATTATCACGGCAGTCGTGCAGGCGATCAGCAATGTCATCGATTTCGGCATGGGCCCTCAGGAGGCGGTCGACGCGCCAAGATTTCACCATCAGTGGATGCCCGACACCCTTGTTTACGAAAAGTTCTGTTTTCCCCGTGATGTCATTCAAAATCTTGAACAGAAAGGCCATCGGCTGTGGGAGTCGGACGGACCACTCGGAGAACTGGAAGCAATCGCATTCGACACTGCCCAGGGATGGATGTACGGCGCCCCAGACTCCCGGGAGGGGGGCGTGGCGGTCGGTTACTGATCGAATTTGTGCTTGACAACGCCGGGATTTAGATGTATATTGACGGCGTCGTTTGTTCTTTTCAATAGTTCACGCCGGTGACGGGAATTCCGTGAGTTCCGCTTCTGATGGTAGATCAGGAGTGGGATAATTCGGAAGCTGCCCCGCAACTGTAAACCCGGATTCGTCTCTGCCATGAAGTAGTCACTGTTCCGCCTGATGCGGGATGGGAAGACGGCCAGAGATCGGGAAAAGCCAGGAGACCGACCGGCAGTGCAGCTTTAGAGACCTTCGCGGGAAGGTGGACGCTACCATTATTATTGATCTGGACCCCAATTTTCCTGCCGAAGGTTGGGGTTTTTTATTTTTAACAGGAAAACGTGATCCGCGTTCTTCCAGTTCTGCTCTTCTTCCACATACTCTATGCCGAACCGCAAGTCCGGCCTGACAGCGCAAGAACGTTTCCGATGAAGGAAGTCGTCGTGACCGCAACCGGCAGTCCCGTGGCCATCGGCAGTTCTCCTTCGCGCGTAACCCAGCTCTCGCGCGAGTCGATCGAGATGATGAATGGATCGAGCCTCGGCCTGATCCTTCGAGACGCGCCAGGGGTCTTCGTGCGCGAATACGGCGCAGGAGGCGCCCTCCAGACGGTCTCGTTCCGGGGAATGGCCGGGGAGCAGACGCTCGTCCTTCTCGACGGCGCAACTATTAATAATGTCCAGCTCGGGCTCGCCGATCTCCGGCTGGTCCCGGTCGACCAGATCGAGCGTATCGAGCTTGTGCGAGGCGGGGGCTCTTCCCTCTATGGAGCGAATGCGGTGGGGGGAGTCATCAATATCATGACGAACACAGCATCTCGACGGTCAGAGACCGTCTTGGACGCATCGATCGGGTCGTTCGGAACGAGCAGAATCGGCGTACGCTCGTCGTATGCCCCATCTCAAGACGTTCAGTTGACACTCGGAAGTTCGACTGAGACAGGATCGGGCAACTACCCCTTCTCCCTTTTACAGCAAGGCGTCGCAGTCGACGCCGTCCGGTCAAACGTCGATTATCGTGGATACGACGCTTACATAAAATCCGATTGGCTGCCGTCGGCAAAAAAGCACGCTCATCTTCTCCTTTCATACCAGAGCCTCGATCGGGGGACTCCGGGCCCGTTCCTGACGGCTTCCTCGCAACGGCTTGCGCGCCAGGCGGACGACGACCTGCTGGCGGTGGGTTCGGTTTCTTCGGACATAACCGGCCGGGTTCAGTTCTCGGCATCGGCAGGGTTCCACGATACCTACGAGCATTATGCAGATTTTCTTGGCGTCTTCCCGGCGGACAATTTCTACCGCAATATCCTCTCCACCCTCACGTCCCGGTTCCGTTACGAAATCGCAGAGCGCTCAGCGATCACCGCAGGGGTGGAGGTCGGGCGTGCGGATGCAAACGGCAATGCGCTCGACGGGGAAAAAACGCAGACGCACGAAGGAGTATTCCTGGCTTCGGAGATTTCGCCGGACTCCATCGCTTCCCAAATGATCGCATCGCTTTTTCCCTCTGTCCGGTACGATTACTTCGCGGGTGTGGATGATGCCTGGAGCCCGAAGCTCGGCCTCAATCTCAGGTTCCCCGGGACGGGCCCCGATGGCAACTTCTCGTTCTCTCTCCATTCGACGTTGGGAAGGGACTTTCGCCCTCCGACATTCAACGAGCTATACTATGCCGGCGCCGGCGGCCGTGGGAACCCCGCGCTGGTGCCGGAACGCTCTGTGAGTTTCGACCTCGGCCTCACGATTGAATACCCATTGGCGGGTGTTCAGGATTTCGACGCCACTTACTACTCGATCACGACGCGCGACCGGATCTTGTGGCAGCCGGCTTCGTCCCAGTTCGATTGGCGCCCCGTCAACGTCGGGAAGACAGTGTCGAGAGGCCTTGAGATCGAATACCGATGGACACTCCCCGGCGGATGGCTCGAATTCGGCGGCAACTATGCGCTGCTGGACGCGCGGAAAAAATTCAGTTCGGGAGCTGGAGATCCCACGTATGATAAGCAGCTGGTCTATGTTCCCCTGGAAACGGGGGATATCGGGGCCACGATCGGTCTGCCTGTCCACGATTATATGCTCCGCCGGCTCCGCATGCGGATTGCCGGTGAATACGTCGGCGACCGCTATACGGTCGAAGACAACAGCGTCGCGGTTCCGGGGTATTTCCTTCTGAATTGCAAACTCGGGCTTGATCTTCAAATCACTGACGATCTCGGAATGCAGATCCGGTATGAAGTTGGCAACCTCACAAACGAATCGTATGAAGTCATCCCTCGTTATCCAATGCCGTTGAGAAACCACAGTCTCTCGTTCTCCATCACTAAAACGTACGGAGGGGAAAATCGATGAAACAATGGATAGCTCTCGCCATCGTCGCAACCGTTCTGCCGGTCTCATCCTGCCGCAAATCGAGCACGATCATAGAAACGACTCCGCCGCCCTCGGCGGCCGGCGTGTACGTCGTGAACGAAGGGGGATTCTCGGGCGGCGCATCACTCTCGTATTATGACAAACAGCGTGACAGCATGTTCAACGCTGTCATCGGGGCTTCCGCGAACTGGACCTTTCCCAACGATATGATCATCCTTGGCGGCAAGGGCTATGTGGCTGTGAACGGTTCCGATCGGGTTGACGTGTTGAACCTGAGCGCTCCGTCTGTTGCCAAGTCGATTCAATTCCCGCAATTCAGCGGTCCGGGCTATCTCGCTGCGGACGGATCGACGCTTTTCGTGGCAAATTACGACGGATCTGTTTCGATCGTGGCCGCGGGAATCGATACCCTCCGGACAACGACACCTGCTGCCGTCAAATTTCCCGGGGGGATTGCGTTCACGAACGGCAAGGTGTTTGTTTCCGACTATGGAACGTATGTGAACAATCAGTTCGTGGCGGGACATTATGTCAAGATTTTTAGCCCGGCCCTTGCGCAGGTGACGGACTCGGTCAGGGTGGGCGACGCTCCCGGAGCAATGACTGTCATGAGCGGAAAGTTATTCGTCGTTTGCGTCGGCAGCGCAACGGCGCAGCCGCGGCTTTATCAGATCGACCCGAATGTCGACCGGGCCGATGATTCACTCCAGATTCCCGGAAGCGTCTCGGACCTCGCCAATGACGGCAGATATCTCTATGTCCTGAGCTCAAACGGGGTCGGAAGGTTCGCACTCCAGCCGCTCCGGACGCTTCAGAATCCCTACATTACCCGGACGAACGGCAACTACTTCTACTCGCTGGCGGTCGATGCGTCGAGCGGGGACATCTATGTGACGAACGTTGTGAGCTCGGGAGGGTCGGGTGAACTGGAGATTTACGCATTGATGGGCACGCTGAAGCGGCGGCCGATGCCGGTCGGCATCTTTCCCGGCGCACTATGCTTCCGCCGGTAGCTCGGGCCGGCAAACGTTCAAAACGCTTGACTGGAAATAGATAAATGCGTATACTTGTTTTCATTCCGCGAAAAGCAATCTGTAGGACAATATGAAGGAGATCGTATGCTTAGGCGCGTTTTTGCTTTTTCATTAATTTTGCTGGCAGCACTTTCCCGGCTGCTCCCGCACGCTCCAAACGTCGCTCCGATTACAGCGCTCGCGCTATTCAGCGGGGTCTATCTCGAGAATAAGTATGCCTTTACCGTCCCCCTGGCTGCGATGTTTATCAGCGATTTATTCCTGGGGTTTTATTCCGGGATGGAATGGGTCTATGGGAGTTTCCTCTGCATCGGCTTTATCGGGTTATGGCTTCGGAACCATCGGGGGACCGGAACGACCCTCGGCGCGAGTGTTGCAGGATCGATTCTATTTTTCGTTGTGACGAATTTCGGGGTTTGGGTCTCGTCGCAGGTGACGTATACGCACACGCTCTCGGGGTTGATGGAATGTTATGCGGCGGGGATCCCCTTTTTCAGAAATACGCTCATCGGCGACCTT
>DASQAZ010000145.1:0-4768 GCA_035635475.1 Bacteroidota bacterium | reverse complement strand
CAAGGGCTTACCGTAGAAATCCACGCCGGGCAGCTCGACGTCGAGGCCTGCCTCGATTGCCTTTTTCGCGCCCTCTTTCGCAGTCGACACAATCTCGTGCATGTCCATGATTCCCGAGACTGAGCCATAATCGGATACCACAAATCCATCGAACGACCATTCCCTTCTGAGGATGTCGGTCAGCAGCCAGTGATTCGCCGAACACGGCAGGCCGTCCAGCGAGTTATACGCAGCCATCACCGAACCGGCGTGCGCTTCGGTGAAACAGGCTTTGAATGCCGGAAAATAGATCTCGCGAAGAAGCCGCTCCGAGAAGTGAATGGGGTGGCTGTCACGCCCGCCGTCTCCGACGTTAGCGGCAAAATGCTTGGGCGTCGTGATGACGCCCCGGGATTCAATCCCCTTGCAGAAGGCGACTCCCATCATGGACGTGAGAAACGGATCTTCGCCATACGTTTCTTCCACTCTTCCCCATCGTACATCGCGGGCGATATTGATGACGGGCGACAACACCTGCCGGATCCCTCTTGTCCGCGCCTGCTCGCCGATCACCCGCGCGATATCGCCGACGAGGCCGGGATCCCACGTCGCGGCAAGCCCGATCGCCTGAGGGAAGCTGCTCGCTCCGACCCCGACAAGGCCATGGAGGGCTTCATCATGGATGAGGATGGGTATTCCGAGGCGCGTTTTCTCCATGGCAAGTTTTTGGATCCGGTTCGCCTTCATCGCCGCCTCCTTCGCAGTCAGGCGCCGGAGAACGACAGCTAGATTGCCGATGCCTTTGGTGATGATGCTGTCATGCCCTTCGACATCCCGGATCTCACATTGGAGCTGACCGAGTTTTTCCTCGAGCGTCATTCGCTTGAGGAGATCTTCGGCTCGCGCCTCCACCGGGAGTTTCGGATTCCTATAGTCCTCTCCCCGGTTCTTCCCCTGCGCGAGTATTGTTCCGGATGAGGCAGGCACCAGAAGGCCCAGGAAAATCAAACAGAAGCGAAGGCTTGTACTCGGTGTCATGGAAAAATTCTCCTCCTATTTTATCGTAACTCTGACCTGATCCAGGATGCTCCTTGAGTCGACAACCAGTTTAAGGATCGATGTCGACCGATTCCAGGACCAAGTTCCGGGCTTCAAAACCCTGTCATTCACCTGAATCGACCGCGGGTTCGGTATGCCGTGAACCTGCACAACGTACGTGCGCCGCGTGACCTGACCGTCATATTTTCCCCGCGTCGGTCCGATTGCGAGCTGACCGACCCCCTCCCGGGATTTTAACATAGAAATCGGAGTCCAGGCATATTTGCCGGCTCTGTAATCCAGTGTGGTTCCATCATCTTCATATAGTTGAAATACCGGTATTTTTTCGTCCCGTCCGCGGGATCGGCCGGAGTTGGGTTCGAATTCTCCTTTCGGATCAGCACCGGAGGCTTCGATGCCGTAGACGTCGACAAGCAACGTATCGAGCGGCCGCTCGTCCGAGTAGGCGCGGTCTGTCTGGCCCGGAACAATCGAGCCCGCGCGTACGAAAACCGGAATGCTGTCTGCGGCATACGATCGACGGATGACACGGTCCCCCTCGTACTGCTCGTCCGTAAAAAAGTCTATCCATTTCCCCGGGGGAAGATAGATTTCGTTCTGGGCGATGGAATCTACGACAGGCGCCACGAGGAGCTCCGTGCCGAAGAGATACTCATTCGGATAGAGATAGGCCTTGTCGAGCTTCGGATACTCGAGGTACAGAGGCCGGACTATCGAAAGGGCCGAGTCGTGAGCCACCCGGCAGTACGTATAGATGTAGGGAATCAGACGGTTTCTCAGGCGGAAGTATCGTTTGGCGAGTTGGACCCCCTTTTCCCCGTACGTCCAGGGCATTCTCAGATTCCCATCGCGAGGATTTTCGAAAGCGCTGTGGAGCCGAAGGAAGGGGCTGAACGTTCCGAATTCGAGCCATCTCGCATAGAGCTCATAGCTGATTTTCTCGCCAAGGAATCCGCCGATGTCGTGCGTGATATACGGCATCAACACATTCCCGCCGCGCGCCGTGAAGGGTACCTCGGCGGATAGCACCTCCCATTGTGAATGGGTATCGCCTGTGAAATAGGCGGGGTACCGGTGATTTCCCCAGCCTCCGTACCGGCTGAATATGATTGCTCTTTTTCCGGTATGCCGTTCGGTAAAGTCATAATAGACCCTGTTGGTCCACATCTGACTGTTGAGACCGGGCATATTGCACGACCCGCTTCCTCCATCAACCCACCAGAAATTGACTCCCTGGTCAACGAGCGGGTTGTGCAGGACATTCATAAAGGTCTCCGCCTGGAGCCGCTCGGCCAGGTTAAATTTGATTCCCTCAGCCGGCGCTCTGTCCGCGAGAGAAACCGGCTTCAATACGATTCCCCCGCCACCGCCCCAATCATTCACCCTCAGAGCGATCAGTATGCTATCGCCGGGTTTGATATACGGAGCAATATCAGTAAGCGTGGATGCATTATAGACGCTGTTTCCCGGGGAACCGTGATGTGCGACCTTCTTGCCGTTGATAAACAGGTCGTATTCATCATCGACCCCGCCGAATATGAGATAAACCTCGCGGGGAAGAGACGCAGGAAGAACAACTGACTTGCGGTACCAGCCGACGCCGTCATAATCGGGAAAGCCTTGGTCTTCCCACATCATGCCCCCCTGCAGTGTCTTCCAGTCGTGGTCGTCGGCCTCGGGTGCGAACCAGTTGGCCTGCATGCCGGTGTCTCCGGGATCGGTGCGAAATTTCCAATCCTTCGCAAGATCGATCTCAAAATTCGGAGGGGGCGGGATCGGCCTTTTCAATTGGGCACGGACATCGGCCGCGTGGCTATCCGAATCGGACAGCACGCTCTCGCCACCATAGCCGGGGTGGTCGTTGAGCGTGATCTTCAAGCCGGCCGTGTGTGCCCACCCAAGAAACGCCTTTGGATCCGGGATAATCGGACTCCAATCGTATCCTCCCTTCCAACCGTATCGATGCCAGGCAAAATCGAGCACCAAGATGTCGATGGGTATTCCCGCAGCTCGCAGTCTATTGACTTCATCTTTCAGATCCTTGTCCGAATAATGATACTTATCGACAAGCTCCGAACCGGGAAGATATTCATAGTTGAGATCGGTGACCCAGGGGCCGAGGGTATATCGCGGAATGAGGGGGATTCTTCCGCAGAGCTCGCTATAATTCCTGAGAGCCAGGCGGTAGTTGCGGCCATAAATGAAAAAATACCAGTCCTGCGAACTCGTGCCCTGCCTCTCGACAATCCAGGAGGATTCTTCATCGAACAGCGGTGTCGGACTATCATCGAGGAGAAAGTACCCGGCTTGACTGAGAATGCCGGGTCCCGCCTTCGGGATCCTATCCTTTCCGGCACCGTCGAGCGAGCGGGAGATTCCACCCAGATTATTCTGGTCGGAGTCGCCCGGCGACCACGTGTGCTCACCGGTCGAATCCCGCCAGGCGATGCGAAGGTTCTCTCTTGTGAATTTTCCCGAGCCCAACCGGTAATGCACAGAGATGCCTTTGGATCGCGCGATGAGCCAACTATCTTTCTCTTCGACTTCGGTCTTCACTCTCGGCCAATTACGCTTCAGGACCACCGCAGTCGGCGCATCGACGAAATGACCTGAGGGATCGAACTCCAATCTGGCGAGAGATGGGGTCAGAAATTGCAGGCGAACGCTCGTTGAAGTAATCGTGCCTTGCTTCTGATCGAACCTCCACGGCCGGCTCGGTTGGGGATACGTCACACCGGCAAAGAGCAGAAGGAAGAACAGCGGTGGAATTCTACATGGATGCATGGTTGAACTCCCGCATTTCGAATAGAAACCTAGTTAAGGCAACAGGGGAAGGATATGGGATCAATGCGCGTAATTAGTGGTCCGCGTCATCATTCGAGGGCAGCTCGAGTATTTTCACTTCAGGTAAAGCCGAACCGATAATTCCCTGGAGGTCGCCATACATCCCGGCGGTGTTCTTGATCACCCGCTCAATCTGAGCTTGCCGCTTCGACCAGATTTTTTCCATTGATCGTTTCTCGGCATCCAGATCTGACTTCATGGCGACGAACGATTCCATGATCGCCTCGATCCTTTGTTTGAACGCCGTTCCGGACAGATAGTCATAGATCATATCCATCTTCTCGGTCTTCCCCTGTAATGCAGAGCTTGCCTGCATCAACTGTATAAGACTCACGCGCAGGGCACTCGCTAGTCCGATCGCGGAGGGGAAGTCCGCCACCCAGATGCCCTCATAGGATCCGAAACGGTTGACTTCCTTCGGAAGCACCGAGGATACCAGGACTGCGATCTCGGCTTTCGCGGCGCGCTGATCGTCCTTCAGTTTTTGCAGCCAGGTGTCACTCCATGCTTTCGTTCGCTTCGATTCCCAGATAATGCTTCCGCACGAATGGCCCATTTCGTCCCGAACCCGCTGGATCACATCGGCACCCCGTACGCCCTTGGGAACGGGCTCAATCGCATCGAGCCGGAATTGTTGCCCGAGGATGCTTTCGAGCTCGAGCTCCTGCACCTCACCCTGGGTTTGCTGTGACGTCAATTCGGCTTTTCGCTTTAATTCCTCGATCTGGATGCGCAAGTCGCCAAGTAGTTTATCTTTCTCAGCATCCTTCAGCCGCTGCCCTTCGGAATTTCGCCGTGTCGCCTCCTCCCAGATCTTCTTTCGCTCATCATCAAGCGTTCGCTCAATTTCGAGTTTCATCGATCGCTCTTTTTCTTCGAGTTCGCG
>DASQAZ010000144.1:0-10621 GCA_035635475.1 Bacteroidota bacterium | reverse complement strand
TGACAAATGCGCCGGTTGAGTTTCCTAGGACCCTCCGATTTGTGGTCGACACAACGTGCGCTAGTCCAATCCAAATAGTAGGTCGTCGATTACTTGTTGCCATATTCACTTGAATGGTTCAGAGTGGTCGCCGCAAATAGCACATAACGTGCCGGCAAACAACGCAATACTTTTATGAGCCTATAATTCTCATTTAAGCGAACAAAAGTATTGAGCAAAGCCATTACTACGCATGAATCTTCCCAGCGTCGTTGTTTGCCGTGTTATGTGCTCGTGCCGCGCGCACCTATTGAAAAAGTCTGACAAAAATAGTATGTTAAGACAAAGGAGCCTTGCAATGCCCAGCACTGTTGCACAAATGAGTAAGAAAGAACTTACCCGGGTGATTTCAAATCTGGTCGAGCAGAAACTCGTCGAATTGTTTGGAGACCCCGATGAAGGTCTCCCCATGAAATTGAACATGCGCAAACGATTGCTCCGCCAGAAAAAGGCAGTCGGAAAGGGCGATCGGGGAACTGATCTCACTTCTATCCGCAAACAGCTCGGGTTGTAATTGTACTCCGTTCGACTCCTCAAGGCGGCATCGAAAGACCTTGAAAAGCTCGAGAGGACCGTAGCCCGACGCATCATTGATCGACTAGAATGGCTCTCCACAAATCTCGATTCCACTAAGCTGTTTCCCCTTAAAGGCGAGCTAAAAGGCCTTTACAAACTCCGCGAAGGCTCGCACCGCATTATTTTTGAAGTCCTCCGATCCGAAAAGACGATTATCGTACATGCCGTCGGGCACCGTCGCGAAATTTATAATCGACGCTGATCTCCCCCGGAATCACAGAGCACCCGCGCGAGCGGCATGGCACATAACGTCTGGCGTGTAACGGACGCCGTTTTGGGTACGAACGTTCAATCGAGAACTTACTTTCAACAAAAAACGGCGTAGCGAGTACAAATGACGGCGTGCAACACACACACCCGAAAAAGAGATTGCCCAAAAGTTTTTCCTGACCACCAATCGTAGACTCCACGCGCGTAAAAAACATTTCCCTACAACCGTATTTTCCAGATCGCCAAGAGAGAGCACGCCTGTGTTGCACGCCTATAATCACATCGAGCGACCGTTACACGCTTGTTATGAGTCCGTTGCCGCATTGAAACAGGCAGAAGATCACGGCAGCAACATACAAGCCCCAGTGAAACCACGCCCACTCAAGCTACAACCCTCAGCTCAATGATCGCAATGTCGACTGCCCGACCTCGAAATGATAATAATATCGCAAAACCCGCCTCTTGGGACCGCAAGTTTCTGTTGCTGCCGCCGGTTGCAGATTCATGAGAGCTATCCATGCGGCAATGACACATAACGTGCCGGCAAACAACGCAATACTTTTGTGAGCCTATAATTCTCATTTCAGCGAACAAAAGTATTGAACAAAGCTCTCAAGATGCATAACTCTTTCCCGCGTCGTTGTTTGCCGTGTTAGGCGCAGGCAACCACAGGTGCCACAGGTACTTTTCGTCTACCGAGTTATTAGCACGTCTGTCGTAACAGTTTTCAATCCGCCTCGTCCATCTCGGACATCGCAAAAGATAGCCGCATGAGAGACACAAAGCACGGTATCTGGCGTGATTACGCAATGTATTGTATCTGGCGCGTAAAATACCATAATGTTGGCTCGCGAGTTAGTAAGCTTATAGGGATTGTTTGGCGGCGCTCCCTTTACCGATGCACCGAAGTTCGAACACTCCCAATCGTACGTCAAGGGGTCTCCGTCAATATCGTGTGCGGAACAAATAACAACGAAGGAGTCCGACACCTGCACCTGACTTGGGAATGTGACGATCGAAGTCACCACAGGATTATGATTGATCATATCATTATCGCAACCGGTGGCGGACGCGATGATGAATAGGGAAATTAAGATTCGCCCATGAAAATGGCGGAAACTGATTTCAACCTCCTAAGTTCCTAGTTCTAGAGTGCCGATCTTTCGGTGAATTGCAGAGCAAATTCCTGCCTGTGGTTGCTTGCGCCTAACGTGCCGGCAAACAACGCAATACTTTTGTGAGCCTATAATTCTCATTTCAGCGAACAAAAGTATTGAGCCGGGTCTTTAATTGTCATGGCTCATTCCGGCGTCGTTGTTTGCCGTGTTAGGCGTTCGTTGGTTTGCGTCCATTCTAATGACCTTCATTTCGCACAGAGACAAGGAACTTAAATGGGAGCACTACCCATGATCGCACGGGCTTGCCTTTCCACACCGCTGGTTTGAATTTCCACTGTATGGCCGCTTCCAGCGCAGCCTTATTGAGCATTAAACTGTCACTCTTCTCAACATAGGCATAGGGCACGTTACCGTTCGAATCAACGACCGCCTTCACCCAGACATCTGCTTGAGCGGTAGATGAAGATGCTATTGGTGGGTAGTCCGGTCGTTGTATATATACTGGCTTTGCCGCCGAATCATAGGAAGGTTCTCCAAGAGGCTCGACAGGTTTCTCACGAAGAGTTGTGTCTATGGCAAATTCATCCGTTATCTGGAATGCTGAAGGGTTAACCCGGGCGTGTGACTGCTCTTGAGAATGCTGGCTGCAATCGCCCAGGAATAGAGATGAAATACAAATGATCCTGATCGCTATACCCATTATCTAATCACCCTCAGGAAACTCTTGATCGCAAACCAATGACGCCTAACACCTGTGACAACGTAATATTGCGTTTTCATTTCTTTTCTTTTTTGCCTGTTTCCAACAGTTTCGGTTCTTTGTTCTCCAATTCATGTTCGTAGTTCCCCACCAGGAAATCCAACGGACTGCGGATCTTTCCGAGTGCCTTTTGGCTTACGTGCGTATAAATTTGGGTCGTTCGAACACTTTGGTGTCCGAGTAAGTCCTGAATGTACCTCAGATCAGTCCCATGTTCCAGCAAGTGCGTCGCGAACGAATGCCGAAGGGTATGCATGGACACCGGTTTCGAGATGCCCGCGGTTTTCAAGGCTCGCTCTACCACCGCTTGAATGCTGCGCTCCGCAATATGACGATCGATCGTCTGCCCTGGGAAAAGCCAGCCGCTCTTCCCTAATCGATATTGTCTCCAGTAAGCGGCAAGTTGTTGCCGTAACGATCCGGGGAACACCGTAAATCGATCCCTTTTTCCTTTGGCATCCCGGATATGGAGCAGCCCACGATCACCATCGATGTCTTCAATCCGCACACGCACCACTTCACTTACACGAAGCCCGCTTGCGTACGCAAGCATCAGCATCGTCCGGTGCTTCAGATTGATCACGGATTGAAACAATCGTTTCACCTCATCTTCGCTCAGAACGTCAGGCAACTTCGTTTCCCGTCGAGGTCGCGGTAGCGAACCGATCACAAATGGCTTCTCATATAGCTTGACATACAGGAATCGCAGCGCGTTGATTACTTGGTTGACCGTTCCGACGGCATGTCCCTTAACCTCGATCAGATGCAGAAGGTATTTTCGAACATCATCATTCGTCAATTCTCGCGGGTGTCGCGGATGGAAGTGTCGAACGAACGAGCGCAGACAACTTAGGTACGCCTTGATCGTCTTGTGGCTGTAGTTTCTTAGTCGTAACTCTCGTCGGACAGTTTCAAAAAAACCGGCGGCGTTCTCCGGTAGTTTCTTGGTCTCTCCCATGACATCCTCCCTGTAAAAGCATAAACCCGCAGCTCAAACTATCTTGTGTTTGATCCTGCGGGTTTGTCAGCTTCTAGCAATTCAACAGATCGTGACCGAAAACCCTCCGCACGGGTCAGCTCTGTGACAGCTTGTTCTTGCTCTAAATATACATGTTATCCATCAAGAAGCAATCCGGCTCTTCCGGGAGGAAAAGAGGGCTTTGATACGGAATATTCCCAAGACTGCGGGAGCTTCGGACGACGACTGATGGGAAGGCGGACGGGAATCAGGGAAATGTGGGGATGGGCGGAGAAAGCACGAGCGTGCGCAGTGAACGGCCCGAATTCTGATATTCCCCCATTGAATTGTTGGTCCTACCGGGCCAGCAGCTCTTCGACCTTCTGACGAACCTCTGCCGACATCGGATCAACGGGGGACATGAATCGCGCGGCGATCTTGCCCGAGCGGTCGACCAGATATTTCTGGAAGTTCCATTTCACATCTCCCGGGAAGGGAGAGTCTTTCGTGAGATACTTGTAGAGAGGATGCTGGTCGCCGCCCTTGACGCTGATTTTGCTAAATATGTCGAATGTCGTGTGGTATTTTGTGCTGCAAAAGGTCTTGATTTCCGCGTTCGTGCCCGGCTCCTGATGGCCAAAATTGTTGGCGGGAAAAGCCAGGACGCGAAATCCTTTATCTTTGTACTTCTCATACAACTTTTCCAAAGTCTCATATTGCGGAGTGAAACCGCACTCGGATGCAGTGTTAATAATCATCACAACCTTTCCCTTGTAGGCGGAAAGGTGCTGGGGTTTACCGTCGATTGTGTTCATCGTGAAATCCAAGACACCGTTGGATTTTACGGGAGCGGCTTTTCGATCCTCGCCCATTGGTAGTCCCATGAAGTTATACGATCCGAGCTGCGTGAAGGATAACAAGAAGATGACTGTTAATAGGTTTACCATGATCGTTTCTCCTCCTGTCTTATTGTTCAGGTTGAAATTTTTCGACTTCCTCGAGAATGGTCTGGACAATCTCAGATTCCTTCACGCGCTTGATAACTTCCCCTTTTCGGTATAGGATCGCAACACCCTTCCCGGCTGCGATGCCGATATCGGCCTCGCTAGCCTCGCCGGGCCCGTTCACGACGCATCCGAGCACGGCGATCTTCACAGGCTTCTTGATCCCCTCGAGCTTCGCTTCCAACTGCGCCATGATCCCGAAAAGATCTACCTCAAGTCGCCCGCATGTCGGACACGCGATAAGCTCGATATTGCGGGAAGCGAGGCTGAGCGAGCGCAGAATTTCTTTACCGACTTCGATTTCCTTCACCGGATCATCGGTGAGTGAAACCCGGATCGTATCACCGATCCCCTCGGCGAGCAGCGTGCCGATTCCGACTGCCGATTTAATCGTTCCCACCTTGGTCGGACCGGCTTCCGTCACGCCAAGATGCAACGGGATGTCAGTCCGCTCGGCGACGAGCCGGTAGGCCTCAATCATCAACCGAACATCGGTCGACTTCACCGAGATAATCACATCATTGAACCCGAACTCTTCGCAGATGCCGACATGCCGCATGGCGCTCTCGAACAGCGCCTCGGCGGTCGGGTAGCCGTGCTTTTCGAGGATGTCTTCTTCGAGCGATCCTGAATTCACTCCGATCCGAATCGGGATGCTCCTCTCTTTTGCCGCAGTCAACACTTGGCGGATCCTATCCTTTGAGCCGATGTTTCCGGGATTGAGCCTGACCTTGGCGACGTTTGCCTCGATGGATTTCAGCGCAAAAATGTGATTGAAGTGAATGTCCGCGACAACAGGTATCGGAGACTGCTTGACAATTTCGGCGATTGCCTCCGCCGCCTCCTTATCATTTACGGTAACACGAATGATGTCGCACCCTGCATCGGCTGCCTGCCGAATCTGCCGGACGGTCCCTTCGACGTCTGAAGTCTTCGTCTTCGTCATTGTCTGTACCGAGATCGGCGCATTGCCTCCAACCTTAATCCCGCCAATGTTTACCTCTCTCGCCTTGCGGCGGACCCCAACCTTGTACGTCGGGTGCTTTACCGCCAACGTATCGCCTTGATCCAGATTGTTAAGGACCGGTATAGTGAAATCCATGAGTGCGCTCGATCAGTGAGGGGATTGGGGAGCGGATGCCTGCCCGAAGGTATCCAGAATCATCTTGTGCAGAAGCGGCGGTGCGACGGCCGCCCGCAGATTGGTTTCCAAGATAACTGGATACGGATGTGAAGGTGTTACGACCGCTCGCCGAGGCGTTTCCAGGGTAATCGTTTGCGAATCTGAGGGTGTGACGACCGCTCGCCGAGGCGTTTCCAGGGTAATCGTTTGCGTATCTGATGGTGTGACGACCGATCGCCGAGGCGTTTCCGGGGTAATCGTTTGCGAATGTGATGGCGCGGCGACCGCATGCCTGAGGAATTTCACATTCACCTCTGGTCCAGCCCTCAGCGTGTGTACCGGTCGCGAAGTGGGATGCCGATACGGATTTGTGCCGGAGGGTCTAGGAGTCAATTGAGCTTCTTGCTCGCGTCAAAGAGTATCTTCCTCTCGCTCTCGCTGAGGCTCTGATAACCGTGCTGGCTAATCTTATCGAGTATCTCGTCGATCCTCTGCTGGTCGACATGATCTTCCGAGTCTGGCACATCGGAATACTTCGCATCGACTGCACGCCGGGGATCGTATGAAGAAAATTCCTCGACTTTTTCCGACGGAACGATCCGCTGGCGGGCTCGCGAGATGATACGTTGGAACGGAATCCGTCGCTGATCGATCATGAGATAAATAAATCCTACCGCGGCACCCCCAAGGTGAGCTAAGTGAGCAACGCCAGCCGCCGACCCGGTTAGTTCATAATAGAGTTCCATGAAGATATAGAACATGATGAAATAACGGGCCCGAATTGGGACAAGGAAGTACAAAAAGATCGGCCGGTCGGGATAGATGACACCAAAGGCAATGAGCACACCGAAGATGGCGCCCGAGGCGCCGACTGTTGGCGGACCGACGGGTCCGAGCAATGGGCCGATGAACAGGTTTGATAATCCGGCTCCTAATCCGCAGATCAAATAGTAAGAGAGAAACTTGCGCGAGCCCCAGTCATTTTCCAATTCCATCCCGAACATCCAAAGGGCAAACATGTTGAACAGGAGATGGACGAAATTCGCATGCATGAACAAGTATGTGAACAACTGCCATACCTGAAATCCGCCGCCGAGAGGATATAAGGGAAAATATTGATTGATGATGTCGGCCATCTGTATACCCTGTAAACGGAATGCGCCGAATAGACCCGTGACGAGGAAGACAGCCGTGTTGCTGACGAGGAGCGCTTTGATCACCGGCGGGAAGTACTTAAACCCGCCGAAGAAGGATGGGCGATAGTAATTGGAGTTAGGATAGCGGTAATAGGCCATGGTATTCTCGGGATGCCGTCTCCTTGTTAAACATTAGAACGAGACATTCCGTTTCACGCGGAAGTGAGGGCTGCCACGCCCGGTAGAACTCTCCCCTCGAGGAACTCGAGCGATGCGCCGCCGCCGGTCGAGACGTGACGAACGGCCTTTTCGAGGCCGAATCTCGCAAGAGCTGCAGCCGTGTCTCCGCCGCCGGCAATAGTCATTGCGCCGGCTTCAGTCACCTGGGTCAGAATCTTCGCTATCTGCAGTGTTCCGTTCGCAAAATTATCCATCTCGAAGACACCCATTGGCCCGTTCCAAATCACAGTTTTTGCCTTGCGCAATTCGTTCTCAAATAATCTAATAGTTTCCGGACCAATATCAAGACCCATCCAACCCGGAGGAATGTGATTCACTGAGACCGTCTGGTGCGGAGCGCCATTGTCAAAACGCTGAGCCACAACACAATCAACCGGAAGGATAATACCGACGTTCCGGGTCCTTGCTTCCCGCATGAGGTCCCCGGCCAGCTCGACCTTGTCCGCCTCCAGGATTGAATTCCCGATCTCCAGCCCTTCCGCTTTGAGAAACGTGAACATCATTCCTCCGCCGATCAGAAACGTGTCGGCCGCGTTCATCAGATTGCGGATGACGTCGATCTTGCCGGAGATTTTGGCGCCGCCCATGATAGCAACGTACGGTCGAACAGGGTTGCTCACGGCACGGCTGAGGTACTCAATCTCCCTGACCATGAGATAACCGGCAACGGCGGGTTGGAGGAAGTGCGTGATCCCCTCTGTTGAAGCGTGCGCGCGATGCGCAGTGCCAAACGCATCATTAACATAAAGATCACCGAGGGAGGCGAGTTGGCGCGCGAAACTCTCATCGTTCTTTTCCTCCTCGGGGTGAAAGCGGAGGTTTTCCAGGAGCAGACACTCTCCATCCTTCAAACGACGGACCATTTCTTTCACCTCATTGCCGACACAATCCGGCGCGAAGAGGACAGGTCTATGAATGAGTTCAGATAATCGCTGAGCAACCGGCCGGAGGCTGAATTCGGGCCTTTTCTTTCCGTCGGGCCGCCCGAGATGACTCATCAGAATCGCGCGTCCGCCATCATTCAAGACCTTGTTAATCGTCGGGAGGGATTCAATGATACGCTTGTCATCGGTGATGCGGCCGCCTTCCATCGGAACGTTGAAATCAACGCGGACGAGGACGCGCTTTCCTTTCAGATGAACATCATCGATCGTCAATTTGTTCATGGGACTCTGCCTCCGGGATGCCGCGGAACCGCGATCGGCTCCCTGAGTAGGTATTGTGCGGGCAGGGGACAAATTGCCTGCACTCAATCCAGCATCGATCCGACTTTCCTCGCAAGATCGATGACCCTGCATGAGTAACCCCACTCGTTGTCGTACCACGCCAGAACCTTGATCATCCCGTCGAGCGCAAATGTGAGCGACGCATCGACAATTGCAGAATGAGTGTTGCCTTTGAAGTCAGCTGAAACGAGGGGCTCTTCCGTGTACTGAAGGACATGTTTCATCGTCGTCTCCGCGGCCTGCTTGAATGCCGCGTTGACTGTGTCTTTTGTCGCCGGTTTCTCCGATTCGACCACCAAGTCGACGAGCGACACGTTCGGGGTGGGCACGCGGATGGCGATCCCATCCATCTTTCCTTTGAGCTCGGGTAAGACGAGGCCGATCGCTTTTGCGGCTCCGGTCGACGTCGGAATCATGTTTATCGCGGCGGCACGCGCGCGGCGCAGGTCCGAGTGTGGAAGATCAAGAAGCTTCTGATCGTTTGTATAGGAATGGATTGTCGTCATGAGCCCTTTTTTTATGCCGAAGTTCTGCAGCAGGACCTTCGCCACGGGGGCAAGACAATTCGTCGTACATGAGGCATTGGAGATGACGTTGTGCTTGATCGGATCGTACACGGAGTCGTTGACTCCGATAGCAATCGTCACATCCGGCTGCTTTGCGGGGGCGCTGATGATAACTTTTTTCGCACCGTTAGCAAGGTGCTGCCGGGCGGCATCGGCGTCGGTAAAGTGCTTTAAGCCGGTTGATTCGATGACAATGTCGACGCCCAGATCCTTCCAGGGGAGCTTCGCATGATCTTTCTCGGACAATACTTTCAGGAGTTTTCCGTTCACGACAAGACCGGAATCTTTGACTTGGACCGTTCCCGAAAAATTCCCGATGATCGAATCATACTTCAAGAGGTGGCCGAGAGTCAAAGCGTCGGTAATGTCATTCACTGCCACGAATTCAAGATCCCCTGCGGCTATTCCGGCCCGGAAAACGTTCCTGCCGATCCTGCCAAAACCGTTAATGCCGATTCGTACCGCCATAGTGATTCCTCCGATTACCGGATTAGTTTTCGATGTGTTCTGCGAAACTCTGGACTGCGCGGCGGAAAAATGTACCAAGAAATCGGGCGAAAATCAACTGGTACCATCAAGTGTGCCGACCAAATCGTCATATCCCGCCACAGTAGAATCCCTGGAGCGGTCATTCCAATTTTAATTTTTGGCTTCATCGCGGTCGGTGGAATTGCTACGACACTAGCTCGCGAGGGCGGCAGAAACCGCCAGCACGCGAACCGCACCATGAGCGACGAGCTCCCTTGCACACGCTTCCACGGTCGCCCCTGTTGTGATGACGTCATCGACGAGTACAATGGAAAGGCCTGTCAGGGTGCCGTTCGCGATCCCCGCCGGTTCGCCGTTTGCGCGTTTCCCGGGGAGCGCGAGGCGGTTATCCAAATTTACGGCAAATGCACCTTCAACATTCTCCCTGCGACGACTGCGATCGAGCTCAGTTTGAGACTGCGTATATCGCCGGCGGACTATCAGTGAGCGCTCGATCTTAATGCGCGTCACTTCAGATATGCCCGTGCAGATGGATTGCGCCTGATTATAGCCGCGCTCGCGCTGCTTGAGTTTATTCAAAGGCACAGGGACGAGACAGTCGGGCGACAGAAAATCCGGGTTCAATAGCATGAGTTCGCCGACTTCTCGCCCCAGACGTTCTCCGAGGGATCGCTTACCCCCATATTTTAACAGATGCACGATCTCCTGGAGCTTTCCTTCCTTCTCGAAAAGGTAACACGAGAGGAAATCGGTCACCACTCCTTCCGTTTTCAATTTCTCCTGAAGTTCCATCCAGACGGAGTGCGTACGATCGATTCTTCGCAGACTTCTCCAGCAACTTCGACAAATTCTCTCAACGGGATTTTCCAGGATGGAATCGCAGGTGAGACAAACCGGAGGGTAAACAAAATCCCGCAGCGAAACGAAGACATCCCTGAGAACGGCCTTCGCCCGCTCACGGGCCTGATACATCGGCACGAGCGACGCGCGTAGGATCATGACAGCCTCCCTTTCTAGATCGTTAATTTCCGGGCTTCTCTACCCGGACGTTATTTTCCGGCTTCTCGAGCCGGATCGACACATTCCGGACATCTCCCGCCATGTTGTTACTTTCCGGGTTCTCCAGCCGGATTGATACTTCAGGGTCTTCTCCCGCCGGATTGTTACTTCCCGGAC
>DASQAZ010000143.1:0-31034 GCA_035635475.1 Bacteroidota bacterium | reverse complement strand
CGCATTTCTTGTCGCCGTCGACATCCGGAAAGGATCGCCGACGCTGGGGAAGTGGTTCGGCATAGAGGTCTCGGCACAGAATAAAAAAGAGGTCTGGGCGCCCGCGTGGTTTGCCCGGGGTTTTTGCGTGCTTTCCGACTTCGCGGAAATCCAGTATAAGTGCACGGGAATTTACAACAATAAAGCGGAGTCCGGAATTCTCTGGAACGATCCCGCCATCGGGATAAAGTGGCCGGTCTCCAATCCCGTCCTCTCCGCGAAAGACGCAGGGGCGCAGACTCTGGCACAATGGCTCGCGTCTCCGAACGCCGCCCACTTTAATTATGGAAAAGGACAAACATGAAAATCCTCATCGCCGGCGGCGCCGGGTATATCGGCTCCGCGCTGGTTCCCCGGTTGATGGATCGCGGATACACCGTTGAGGTGATCGATCTTCTCTGGTTCGGCAATCATCTTCCCAAGGAAGTGAAGATTATCAAAGAAGATATTTTTAAGCTTGACGAACAGCATCTGAAGGGATACGATCAGGTGATATTCCTCGCCGGGCTCTCCAACGATCCCATGGCAGAGTTTTCTCCGGGCAAGAATTTCATCTCCAATGCCGCGGCGCCCGCCTATCTCTGTTACCTGGCGAAACGTGTCGGAGTAAAACGGTTCATCTATGCGGGCTCCTGTTCCGTTTACGGGTACACGGTCAACGAGCTCTACGATGAAACGTCTCCCGCGGGGTCGCACTATCCGTACGGAATCTCGAAACTGCAGGGAGAACAGGCGGCGATGCAGTTGATGGACAAGGATTTCTCCGTTATTTGTTTCCGGCAGGGGACGATCAGCGGTTACAGTCCGAGAATGCGCCTCGATCTCGTCGTGAACACGATGTTCAAGACCGCAATGGCGAAGAAGATGATCACCGTGAATAATCCGGCCATCTGGCGTCCGATTCTGAGCATCCAGGATGCCGTGAGCGCCTACATCCGTGCAGTCGAAGCGAACGAAGAGATCTCCGGGATTTTCAATATCGCCTCGGGCAATTACACGCTCGGGGAAATCGGCGACATCGTCCGGAACGGTCTTGCAGAGCATCGAAAGATGGACGTCGGGCTCACGATAAAACATATCCAGGACATTCGAAATTACAAGGTGAGCACCGAGAAGGCGCGGAATGTTCTCAGTTTCAAACCGAGCCACGATGTCGACTCGATCGTCCGGGAACTCATTGAGAATGTCGACGAATTTAAGGATTTCGATAATCCGGTCTATTATAATATCGAAGTCTTCAAGTCCCTTCACGATTGACGCTCTTTATCCCCCCCCGCTGCCGCGCTACCGCAGAATCGGCGATCGTCACGACCGCCATTCGCGATCGATTTGAGCATCCTGCAATGTAGTTCGCACCCATGAGTTTAACTCTATGAAAATTGCAATTATCGGCGCGAACGGACAGTTGGGGATGGATCTCATGACAGCGTTCGGAGATCTGGAGGCCGTGCCTCTCAATCATGGAGACATCGAGATCAGCGATATGGATTCCGTCTCCCGCGTTCTGTCATCGCTGAAGCCGGCAATCGTCGTGAACACCGCAGCGTACCACAAAGTGGATGATTGCGAAAAAAATCCCGAACGCTCGTTCCAGGTGAATGCCCTGGGAGCGCTCAATCTTGCCAGGATTTCACAGGACCTGAAGAGCGAGCTTGTCCATATCAGCACGGACTACGTCTTTGACGGCAAGAAGGCGCAGCCCTACCTCGAAACGGATCTTCCTCATCCATTGAATGTGTACGCTGCGAGCAAGGTCGCGGGCGAACATTTTGTCGCGGCATATTCCGAGCGGCACTACGTCGTGAGAAGTTCGGGCCTGTACGGACACAACAAGTGCCGCGCGAAGGGCAGGAATTTCATCGACACGATGCTGGCCCTCGCAGGCGAGGGGAAAAACATCCGCGTCGTCCAGGACGAAGTGCTCACGCCGACGTATACGTATCATCTCGCCCTTCAGGTCCGGGACCTGGTGAAGACGGGAGCCTATGGTCTGTATCATGCGACGAACAACGGTTCCTGCTCGTGGTACGATTTCGCTCTGGAGATTTTCAAGAATGCGGGCTTGCAGCCGAACGTGCAGCCGGTCAGCGCTAAGGAATTCCCCTCGCCCATCAAGCGTCCATCGTACTCCGTGCTCGATAATGCCGCGCTCCGCTCCCACGGAATCGACGAGATGCCGCATTGGAAGGACAGTCTTGAGCATTACTTCAAGGGCAAACCACGCAGCGATTAATGGCCCTTTGTAGGATGTACCGCCGCCGGCTGGCTGCTATTGACATTAGGAACGGCATTCGTTAGCTTGATAACGAAAGCTGTGCAAGGGGGTTTATTAATCAGGGAGCACTAGCCGGTGCACCCTCGGATGAGTCACCACCCGTCGACGATCTCAATACCGAGCAGATTTCCGAAGTCATCACTTTATGGAAAACCTCCTGTGAGGTCCTTCTTCATTCTCTTTTTTGTAGCCCTCTCACTCCTCGATGCCGGTTGTAACCGCGACGTATTGATCATTGATCCCCCCATCCGTTCGACGACGGGAAAGGTGGTGCTCTCGATTGCGGAGGCGCCCGCCGGGGTTGCGGAAGTAATCGCACGGCTCTCGCGGGAGGGGTATGACATGCGCGTTCTCCAATTGGCCATTGCGGATACAGGCCGCACCGCCTCGGGCTCTTATTCCCGTGTTCCGGTCGGCCTCTGGCATCTGGCCGTCGAGGCCCTGAGCGACTCGGGAACTCTTCAGTACGCGGGGGAGACGGAGGTCGACGTGATTCCGGGTCAGATAAACAGCGTGTCGCTGGAATTATTGCAGCCGCCATCCCAGGAGATACCGCTTCGCCGGGGCTGGAACATGGTCTCGGTGCCGTTGATTGTCGTCGATCCGGGGAAGCATACTCTTTTTCCCGTCTCCAGCTCACCCGCCTTCACGTACGAGAAGTCGTACGTCGCCCGGGAGACGCTGCGAGTCGGGACCGGGTATTGGATTCGAGTCTCGTCTTCGGCTACAGTCCGAATCGTTGGATTGGATTTCAGTAAATTGGAAATTAGCGTTCAGGAAGGATGGAACCTGGTAGGAACCGTCAGCCGCTCCATCGCCACCGCGAGCATCACATCGAATCCGGCGGGAATGGTCACATCCCGCTTCTTCACCTTCCAGAGCGGATACCAAACTGCGGATAGTCTTGAAGCCGGGAAAGCCTACTGGGTGAAAGTGAACCGAGCGGGCCGCTTGACTCTTTCCTGTCTCGATGCGGGAACGCCATCCGGCCGGATACGGATTGTCGAAGGCGCCGAAATCCCTCCGGTTCCGCCTTCCGAAATCGCTTTAAACACAACCGGGGATTTGCCCGGGACCTTCCGCTTCAATTCATCCGCGATCACGCGCGATCATGTGCCCGGTGTAAAAAGCTCGACACTGAGGTTGTACAAAGTCTTCGGGAGATGAAATTGGATAAATTTACAACGCCGGAAGCGCTGGCAAATGCAGATGATTCAAGCGCCGTTTAGGATGAATCACGCCGCCATTGACCAAAAGGGGAACCAACCATGAAACTCATCATGATTTTCGCGACGATAGTTCTTGTCGCGCTTCTTGCAAGTTGTAATAAACAGACCGAAAATATTGTTACGCCCCAGGGTCTGCACGCCGGCACGGTGCAAATGTCGTTCGCGAGGGCGCCATCGGGGATCGTTCAGGTGAATGCCCGGCTATCGCGCGCAGGTTATGACGACAAAATCATCCAGCTTTCCGTTTCGGACACGGGAAAGGTGGCATCCGGCTCTTTCTCAAATGTCCCCGTCGGCACGTGGCATCTGAAGGTAGACGCGCTCAACGATACCGGTGCGGTCCAGTATTCGGGCGAGACGGACCTGGACGTGCTGCCCGGTCAGACGACCCAGGTATCGTTGGAACTGCTCTCAACGACGGGAGGGATCGATATTGTGGTCACATGGGGTGCCATCTGTACCCCCGCGCCGTCCGGACTCGTGAGTTGGTGGACGGGAGATGGAAATGCGAACGATCGGATCGGAGGAAACGACGGCAGCACGGTGAATGGCGCCGGGTTCGCATCCGGAAAGGTTGGACGCGCCTTCAATTTCAATGGTGTCGACCAGTTCGTCCGGATTCCCGGCTCGCCAAGCCTGAATCCTCCTGGCAGCTTAACCATCGAGGCGTGGATTTATCCCACGAATGACACGACCGCAAACATCTTCGCCGAGTGGGGCGGTGATTACGAGACTTATAACCAGCGGGCGTATCAGCTTTCGATGTTCCCGGGCGGAATACTGCGGTTTGCAATTTCGGATACCCTTCATCAAAACGATCCTCCGTTCCACGAGTTTGATTCCCCGCCGGGAGTCATTACCGCGCGCGCATGGAATCACGTCGCGGGGGTTTATGACAAGAGCACGGGCTCGCGGAGAATCTATGTCAACGCGGTGCAGGTGGCGGAACGAATTGATTCGCCGATCACAATTTATCCGAGCACGGCGGAGATTACGCTGGGTGCCATTTTAATCCCCGGGTCAAGCACTTATTTTTCATTTTTCCCGGGGAAAATCGATGAAGTGAGTTTCTATAACCGTGCTCTCTCAGAGGCCGAACTCAGGAACATCTACAATTCCGGCGGCGCAGGCAAATGCAGGTGAACGCCCGACCCGATCTATTCGTAGTCCAGGAATGAAAGAGGTCAGGTAGAAAAAACTTTCATCGACCAGAAGACGTTTGAGAGCCTCGCAGTTCTGTCGGCGAGGCTCTGCTGTTTCCGGGGGCCCCTGTGGTTTGGCATTTTAGCCAAGTAATCGTTAATTTGGAAATCAGAGTGATGCGAGAAAGGTTTCGCCCAACGAATACGCCTGGCTTCCTGGAGAATGCAAATACTTGAGCCGATGAAGATAGTTTGATTTCCTCAGTAAAGAAGTACCTCACTCGACATTTCTCCGAGGGGCATTCGCGGACGGTTAAGGCGAAGAAGAACATCGCCGCCCTCTTCACGCTTAGGGTTATCTCCGTTCTGATCAACTTCCTCCTCGTACCATTAACCCTCAACTACCTTAACCCAACGAGGTACGGCATCTGGCTGACATTGACGTCCGTTATCAACTGGGTTGGCATCCTGGATATCGGCTTGGGTAACGGCCTGCGGAACAAGTTTGCCGAAGCTCTTGCACGGGATGAAAAAGAGTTGGCGCGGGCGTATGTCAGCACCACCTATGTATTCATCACCGTCATCTCTCTCGCTGCGCTGGCGATCTTTTGGTTGATCAATCCCTTTCTGAACTGGGCAAAGATTCTCAATGCGCCGGGCGAGATGGGATCCGAGCTGAGCTCGCTGGCCGCCATAGTGTTTACTTTCTTCTGCCTGCGGCTGGTTTTCGGCCTGATCCTTACCGTCCTGGTCGCGGACCAGCGGCCGGCGGTCGGTACCCTGCTCGAGATCTTGACGAATGCCCTCACCCTTGCCTGCGTGTACATCCTGACGAGAGTAACCGCCGGCTCTCTGTTCTGGCTCGGCTTTTCCCTCAGTTCCATCGCGGCAATCGTTCCTCTTGCCGCTAACTTTTGGTTCTTCCGGACAAAGTACAAAACATATGCGCCGTCTCTGCGGTACGTCAACGCCACCTACGGACGGGAGCTCACAAACCTCGGGGTACAGTTCTTCATTCTGCAAATCGCGGGTCTGTTGATCTTCTCAAGCTCGAATATCATTATCACCCAATTGTTCGGCCCCTCCGAGGTGACGCCGTTCAATATCGCCTTCAAGTATTACGGAGTTGCTTTGATGGCCTTCACAATGGTGCTGACCCCGTTCTGGTCAGCCTACACCGATGCGTATGTTCGCGGGGACACCGGTTGGATCATGCGGACGAATAACAGGCTCAAATCACTCTGGCTGCTCCTCGTGCTCGCTGTTGCATTCATGACCGTTATCGCCGATCGTCTCTACTCGCTCTGGTTGGGAAACACGATCCAAGTTCCCTTCGCTCTCTCGGCTTGCATGGGTCTTTACGTTCTGATTATTGCCTGGAGCAATATATTTGCGTATTTTATCAACGGCACGGGGAAAATCAGGTTACAAATTTGGGCGGCCATCGGAGTGGGCGCCGTTAACATCCTTCTATCAATAGTTTTGGCAAGCACCCTTCGTATGAGAAGCACGGGAGTCGTTCTCGCTTCGTGCATCGCGCTGCTGCCGGGCTGTTTCATCTGGCCGATCCAGATGAGAAAGCTTCTGAACCGCACAGCAACCGGCATCTGGGGAAAGTGACCTGCTGATCATGTTCGCAAGGATCAGGAGACTGAAGGAGCGATTGAACCAGCTTGGGGATCTCGTTCGGAAGGTGGATGACCTGCAGAAAGCCGTAGGGCGGCTGGAAGCGCGCGAATCGTCTCCACGAAAAAAATTCCCGCAATACCTCAATGCGCACGAGTTCAAGGTTTACTCGCAGTGGGGTGAAGATGGCATCATTCAGTTTCTGGTCCATAACGTGGAGATTCCGAACACAGTCTTTGTCGAATTCGGAGTACAGGATTATAGAGAGTCCAACACACGCTTCCTGCTTCAGAATGACAATTGGTCCGGGCTCGTTATCGACTGCTCGCCGGGTGACATCGAAACCATACGAAAGGATCCGCTTTACTATCGCCACAGTCTCAACGCGGTATGCGGATTCGTAAACCGTGAGAATATCAACGATCTGCTTGGTCAGAATGGAATAACCGGCGATATCGGGCTCCTCTCAATCGATATTGATGGCAATGATTATTGGGTTTGGGAGGCGATTGACAGCATCAAGCCAAGGATTGTCATCTGCGAGTACGACAGCCTGCTTGGTTTTGAAAAGTGTGTCGTAACCCCGTATGACAAAACGTTTGAGCGATTGAAAGCCCATTATTCGTTCCTCTATGGTGGGGCGTCGATCGCCGCTCTCCACCGGCTCGGCAGGAAAAAGGGGTACTCATTGGTCGGTTCCAACAGCGCAGGGAACAATCTCTTTTTCGTCAGGGATGACGTGGTCGGCTCACTGCAGGTGCTCTCCCCACTCGAAGCCTACGTCAAGGCCCGCTTCAGAAATTCCCGGGACCGCGCCGGAAATCTAACGTTTCTCGGTTTCGAAGAAAGTCTAAGCTTCATCAGGAGCATGCCGCTTCATGATGTGGAAAGCGGTCACATGATCACTGTGGGAGACTTGATCGCATGAAAGCAAAGTACCGTCGCCCCGCGCTTCGTCAAATTCATTATTCCGTCTAGTTATCATGGCTGAAACCCTCGGATCGCTCTGCGACAAATTGACAATCGTGAAACTCAAGCAGTGGCACGCGGAGGAGAAAGGCAAGCAGGTGAGTCTCTCCGCGCAGGAAAACCAGCTTCGGGAAGAAATCGACGGATTCATAAGCGCCGCAATTGCAGGCCAGATTCCCGTGGATCGACTCACATTCGCCGCGAACAAGGTGTATCGGAAGGAAGGGAATTTTGTCGATGAAGTGAAAGGAAGCATCGGCGAGATTTTCTCGCGACTGGCCGACGTCAATTGCCGGCTTTGGCACGTGCAGGAACAGGTTTATGAATTTGAAAATGTGCCGGCTGCAGAGAAGGATGGCGTTGTGAAACAACTCGCTCTGCTCAATTTGGAGAGAACCAAGTGCATCGATCAGATGGACGGCGTATTCAGATCGTTCATCGAATCGATGAGGTCGTCTGCGAGGTAGTATTTCAAGGGGACGACAATTGAAGGATATGCATCCGGTTTCCCGCAGCAGATGCCGCGTCTGTGGATCCGGATCTCTGACCAAGGTGATCGACCTTGGGGAGCAGTTTCTGCAAGGCTCCTTCGTTAAGCCGGGGAAGGAACAGCCGCCCTCAAGGAAGTTTCCAACCGTCCTGGTCCGTTGCAACCCTCAACAGGACGAGAACGCGTGCGGGTTGCTCCAGATGCAGTGGACGGTTCCTCCTGAACTCCTCTACTCTGATTATTGGTATCGCTCGGGCACGAATCAAACGATGCGCACACATCTGAAGGGGATCGCATCAGAGGCCGCGGCAATGGCGGGGAAGCGGGGAGCAAGGGCGTTGGATATTGGCTGCAACGACGGCACCCTGTTAAAGTGTTACCCCGAACACTTCCTCCGAATTGGCGTGGATCCCTCGGATGTCGCGCGGGAGTCCGGCGATGCCATTGTGGTTATCCAGGATACGTTTCCTTCTGTGCGTCTCGGCGACTACCTCGATGGAAAACCGCTTGACATCGTGACGTCGATAGCGATGTTCTATGATCTTGACCGGCCGGTCGAGTTCGCGGAAAGCATCAAGAGAATGCTCGCGCCCGAGGGGGTATGGGTTTTTGAAATGTCGTATATGCCGACGATGCTCAAGCTGAATTCTTACGACACGATTTGTCATGAACACCTCGAGTATTATAGTCTGTCGGTGCTTGAGCATATTTTGAAACGCGTCGGCTTCAAGATTATCAGGGTGGAACTGAACACGATCAACGGGGGAAGCATCCGCTGCTATGCAGCGCATCAAAAAAGTTCGTTCATCCCGCAGCCCGCAGACACTCAGCGGCTGAATGAACTCAGGCGGCAGGAAAATGAGATGCAGCTCGAGTCGGATAAACCATACACGGATTTCCAGGCGCGGATTGAAGAGCATCGAAACGAACTCAAGGCGATGGTCCTCGGGCTGAAAAAGGAGGGAAAACGAATTCACATCTACGGTGCATCGACAAAGGGAAATACCATACTCCAGTGGTCTGGACTTGACGGAAGCATCATCGAAGCTGCGGCCGATCGAAATCCCGATAAATTCGGCGCCCGGACGCTTGGAACAAATATTCCCATAATCAGCGAGGAAGATTCGAGGGCGATGAAGCCTGACTATTACCTGGTTCTCCCATGGCACTTCCGCGACGAATTCCTGAAGAGGGAGCGCCGGACGCTGGAATCGGGAGTCAAGATGATTTTTCCACTCCCAAGGCTCGAGATCGTAGGCCTGTGACGAATCCAGCAGGGATGTCGGGGGGCAAATTTCACCGCATGCGGCGGGTGGATTCTCCGGTTCTTCGAGAATGAAAGCGCTCATTTTCGGCGCAGGCGGTCAGGATGGAAGCTACCTTGCCGACGTTTGCCGGTCGATAAAAATTGAACCGGTCGGGATCTCGCGTTCGGGTAATTGGATCAGGGGAGACGTGGCGGATGCCGGATTCGTGAAAGAATGTATCCGGGAACATTCGCCGGCATACGTGTTTCATCTCGCCGCGAATTCAACAACCCGCCATGATGCCTTGTACGAGAACCATGCGGCGATCAGCACCGGTGCCCTCAATCTACTTGAAGCGGTATACTCGCTGAAGCTTCCGGCGCGAGTGTTCATTGCAGGAAGCGGCGTTCAATTTTTCAACGACGGAAGTCCGATCTCCGAGTCGACACCGTTCGACGCAGCCAGCGCGTATGCGGTGGCAAGAATTCATGCCGTGTATGCCGCAAGGTACTATCGCAGGCTGGGCGTGAAAGCATATGTCGGCTATTTTTTCCATCATGAAAGCCCATCGAGAAAGCCCGATCACCTGAGCCAGCGGATTGTTCAGGCGGCTAAACGGATTAAGAACGGATCGGAGGAGATCCTGCAGATCGGCGATCTGTCGGTTGAAAAAGAGTGGACATTTGCGGGTGATGTCGCCAGGGCTGCCCTCACCCTGGTCGGACAGGAGAGGCATTTCGAGGCAATTATCGGATCGGGCGAGGCACATTCGATCAGGGAATGGGTGGAACTTTGCTTCGGTGGACTCGGCTTGGACTGGCGCAAGCATGTCAGACAGATACCGGGCTACCGGGCGGAATTCGCGAAGCTCGTATCAGATCCGCGCCGCATCCGGAGCCTTGGATGGCTACCGGCGGTGGGATTCAAGGAGTTGTGCGCGATGATGATGGATGCTCCTTCTCCCTCGTAACGATCACTCATGAAGGTGTCTCCGGCTGATCGGCCGAGGCGGATTCTTCTCGGACATCTGGCATCATTCGGCGATTGTTTGCTCGCGACCCCGATCGCGCGACAGATCAAGAATGATTATCCCGGTTGTACGTTGACATGGGCGATCGGCGCTCTCTATCGCGGTGCCATCGAGGAAAATCCGTTTGTCGACCGCATCTGGCAGATTCCTCTCGAGAAGAGAAACGAGATGGATCAGATATGGATGAAATTTGAGGTCGAAGCCAGGAAGAGATTGATCTCAGGCGAGTTCGATCAGATTTTTCTAACACAGGTGAACCCGAACAACTATCAGAATTTTGACGGAACGGTCCGGGCGTCGATACTGCGGGGATATCCGCGGCCGTTAACGGTTCCCATTACTCCTGTTCTGAGGCTCCGGGAGGAGGAAGTCACCAAGGTCGGCCGGTTTGCGGAGGAGCACGGTTTGTCCCGGCGAAAATACGCGGTTCTCTTCGAGTGTGCCTCCAGAAGCGGCCAGTCGTACGTCACGCCTGAGTATGCCTTGCAGGCCAGCGAGCACGTGCTGTCACGGGTGGGCGATTGCGCCATCATTCTGTCCTCGAATGAAAAGATCGCGCGGGGCCGGCCGGAAATCATCGACGGGAGTGTTCTTTCGCTCCGGGAGAATGCCGAGCTGACGAAGTACTGCACTCTGCTCGTCGGATGTTCGAGCGGAGTTTCGTGGGTTTGCACGTCGGATTGGGCCAAACCTCTGCCGATTATCCAGGTGTTGAAGCGATCCACTTCAGTGTTTGCATCGATGGTCCACGACGCCGAGTACTTCGGCCTGCCCACGGGCCACATCATCGAGATGACCGACTGTTCGGCGGAGCGGCTCGGCGATTGCATACAAGCCGCCTTGACCGAACCGTTCATGTCCGTTCGCTCCCGGTTCCATGAACAGATCCCCGTCGAATTGAATTTGTATCTCGAAACCTTCATGAGAGCGGTCTTGAGAAGAGGGCAGATTCTCAAGGTCCTCAAGTCATTATTACTTGTGCGGAAGAGGTACGGCATGGAACCGTTCGCACGGTATCTCAAGACAAAAGTAGCGGCGACATAGAAATTCAAGCGCCTGTTGTTTCGGGCGGATGTCGGCTAACATCTATTGAGGAGATCAAAGTTGAAAAAAGCACTCATCACAGGGATTACCGGCCAGGACGGTTCCTATCTTGCCGAGCTTCTGATTGAGAAGGGATATGAGGTCCACGGGATCATACGGCGCAGCAGTTCCTTCAACCGGGGCCGTATCGACCATATCTATATCCAGAACCCAAGCATCATGAACAGGAAACTGTACCTCCATTATGGAGACGTAACCGATACGAGCAACCTGAATCGACTCCTCGAAAAAATCGAACCTCAGGAGATCTACAACCTGGCGGCACAGAGCCACGTCAAAGTCTCCTTCGACATCCCGGAATACACGGCACAGGTCGATGCCGTAGGGACACTGCGGTTTCTGGACGCGATCCGGGAAACGGGAGTAAGGACCAGGTTTTATCAGGCCTCGACGAGCGAGCTCTTCGGAAAGGCCCAGACGTTTCCGCAGAATGAGAAGACGCCGTTCTATCCCAGGAGCCCGTACGGAGTTGCCAAAATGTACGGCTATTGGATCGTCGTCAATTACCGGGAGGCGTACGATCTTTTTTCCTGTAACGGCATCCTCTTCAATCATGAATCTCCGCGGCGGGGGGAGTCGTTCGTGACGCGCAAAATCACGCTGTCGGCCTCCAGAATCAAACAGGGATTACAGTCCACGATGAGTCTGGGAAATCTGAATGCGAAACGCGACTGGGGTTATGCGCCGGAATACTGCGACGGTATGTGGCGAATGCTCCAGATGGATAAACCGGAAGATCTCGTGCTTGCAACCGGCGAGAGCCACAGCGTTCGTGAATTTGCGGAGATTGCCTTCCGCGAGCTCGATATGCCGATTGAATGGCAGGGTCGAGGGCTCAAGGAGAAGGGCGTTTCCCGAAAGACCGGCAAGCCTGTTATTGAGATCGATCCGGAGTACTACCGGCCCACTGAGGTCGATAATCTGATCGGCGATTCAACGAGAGCCAAGAAGAAAATCGGGTGGGCGCCGAAGGTGAAATTCGAGGAGCTCGTGAAGATCATGATAAAGGCGGATTACGACAAGGTTTCAAAGCGCGGATATTAATCATCGATGCCCGCGACGCCGATAGATGTCTCGATTCTTTTTGCAAACTGGAACGGCCGGGACATACTGCGCGATGCAATTCGCTCCGTCCGCGAGAAAACCCGGGGTCTGACTTTCGAAATCATCGTGGTGGATGACTGCTCCACCGATGACAGTGTTGATATGCTGCGAAGGGAATTCCCCGACGTCAAGCTCATCGCCAATGAGCGAAATCTTCAATTCGCGAAATCCAATAATATCGGGGTCCCACACGCAAAAGGGCAATATGTTTTTCTGCTCAACACCGATACGCAGCTGTTCAACAACGCAGTGAAAGTTTGCATGGATTTCCTGACACAGCATCCGGAGGCGGGAGTGTGCGGCTGCTGGTTGAAGGGGCCGGACGGCTCGAGCCAGGTGTCATTCGGCAGTTTCCCGTCATTTGGGCAAGCTCTCGTCGACGCATTCTTTCTGAACGATCTTTTTCCGAAGGCGCACCTCCCCTCACGGGGCGCGATTCCCGACGAATCGATCGGCGGACCCATGGAGGTGGACTACGTCACGGGGGCGGCGATCATGATCCGAAAAGAGGTGATCGACGAGATCGGGTTGTTTGATGAATTGTATATCGCCTACACCGAAGAAACGGATTTTTGTTACAGAGTCAGACATGTTTTGAATAAGAAGGTGTATTTCTTGCCGCAAGCCGAGATCATGCATCTGGGCGGCATGTCGTACCGGGCTGCTCCGGAGTACCAGGTCCGACTGATGTATGCAGGGTATGACAAATTCCTGAAAAAATATCACGGCTCGACCTATTCCTTCTCTACCCGCATGCTGTACGCGTGGAGTTATTTTTTCAAAATGTCCGTGCGGTTCTTCCGGTATCTGTTTACACCCCGTGATGAGCGCCAAAGGAAGAAGCGAGAGCTCTTATCCGCCTGGTATGCCGTGCGATACAGCCTCCTGCCTGACCGGGGAGTCATTGATTAACGAGAATCCCAGGCGCGCCGGCGCAGGATGGATAATTCCCTGCAGAGGCAGATGAGGGACCCTGAAGTCTCGGTTGTCATCGCGAATTGGAACGTGCGCGATCTCCTTCGGCAGGCAATCCGGTCGGTGGAAGAGAATTCGCCTACCCTTCCGCATGAGATCATTGTCGTGGACGACGCCTCAACGGATGGAAGCGTTGATATGGTTCGTCGAGAATTCCCCACGGTAAGACTCCTGGTCAACGAAAAGAATCTCGGATTTTCGCGGGCGAATAATCGGGGAGCGGCGATAGCGAGGGGGAGATATCTCTTCCTTCTCAATACGGACACCCTTCTGGTGGGAGATCCGATCAAGACCTGCGTGGATTTCCTTGAGCATCGACCGGACGCGGGCGTATGCGGTTGCTGGTTGAAAAGTCCTGATGGATCGAGCCAGGTTTCATTCGGGGATTTCCCGTCTCTCTTTCAGGCTCTTTTTGACGCGTTGTTCTTGAATGACCTTTTTCCCCATGCGGGCTTTCCGAAGCGCGGTGCATATCCCGACGTCACGATGACCGGGCCGATCCGGGTGGGATACGTAACGGGTGCGGCAATCATGGTCCGGAAGAGTCTTGTCGATCGGATCGGGCTTTTTGACGAGCTCTTCAGGGCCTACTCTGAAGAAACAGACTTTTGTTACAGGGTCAAACATGTGGCCCGGATGAATGTTTATTTTCTCCCGGAGGCGAAGGTCATCCATCTGGGCGGCGCGTCCTACCGTAACGCGAAAAAGTATCAGATCCAGCTGATGTTCTCGAGCTATCATAAATTCCTGAAGAAATACCATGGATCCGTCTATTCATTCTGCACGCGCTTACTCTATGCCTGGCGGCATTTCCTGCAGATGATCGTCCGATTTGTCCGGTACCTGATTGCCGCGCGCAGTCTCCGTGAGGAAAAGAGAAAATACTTCGTGCTTGCATGGTATGCCGTGCGATACAGCCTCATTCCGGATGAACGATTCTCCGGGCAATGAAAATTCTCATCGTCAGCCCGTACCTTCCTCACCCCCTCTCCGGCCATGGGACCGGGACATTCATGTACGGACTCATTCGCCAGCTGACTCATGAGCACGAGATTACGCTCATATCATTCTGCGACAGGCGTGAACTCGAGCTGGCTCAGGATCTCAAGAAGCTTCCCATCAAGTTTTACCCGGTCCCGCGGGGGAAGGGGGGGCAAAAGAACTTATGGTGGAATTTCTATCTTGTCGCAACGCGGCTCATTCAGTTTTTCCGGAGTCTCATCCTCTGGCAGCCCTACTATGTCAGCAAATTCTATCATCCTCGAATGGCACGTCTCATTGAGCGGGTCACAGGTGAGACACAGTATGATATCGTTCAGTTCGAGATGGTCCAGATGGCTCAATATTTCGGGGCCTCCAGGAGCGGCAAGAAAATCCTGCAGGCGCACGATGTCGCGTTCCGCCCGGCGTACCGGAGGTACAAATCAAGCCCGTTTATCATCGGCAGGGGCCTGCTCTTTGTCGAGTGGTGCCGCTGGGTATCCTTCGAGCGGAACGTCACGGGGCGGTTCGACCACGTCCTCTGTGTCACCGAGCAGGACAGCATGCTCCTTCAATGGCTCACGTCGACATGGACCTCGAAGATCAGCTACCTCCCGCGAGGTGTCGATGTTGCGGATCGAGTCCCCCTGTACAGTGCAAGGGAACCTCAATCCCTTCTCTTCGTGGGAACCTTTTCTCACCGGCCGAACAGGGAAGCGGCGTTGTGGCTCGTCGGGGAAATACTTCCGCTGGTACTGCGAAGGTATCCCGAATCGAAGCTTTACATCATCGGCTCGAATCCTCCGTCTGAATTGAAGATGATGGCCGCAAACACGCCCCGGATTGAAATTCTCGGGTTCGTCGATGATGTGGTCGGTTATCTCCGCAAGGCGAGCCTGTTCGTTGCTCCCCTCCGCTCGGGGGGAGGAGTCAAGGTAAAGATCCTCCACGCGATGGGGCAGGGCATCCCGGTTGTGACCACCAAACTCGGGATAGAAGGGATAGAAGGCATGAACAACGAGACTGCGCTCGTTGGAGACACTTCCCAACGCCTGGCCGATCATATCGGCGCGCTGTTCGAAAATCGTCATCGAGCGGATCTGATGGGAAGGAGGGGGTGGGACGCAATGCGGGAAGGGTATTCATGGGAAAGGGTGGTCCAGCGTCTGGGAAAGGTCTACCGAAACGTCTGGGCGGAGTGAAGAGGGTCTACCGATTGATCGGAGAGGAAACAGCATGAGGTCCACGCTTCAGGGTATGGTTCGTCGTTTTGACGTCCGGAGGTAATTTTTTGGCCGTATCAAGGGCAGCGGGAAGGTACGTGAACTCGGATGCGGCAACGGCATCAACTAAGAGAAGGAGAAACTATGAGCAAAAAAAACAGGACGCAAGGGCGCGAAGGTTCCTCCCGGCCGGGAGAGGTGTCATGGTTCGATAAGCTCCCGGCGGCCCGGAGGGATCTGATCTGCATCGGAGCGTTGTATGTCATGTTGATCCTGGTCTTTAACGGGATCGTCTTCAATAACATGATCTTTTCCGATTCAGGCGACACCGCGGCCGCTCAGGCATGGTTCAAGGCCATTGGGCACATCGATCAGACTGAGCACGTGGAGCCCCTTTGGATTCCCTATATCTTCAGCGGCATGCCCGTCTTCGGCGCCCTCATTTTTCCCCGTGAAGTCAACTATTTCCATGCGTATGTCGTCCTCCCGATTGCCAAAATTCTCTTTTTCGGCGTCGACATGGCATGGTTGATCATTCCGTTTCTCATCATTGGGGCTTCGATGTATCTGCTGGCGCGCCAGCTCAAGTTTACTCCGATCCCCTCTCTGCTGGCTGCGATCACATTCATGCTGAACCCCTATGCGGTCGGCCTTCCTGAAACCGGCCACGGCTCCAAGCTCATCGTCCTCAGCTATATTCCGCTGCTCTTTCTCCTGACGTACAATCTCTTGCAGCGGAGAGACCTCCTAAGCGTCGGACTGCTGGGTGCCTCTGTCGGCACGATGCTCCTCAACCGGCACCCTCAAATGGCATTTTACGGACTCTTGGTGATCGGCTCCTACTTCGTCTACGAGATTATCCTGGACCTGAAAAGCTCGCCGGTCACCGCGCTCAAGAAGGCGGCTCTTTTTGTGCTGGCGCTTGCGATCGGATTTGCGATATACGCTTATCAGTATCTGCCGACTCAGGAGTACGCCCAGTACTCCATCCGCGGTGGCGAAGCGGGAGCGGGCGGCCTCAGCTACGAATATGCGACGAGCTGGTCTTTCCATCCCTTCGAGCTGATGAACTACCTGATCCCTTCATTCTTCGGTTTCGCCACCGATATGTATTGGGGTTGGATGCCCTTCACCAATTCTACACTCTATATCGGGATCGTGCCGCTCTTCCTCGGAATTATGGCAGTCATCCACCGGAGAAACCGAATCACCTGGTTCCTGGCGATTCTTTCCGCGATTCTCTTTCTCCTTTCGTTCGGCAAACATTTCGGACTGCTGTACGACATCATGTTCAGGTATCTCCCGCTCTTTAATAAGTTCCGCGTTCCCGTCATGATTCTCCATCTTATTCCGTTTACGTTCGGCATCCTCGCGGCATACGGGTTCACGTATGTTTCCGAACTTTCCCAGCCGGGGAAGGAACCGGAGGTGATGAAGCTGCAGAAAAGGATGCGGAACGCCATCACCGTGTTGGGCGCCCTGCTCCTGCTCGGCCTGATTTTCAACGACGCGGTCTACAATTTTCTGTCAAGTTTCATGTTCGCGAAGGAGGGGGAGGTGATTCAGCTAAGGGCTCAGTACGGGGCCCGGGCCGCGCAGGTGATCGCTTATTTCAAGAAGGCGCGCTTCGACCTGTTCTGGCATGATTACATAAAGTTCGCGATTATCGCAAGCGCGACGCTCGGCCTCATCATCGCCTACCTGAAGCGCAAAGTCCAGTTGACGACGTTCGGGTTCGGGTTGATAGTGATTCTGATTGTTGATCTGTGGATCCTGGACGGACGGTACATCAACCCGAAGCCGAATACCTCCCTCACGGAGCATTTCCAGGCGGATGCGGCGATCCAGAAGTTACAGGCGGAGAGCGATACGTCTCTCTTCCGCGTCTTTCCGCTTGGTAACCTGGATGAGGATAATAGGATGATGTATTTCCTGCTGCATGACGCGCAGGGATACAGTCCGGCGAAGCTGAAGATCTACCAGGACATGAGGGATTCCTGCCTCAACCGGGGCAATCGGAGTGTATTCGGCATGCTCAATATAAAGTATATTCTCACGGAGGGAAAAAGCAAGGATGGAAGTCCCCAGACCGTCGTTCAGCCAAATCCCGGCTGCCTCCCAAGGATGTGGTTTGTCGATACCGCCGTTGCGGCGCGATCGAAAGCGGAGATTTTTGACCTGTTGAATTCCGCGGAGTGGAATCCGCGAACGACCGCGATCCTCGAAAAGCAGTTGCCCTCCACATTCTCGAGGTCGGGGCCGGACGGGGTGGCGATGACCAAATACGGTTCCCGGGAGATCACCTTGAAGACCACCACCGCAAACACCGCCCTCCTCGTCCTTAGTGAAATCTACTATCCCGCGGGCTGGAAAGCGTTTATCGATGGAACCGAAACGGAGATTTATAAGACGAACTACATTTTGCGATCCGTGCTCGTCCCGGCGGGGAGGCATGTCGTGGAATTCCGGTTCGACCCTCCCATCTATTATCTGGGTTTCTCGATCACGCAAGGCGCATGGGGGCTTACTGCGATCCTGGTATTGGCGGGACTGGCGCGGCAGCCTATGGTGAGGAGAAGGTTGGGACTGAAGCAGAAGACTGGCGAGGCGGCCTCGACGGCGCCCACGTCTTCCTCGTGAGGACTTTGTATTTCCCGCCTAAAAGAAAAGGGCCGCTTGAGCGGCCCTTTTTGGACGATAATCTTTGATCCGCAACGCTTACATCTCTTCCATCAGCGCACGGTAGCTCCGGCGGATAGCTTTGATCCTCTTCATCCGCTTCTTCACGGACGGCTTGGTGAAATAGGCGCGTTTCTTCACTTCCTTCAGAATTCCCGAGCGTTCGTACTTCTTCTTGAAACGCCGGATCGCGCGGTCGATGTTTTCGTTTTCCTGTAAGATGATGCCGACCAACTAATTCACCTCCTTCAGTTCTACACGAACAAATAAATGTTTACGGCGCATCGGGCCGAAGATTCTCGATCAGCCGCCGTTGACCCTGTTTCTCGAACGAGACCAGAATCGCCTGGCTGCCGTCGGAGGTCTTCGTTTTCTGGGTCACCTTCCCGACGTCATTCCACTCGGCGTGAAAAATCGCCTCGCCGACCTTAAAGCTTTGCAGCGGGCTATACAATGTCGCCGTTGCCGCATCGAGCCTTGCTTCAACCCCCCCGTCGGTCCGAATTTTCAGGTCGATGAGAGTTGTGTGGTGACAGCGAGTGCAACGAAACCATGCCCGATTTACCTGGCCCTCCATCTCTCCGCCCAATTCCATCCTCATGGTCTTGTTGCAGTAGCTGCAGAACTGTTCAGAGTATTTGGTCCGAGCCATGCATCCATCCAGAAATGGTGAATGAAATATTGATTGAGAGAGATGCGTGGAGCGCGACCAAGGTGTAACGAACGGCTATAGGTTCTTTACAGGAGGGAAGTGGATCGCGTCGGTTAGAACACACAGGCGTAAGCATCTCATGAATGAAATATACGAAATTATGGCGATTGAGTCAATGACGAAATCGAGGAAATGAAGCAAATTCAAGGAAAGGACGGAAGGAGGGATATTTCAGCGTTATTTCGACTTTATTGGATGTAACGGCGGTTTTCTTTACATTACTGGAGGATTCGCTCTGAACTTTGTACGCAGCAACAACTTAGGAAGGAGAGTTCTCATGCGTCATCGCTCTCGGCTGCTGTCCATCGTATTACTCACCCTGGCAGGATTCGGAGGCAGGTGGGTCCTCGCACAGGACCCGATCAAAGCCGCACCGGCTTCGCACACGGTGATACTCGAAAATGACAAGGTGCGCGTGATTGATTTTCATTTAAAGCCGGGCGAGAAGGCGGCCATGCATTCGCACACTGCCAGGATTACGGAAGTTCTATCCGGCGGCAGAATCAAGGTAACATCCCCGGCCGGCAAATCTGACGAGCGGATACTGAGAACAGGGGATATCGGCTGGCGGGAGGCGGAGACACACGCGGTGGAGAATATCGGGAAAACCAGCATTCATGTCAGAACTGTGGAGTTAAAGGAGCCGCCGAAGAAATAGCAATCCACGGAACGTCAATCGCGCCGGAGGATCTATCCGGCCCGGAGCGGCAGTAATCCCGTACCTTGCGAGACGAGATGGATTTTCATCACATCTGCGAGGGCGCACCATAGAGGAGGAACAATATGAAAAACCATCCAAAACGGCTTCTCCGGATTTGCCATGACGCTGTAATCCTTTTGTTGTTTGCGATCTCTTTGGGCATCCCTCGCATTGCCGCCGCGCAGCTCACATTCCGATGGGCGAGAATTCAAGACGGTTACCGCAAAGATGACTACATCAATGATCTCGACATTGACAACCTTGGGAACGTGTACGTCGCCGGATGGGTCACCAATAATGCGAACAATTTCGATTACTTTGTGGCAAAGTATAATCGGTCGGGAATCAGGCAATGGTATCAGCTTTACGATCACGGAGGAAACGATCAGGCAAAATCAATCGTGGTCAAGGGCTCGAAACTCTATATCACCGGAAGAAGCCAGATCAGCTCGGGTTTTGGCGCAGACTATGACATTGTCTCATTTGTCATTGATACAGCCGGCACGATCAGGATGGACAGCACGAACGAAAGAAGGTACGATTACGGCTCCTTGCGCTATGACGACGACGCGGTCGCACTCATTCCCACGGTAAACGATACATTCTTCGTTGCGGGGCTGCACCGCGATTCGGCAACGGCTGCCACTCATTTCACACTGTTGAAATACAGTCCTGAAAGACTGGTCGGTGAGGCGTCGTTCAACAGCGGCGGCTCCGATGATGTCGTCGGGATGGCCATGGTGGATAACTCCGACCTCTACGTCGCGGGCACTTCGACTTTTGCCCCAAATTACTCTCCGGTCTTTACCACGCTGAAGTACGACAACCAGCTTCGACGGCAATGGGTGCGGAACTACCAGCACGCGGGCTATGATGAGGCAACGGCCCTCTTTGCAGACGGGTCGGGGGTTTATGTGACGGGACGAAGCGTTGCTACTTGCGGGGACCTCGATGCGGCCACAGTCAAATACTCCCCCGACGGGACGCAGGCGTGGGTGGCCCGTTCATTTGAGTGCCTATCCGGCCAGGTTTCTGCCGGGGGCATCACCGCAGATAAGAACTTCGTCTATGCTACCGCCTATCATGCCAATGGCTCGCAATTCTTCAAGTACGATAAGGCGACCGGAACATTCCAAATGACACCGGTGTCAAGTATCCAAAGCAATTGGAACACCATACGGATTGAAGACGGCACCGGAAGCATGTACGTTGCCGGCCATCGCGTCTATTATGATGCTCCTTACAATGCGTGGCATCTTGCGAAGTTCGACTCCTCTGGCGCTCTCATCTCGGAGGTTCTCTTCGACGGGAGCGGTGTCGGAAATGCGAACACGATGGCACGGATGAAGGCCAGCAACGCGGACAGCAGTCTTGTCATGGTAGGATCCACCACGACTAATAACCAGCAGGATATGATGATCGTGAAGTATGCTGTTGGAGGAACATTCGCAATCGACGGTGTATACTCCGGTCATGGCCCGGGCTGGGCGAATAATTCCTTTCCCGATTACAGGCTTGACCAGAACTATCCCAACCCCTTTAACCCCACCACTTCGGTACGGTTCAGCCTTCATGAGTCGGGGACGGTGTCTCTAAGGGTTTTTGATGTTCTCGGTCGCGAGGTTAAAATAATAGTGGACAACCGGCGACTCGAAGCCGGTGTTCATGAAGTCGCCGTCGATCTACCCGGGTTGGCGAGCGGAATCTACTTCTGTACAATCTTCGCTAATGAGGGCAGGTTTACTGCGACCAGAAAAATGGTGATCGCAAGGTGATCTCAGCCCGAAGAGAGGCTGCAGGAAGGGAGCGTCAAGCGGCGGGCGAGACTCAGGCTCGGACATCGCACGTTTCATGAATCAGCTCTTCCGGAGTCCGAGGATAATTAAGCTCGCGATCTGGCTGCTCTTCCTTTTGTGCCTCGTTGCCATTTTTCCCCATTCCATCGAACGGCAAGAGACGCTCGGCGTCGACTATCCCATCTTCTATGAGGCCGCCCGAAACCACGGTGAAGCAGTAGGGTATATTTATCCTCCAACTCTGGCCTGGCTCCTCTATCCTCTTGCAACTCTGCCCTATCATCTCTCTTCTGAAATCTGGTATGCCATTCAAGCTTTGGCGATCCTGTGGGTGTTGTGGATCTGCCTGCCGGCATTCCGTCCTGGTGGGGTGGCTATGTTATTCGTCGAAGCCCTCTTCGTCATTGCGGTGGCCAGGTTGCTGATTCTCAACGCGGAAATCGGGCAAGTCAACGGTCTGGTGTGCCTTCTCATTCTTCTTGCAATGACCTCCTCGTCCGATTCTATCGCTGGCGCATCGCTGGGGACAGCTACGCTGATTAAGTTGTCCCCGGCCTTATTCCTGCCCTTTGCGGTGGTTCAGGATATGGACAAGAGATGGAAGGGGTCGCTGCTTTTCTATTGTGGAACGCTCGCCCTGGGGTTCGGTCTGCCGCTCATCTCCGGTTTCAGTCTGTCGGGCCTGACGAAACTTGCTCAACTATCCGGGAGCGCCGGCGATAACCTGGGATTGTATGCATACGCGGGGAAATATTCCTATTTAATTTCGGCGGTGCTCATCCTGGCCTCGCTCATAATCGCCGCCAGGGTGAGGGGCAGGTGGGAGATCTGGCTCATCCCAGTTATACTCATTATGGTCGTACCGCCGATTGTCAGGAAAGCACACCTCATCTTCGGCCTGCTGTTAGGTCGACTGCTGGACAGAGCCGACACCGGGCGTTGGGCCTGGATCCCAGTTGCATGGGCCTCGGGTACACTTGGCACCATGTTGTGGCCGCCAAGCGCTATCATCGGGAACATCTCCGCACTCTCGATCCTGCTCTACAATTTAGCCGAGGGCCAGGGCAAAAGCGTCGCCGGCTTCCCACATTCCCGCGTTACCTCCAACCAGCCCTTGTAGGAGAGCTCAATAATCAATACATTGGGGGTGGGCGGATTGCGAAAGCGCCGTGAATCCGGAGTGGGCTCGCGTTTCGGCGTGCAAATAACCTCTTCCAAGGGCCCTTAGCTCAGTTGGTTAGAGCAGCTGACTCATAATCAGCGGGTCGGAGGTTCAAGTCCTCCAGGGCCCACTTTATAAACCCCCGTTCGCTAATGGACAATCACTCTTTGCGAAACTGCCGTTTGAAGATAAGCTCAAGATTCTCGAAGAGATGAAGGAATTTGTGAGAGAGTTCAGGAAAGCGAATCGGGCGGTAATCGAACGATTGAAGATGCGGGCAAAAAGAGAGGAAAGTAAATGATCACGTTTGAATCAATTCACCTAAGCAAATCCACTATCGCCCTGCTCGCAAAGCACGGCATCACCGCACCCACTCCGATCCAGCAGGAGCTGATACCTCTGATCGCGGAGGGACGCGACGTCGCGGCACAATCCGAGACGGGTTCCGGCAAGACGCTCGGATTTGCCCTGCCCCTGCTGGAAAAGGTCGAGCGGCAAAACGGGATATCGACACTTGTGCTCGCCCCGACGCGAGAGCTCGCCGTTCAGATAGCGGCAGAGTTTACGAAGTTTGGCAGGGGAAGAGACATCGGTGTCGCGGCTGTTTACGGCGGGGTCTCCATCAGCAATCAGGTGAGGGATTTACGTCAGGCGAACATTGTCGTGGGAACGCCCGGACGGTTGTTGGATCTGATGCAGCGCGGCGATGTGCATCTCGACAAGGTGCGCCACCTCGTGTTCGACGAAGCGGACCGGATGCTCGACATGGGCTTCTTGCCGGACATCGAGCGCATCCTGCGCCACGTCCCCAAACAACGGCAAACGCTGCTCCTCAGCGCCACGCTGCCCAAGGAGATCCTCCGGATTGCACAAAAGTACATGGTCAATCCCGCCAGACTTCAGTTTGAGGCGGCCGTGAAGCCGGAATTCCTGCACCAGACGTACTATCAAACGAGCGGCGAGCAGAAACTTTCGCTCCTCATCCACCTGCTTCAGCGTGAACGCGATCTCGCGCTCGTTTTCTGCAATCGCAAGCATGTCACCGCCAAGCTGGCCCGCAGATTATCGCACAACGGCGTCCACGCGCGATGTCTCCACGGCGACATGTCACAGCCGCAGCGCGAGCGGGTGACGGCAGACTTCAAGGGCAAGAAGTTCAACGTTCTTGTGGCGACCGACGTCGCCGCCCGGGGGCTGCACATTGACGATGTCACACACGTCTACAATTACGAAATTCCGCGGGACGTGGATTCCTACACGCACCGGGTCGGCCGCACGGCGCGGGCAGGCAAACGGGGAGAGGCGATTTCACTTGTCGCGACGGACGAGGAGCGGGCTTTCTTCAAGCAGATACTTTTCACCCACAGCGGCAACATCGAACTGAAACTGGTCAACAACGCCGACCTCCCGGGACTGGCCGAACCGCCGAAGCAGAATGTGAGTGCGCGCCAGGGTCAGAACCGGTTCCACTCCCATTCGGGACAGCACCGGAACCGCCGCCGGCGCTGACCGGAATCCCTTACGCTGAAAACTTCATGCCTGCCTTCTACACGCAGGGCAGGCAGTCGATGATATCAATCTTGACCGTTTGGCCCGATTGAACATCGGCATAGGACGTTGACGGGTAATCCGCAACCCGATGATTCCGGCCCATATCTGCGACCAACTTTGACGACACACAAATTTTCGGTACTTTCCCACCGGTCAGTCAATCAGGAACAACATAAGGAGTAGCATCATGGGATTAACCTCGCTCTGGCTTCCGATCCTTCTGTCGTCGGTGTTCGTTTTCGTGGTGAGTTCTATCATCCACACGGTTCTGCGCTGGCACGAGAGTGATTACGGCAAGGTGCCGAACGAAGACAGGGTGATGGACGCGCTGCGCCCCTTCGCCATCCCGCCCGGGGAGTACTTTCTTCCTCGCCCGTCCGGTCACAAGGACATGCGTTCGCCAGAGTTCATCGAAAAGATGAATAAAGGGCCTGTCATGTTGCTTTCCGTTTGGCCGAACGGTCCGGGGAAGATGACGAAAAGCCTTGTTCTCTGGTTCCTCTATACGGTCGTCGTCGGGATCTTTACCGCGTACATTACGGGACGCGCGCTGGGCGCCGACGCGGTTTACCTTCAGGTGTTCAGGTTCGCCGGAACCACTGCATTCCTGGGATATACCGTTGCGCTCTGGCAGTTGTCCATCTGGTACCACCGCCCGTGGATCACGACCATTAAGGTGACGGTGGATGGGTTGATTTACGCGCTCCTGACCGCGGGCACTTTTGGCTGGCTCTGGCCGCATCAGGCGATACCTGCGGCGTAGGAGATTGCAAGCGGGGCAAAACATTCTAAACTAACAGAAGGTGCGACATGGCATCACTCTACTATTCACAGTTGAATGTCTGGGCGGTCGTTGTCGCTGCTGCGACATACTGGATACTGGGTTCAATCTGGTTCTCTTTGTTGTTCGGCAAGATCTGGTCGAGCGAGCTCGAGAAGCATGGAGTAAAGATTCAAACTCCGAAAGGCTCCCGGATGGCGGCAAAGCTGGTGCAGACATTCATCCTCAATCTGGCGGCTGCCCTTGCACTGTCTTACCTCGTCTTTGTTTCCGAATCTTCCACCCTGTATCATGCGATCAAGCTTGGACTGGCCTCCGGCGTGGGGCTTTCGGCGTCAACGATCGGGATCGCCTACACGTGGGAGGGCAGATCGGTCAAGTTGGCGGTTATCGACATCGGATATCCGCTTTTGGGAGTCGTGGTCTGTTCGATTATTCTGACACTGTGGAGGTAAAATACTCGAATGGGCGGAAAGCAGGAGGATCAAAGTTCAATAAGGGGAATGCGACGAGATGTGGAAGATAGGATAGACGTTGCGCCCAATAATAGAGCCGGCCCGTCCCACCATCCAGGTGGGATAAGCCGGCTTCTTTATGAACGTTTCTGAAAAAACTTCGGGAGAGCCTTTCGGCGCCTACCGTACGAGCAGCATCTTCCTTACCTGGGTGAAGGTCCTACCCGGCTCTGATATGCTCGTCGCATCGAGCCGATAGAAATAAACACTCGTTGCGGAGTTGCTGGCGTTCCATTTCGTGACCCCGTAACCCGCCTCCTGGTCTTCATTCACCAGCGTCGCCACTTCACGCCCGAGGACATCGTAAATCCTTAGAAGCACGTGCGCCTTTTGCGGAAGAGCATATTCTATTTTTGTCGCCGGGTTGAAGGGGTTCGGATAATTCTGCATGAGCGCAAATTGCGAGGGCGTTGCGATCGCATCCCGAACCTTGATGCTGAATTGCGTCATCCCCGTGTTCTGACCCGGAGCAGATACCGTCATCGACCCGGTCATACCAAGGTTCGATTCCTTGTTTCCGATTTTCAGCGATGTGCGATAGGCCTGGGATGTAAATTCCCACGAGAGCGCCAGCGGAAAATCGAATGTCGAGACTGTTACCGGATATTCTGCCGCAGCGTTTCGATCCACTATTTCGAGGAATCGTTGCGAACCGAACCGCGCGTCGAATGCTCCGTGAGGCGGCGGGGGCGGCATCTCGAAGATTCTTGCATCGAATTGCGAGAGGGCGGACTTTTCTCCAAGGTACAATGTTTGTCTGCCGCCGTGCGCATCCCGGATTGTCAGTTTTCCGAAGTAATCAGGGGCCTGCAGAGCTACCCTGGAGCCCGTCATTTTGGGGATCGCAACCGATCCGGGAGTCTTGAGCACCAGCTTCCCCGCCTGAGTCGTCCTGATCCAGTAACCGAAGAACGGGCGGAGGGAATCGGCGATCTGGTATCCCTGGTCGTATCCGATAAAGTTACCCAGGATAATCCCCGACGGGATGCTCGTCACCGAGCTTGCGCTGATGACGCTGTCCAGCGCGCCGATCAGATTCCAATCCGGCGAGACATCGACGGTATCCTTGAGTAGGGGAGTCCCCAGGAGAACAAGCGATGGGAGAACCTTTTGAAACTTCAACCAGTATCCTTCGCCCGCGACCAGGGTGTCTCTTGTTATGAATCCCGCCTGCTGCTCAAAGGTTAAAGCCCTGGAAATTGCGGCCGGGAATAGAGCCGCCGTCCTTCCATCAAGCACCTTTACCGGCACGGAGATCAAGTCCCAACCCGCGTGGTAGAGCAAGGGGAGGCTTGGATTATTCGCCACCAGAATGAGGTAGGTGATCTGCGGGTCGGAGATCACGAGGCTATCCGTTGATTTCATATCCGTGGCGCCGCCCAGACTGTCGGTCAGGGTCACTGATCCGGAGTAGGCGCCGATGATGACGGAGGACGACCATTTTAAAGTGAACGGATAACCCGCAGTTCCCGCCTGAAGAGCGACTTTAAAGGTATCGGCCTGCGTCGTGTTCAGGAAGTTTCGCGCATCGACCAGCGAACCTCCACCGAACAGGCCCGATCCTCCCCGAGCATCGACGAACCGGGCATCGAAAATTCCGCTTGGCGGAGGGGGGAGCTCGAACTCGCCTTCGGCGGAGTCGATCGATGTTGCCTGAGGATCCACGCCCCAGATCCCGTAAGCCGCCCCAGCCCGGACGCCCCAGAAGAGCTGGCGGGAGCTCGTCACGGCAGAATTGTGGATCGCCGTCAACATGAGCTTCAATTTCGGCTCGACGCCGTTTCCATTGACCAGAATTGAATCCGCGGAACCCGCAGCATCGTGCATGAACACGATGTAGCCGGACTTCAATCCTGGATTCATGGGTGTGAACGTGATGTAAAACTTTGTAGATAAAGAGGGCGAGATGTTTGCTCCGGCCGGTGTAACCGCAAACTGCGGGTTCCTCGAGATTACGGAGCTGATATGGAGCGTTGCGGTCCCCGTGTTTTGAACAGTGACGCTATCTTGATTTGTCGACCCGACAAACAGATCGGCGAATGTCACACTCGGGGGTACGACGTTAAAAATCGGACCCACGCCCCTTCCGGACACCGGGACGCTTGTGGGAGAACCGGTTGCATTATGGACGAAAACGATATGTCCGGATTTCGGACCGAGAGCCGTCGGACTGAACGTCACATAGAATTTCTTGTTCTGCCCGGCCAATACGCTGCCGCTTCCCGGAGTGACGGAAAAAGCAGCACTGTCGGACGTCACGCTTGAAATCACCAGGGTTGCCGTACCGGTGTTGGTAACGGTCAGGCTGTCCGTCTTACTGGTTCCGATCGTCACATCCTTTAAAGAATCAGGTGACGGGGCGACGGAGAATGCAGGCGCAATACCGTTTCCAGAGACAGCGACACTCGAGGGCGAACCTGCTGCATTGTGGACGAAGACGATATGTCCCGATTTCGGGCCGAGAACGGTGGGAGTGAACGTCACATAGAATTTCTTGTTCTGTCCGGCCAATACGCTTCCGCTTCCCGGAGTGACGGAAAAAGCAGCACTGTCGGATGTTACGCTCGAAATCACCAGGGTTGCCGTACCGGTGTTGGTAACGGTCAGGCTGTCCGTTTTACTGGTTCCGATGATGACATCATGTAACGAATCGGACGTCGGGGCGACGGAGAATGCGGGCGCAACACCCGTCCCGAACAGAGGGATGCTCCTGGGTGAGTTCGGTGCGTTATGGATGAACACACAGTGGCCGGACTTTGCCCCCGTCGAAGTGGGAGCAAGGGTGATGTAAAACTTCTTGCTGGCTGCCGGCGCAAGACTGCCGCTCGTCGGCGTGACGGAAAACTGGCTGCTGTCCGTGGCCACGTTGAAAATTGTGAGCGTAGCCGAACCCGTGTTCGTGACGAGCAAGCTGTCCTTCTTGCTTGCACCCACGAGCACATTGCCCAGCGAGTCGACCACCGGCGCGATAGTGAACTGCGCAGGCGAGGGTATGATATTCTTATAGACCGAGACGGTTGAATCAAACTCATTCGAAACGATGAGGTCGGGCCTCCCGTCGCCGTCCAGATCTCCGATCGCCGCACTCCGGGGGCCCACTCCGGTCGTGAAGTCCACCCGGGCCGCCAGGGACGATACGGTAAAGCTCCCGGGCGAACTGACATTCTTGAAAAGAGACAGTTGCGAGCTGTTTTGACTATTGAGCGCCAGATCGGGTTTCCCATCGCCATCGATATCTCCGATGGATACGAGGTTCGGGTGAAGACCGGCTGGGAAGGACACGGGAGCGGAAAAACTGAGGGCGCCGAGCGTGCTCGTATTGCGGACGATCACAAGGTTGTTATTAACCTGGTCGATCATTGCAATGTCGAGCTTTCCATCGGCGTCCAGATCGCCGATGGCAGCGCCACTCCCGCCGATGAGAGTATCGATATCCACCCGCGGCGCCAGTGAGCTCGAAGAGATGGTTCCGGGAGCGCTCACGTTTCTGAATATGCAAATACCCGATTGATATGTCGGAACGATGAGGTCCGGCTTACCGTCGCCATCCAGATCGCCGGTCACAATATAGGTGGGTCCCGGCCTGGTCGTGAAAATGACCGGCGACGCGAATCCGATCGACCCTACGACGCTCGTGTTCCTGAAAATGGATATTGAATTGTTTCCGTAATCGGCGATCATAACGTCGGGTTTTCCGTCATTATTGATATCTGCGACGGCCACACCCAACGGATTGAGAGCGGGGATAACATCAACTCTGGGAGCAAAGGAAGGACTCCCCGGAGAACTCGTGTTTCTGAAATAAGACCAAAAGTTCCCTTTGGCGTCCACGGACACGACATCGAGTTTTCCGTCACCATCAAGGTCCGCGACGACGAAGTCTTGCGACTCGTTGTTAGGCCATGGCGATACCCCCGCCGGGAAATCAATCCTTGGAGCGAATGACGTGCTGTCGAGGATTCCCGTCGCACTGATGTTTCGGTAGACGGAAAGGCTGATGCTCACCGCGTTGAGTGAAACCAGGTCCGGTTTCCCGTCTCCGTCAACGTCAAACGGCATGGTGTTATGTGGATTCTGAGGGGCTTTGAAGCTTACCCTTGACGCAAGCGAAGTGTTGGTGATCGTCTGAACACTGCTGAATGTCTCGATGAATGGCGCCTTCGCAGCCCGGGTGACACCATTCGTGGTCGCAGTAACAGGCCAAAACGTCGCACCCGCGGGAGCTGTCACGTTGAGCGTCGACGTCGTCGCACCCGTTACCGTAGCCCGCACCGCGCCAAAGTAAACAGTGTTGAGGGCCGGGGTCGTGCTGAAATTCGCTCCGCTGATCGTCGCGGCGGTTCCGATCGGCCCGGACGCCGGAGAGAAGCTCATGCCTATTCCACTTCCGGTCACCGCAACATTCGACGGCGAGGCCGGCGCGTTGTGAGTGAATGTAATGTTGCCATTCTGGGGGCCGGAACCATTCGGACTGAACGTGATATAAAATTTTCTGGTCGCAGCGGGGTTGATCGTAGCGCTCGCCGGGGTGATGCTGTATTGAAGATTGCTGGGAACAACCGAAGCAATCATCAGGGGCCCCGTACCGGTGTTCGTTACCGTCACGCTGTCGGTCTTGCTTGCTCCGATTGCCAGAGTCCCGAACGCAACGGATGTGGGGCTTACGGAAAAGGCAGAACCGTTGAAGCGAATAGGAACCTTTCCGAACATAAATTTATTGACCTTGACCGGAGTCGGGAAGATGCATCCTCGCAGCCAGCAATACCACGTCGATGGGTTGTAGACGGTATCGGTCGCAGAAATGGAATCTCTGATCCCGTTTGCACCATAGATGAACGCTCTCATGGTCTTATCGGATTCAACGCGGAAGAGCAAAGTGTCTCCGACCGCGATCTCCCTGTTGAGCGTCGCGAGCGTGGTTCCGGTAATGCCGTTGGTGACACGTTGTAGTGTGATGAAGTCTGTCGAAGCGGGATTGTCCCAATACTGAAGACGATACCCGTTTCCGGTTGCAAGATCTTTGTTCGACATGCGGGCGTAAAGAAAGAAGGAGGAATTGCTTCCATTACCTCCTTTTTGCCGGACGACGAGTCCAACTTGCACGGTGTCGGTGAACAGCGAATCCCACGCGACCGCCCCGAAGTTGGTCGCGCCAAGGGGATTTATCGGTGAGATTGTCGAGTCGTTATTAATCTGAAGCGAGGTGGAGGCGTTGGGTTGGTTGAGTAATTTGACCCATTTCAGGGGTGGGGCCGAGGTGCTCAGATCGGGTGATGCCGGACGCTTGAAATCATCCCGCGTCCGTAATTGTGCATATCCCTGGATCGACGTGCATACGAGAATAATTGCGAAAACTTGTAACCTGATAAGCATAGTATTTCACCGGTTTGAAGTGTGGCAACATCGGGATGCCGAAGGTATGTACGTCCCGGAACGGAGAGTACATTCAAGATAAGAAAAATCTCAAGAAAGCTCAAGAGAACTCAAGAAAGCTCGAGAGAACTCAAGAAAGCTCAAGAGAGGCATCCACGGTTTACGCACTTTTTTGGGTTCCTAGTTCATTCGGAGCCCAATTGTGGATAAACTGTGGATATCGAGCCGGTCAGAGAAGAGGGGACACTCCGCACCGGCAGCGGGATCAACCCCTATGATGTGTGCAGGCTAAGAAAAGTACGGCGCCGGGAGATGGAACGGCCCCGTTTTA
>DASQAZ010000142.1:0-24012 GCA_035635475.1 Bacteroidota bacterium | reverse complement strand
GCCGGTATTTCATATATTTTTTGCGTCATGACGCAGCCCATCGCCCGCATTTCCCTCCCTAAAGGCCGCGGACCCCTTTCTTCAAGAAGACACAATGCCCGAACGACAATTTGATCTGGCGGTCATCGGCGGCGGACCCGGAGGGTATGTCGCCGCAATCCGTGCGTCGCAGCTCGGACTCACCACGGCAGTCATCGAGCAGGACAGGCTCGGAGGAATCTGCCTGAACTGGGGCTGCATCCCGACCAAGGCGCTGTTGAAAAACGCCGAAGTGTACACGCACTTCAAAAACGCCGAGGAGTGGGGGATCAGTTGCAAGGATCTGAAATTCGACTTCCCGAAGATCATCAAGAGAAGCCGGGACGTCGCCGACAGGAATTCCAAAGGGGTCGAATACCTTTTTAAGAAGAACAAGATCGAGCATATCAAGGGGCGGGGGACCCTCGCCGGAAACGGGAAAATTGGAATTTCCAGAGACGGGAAAGGAGTGGAATCGGTTTCAGCCAAATCGATTATCATCGCGACGGGCGCCCGGGCCCGGTCGCTCCCGAATGCGAAGATCGACGGCAAACAGGTTATATCATATATAGAAGCGATGGTCCTTCCCAAGATTCCGAAATCGATGGTCATCATCGGAGCGGGGGCCATCGGAGTCGAGTTCGCGTACTTTTACAATGCGTTCGGAACGCACGTCACGCTCCTTGAAATGCTGCCGAACATCCTCCCGGTGGAGGACAAGGAAATTTCCAAGCTATTGGAAAGCAGTTTGAGAAAACAGGGCATCGAGGTCTACACGCAGGCGAAGACCGAGAGCGTGACGACTTCCAAAGAAGTCACCGTGCAGGTCACTACTCCGGAGGGGAAGAAGCAATTCACCGGCGAAATCGGCCTGATGGCCGTGGGAGTGCAGGGCAATGTCGAGAATATGGGGCTCGAAACGATCGGCGTGCGTCTTGAGAAGGGTTGGATCCAGGTGGACGATTTTAGCCGGACGAGTGTGAAGGACGTGTACGCGATCGGGGACGTCGCCGGGCCTCCCTGGCTGGCTCACGTTGCCTCCAAAGAAGGCATCGTCTGTGTCGAGTCGATTGCCGGGAAGAACCCCCAGCCGATCGACTACGATAACATTCCCGGCTGCACCTACTGCCAGCCGCAGGTCGCCAGCCTGGGTATGACCGAGGAACGGGCGATCGCCGAGGGCCACCAGTTAAAGATCGGAAGGTTTCCGTTCAGTGCGAGCGGCAAAGCGCGGGCGATCGGCGAGACGGAGGGACTGGTCAAGCTGATATTCGATGCGAAATACGGCGAGCTTCTCGGAGCCCATATCCTCGGCTCGGAGGCGACCGAAATGATTGCGGAACTGGGAGTGGCAAAGACGCTCGAAACCACCGCTCCCGGGATTTTCAACACCGTCCACGCGCATCCGACGCTTGCGGAAGCCGTCATGGAAGCGGCGGAGAATGCCTACGGACATTCGATCCATATCTGAACCTGAACTATAGTAAACCATGGCACTCACGAACTTCGTCGATCTCGGACTCACCGACTACCGGTCTGCATGGGACCTTCAGCGGACCCTCTTCGATTTGCGCGTGGCCGGAAGGATCTCCGATGTCGTTTTGTTAAACGAACACAACCATGTTTACACGCTCGGAAAAAGCGCGGATGCCGATCACCTGTTGGCGGGCGATGAGGAACTGAAAAAGCGGGGGGTGGACGTGTGCGCGATCGACCGTGGAGGGGACGTCACGTATCACGGTCCGGGCCAGCTCGTTGTGTACCCGATTATATCTCTGAAGCCCGACCGGTGCGATGTTCACCGGTACCTGCGCGACCTCGAGGAAGTCGTGATCCGCTCGCTCGCCGGCTATCACATCGCCGCGGGGCGCGACCCGGACTTCACCGGAGTCTGGGCCGGCAATAATAAGATCTGCGCGATCGGCGTTCGCGTCAGTCACTGGGTCACCATGCACGGGTTCGCCCTCAACGTGAATACCGACCTTTCGTACTTTGACCGGATCATCCCGTGCGGGATCTTCCATCGCGGCGTCACATCCCTCCAGCGACTCATGGGCAGGGAAATTCCTCTCGCCGAAGTCGCTGAAATTGTTGTCAAGCATTTTGCCGATGTCTTCGGGGCCGAGCCGGTGGTGGAAACAGCCGGCGAATTAAGCAAAGCGATCTCTGTTATAGAGGAGGCGGCATGCCACCAGTAAGAAAGCCGCCGACGCGATCGTCCCGCATGGCGGGACCTCGTCCGAAAGGAAGAGATTCGGCAGGGAGTGCGGCGAAGAAGGGGAAGAAAACCAACGGTGAGCTGGAACGCGGGCGTCGGGCGGGGGTCAAGCTCCCGGGAGAGCTTCCGAAAGAGAAACTGCTCGATGCCTACCGGATCATGTTCACCGCCCGAAAAAGCGATGATAAGATCCTTCTGCTCCTGAAGCAGGGCAAGGTATTCTTCCATATCGGCGGGTCGGGTCATGAGGCCGTTCAGGTGGCGACGGCGATGGCGCTGCGGCCGGCTTACGACTGGGCCTTTCCTTACTACCGCGACCTGCCGTTTTCTCTTGCCTTCGGTTACACGGTCGAGGAAGTCTTCCTGGAGGCGCTGCACAGGGCGAAAGGACCCAGCAGCGCCGGCTTTGCAATGCCCTTCCATTGGGGACACAAGAAGTGGCGGATTGTCTCCCAGTCGAGCCCCACCGGCACACAATACCTCGAAGCAGTCGGCACGGCTCTCGGAGCGGTGAGGGAGGGGAAGGATGAGGTCGTCTACGTCTCATCGGGAGAGGGATCGACCAGCGAGGGTGAATTTCACGAAGCGCTGAATTGGGCGGCGCGCGAACGTCTGCCTGTGGTTTTCCTGATACAGGATAACAAGTACGCAATCAGCGTTACGGTCGAAGAGCAGACTGCGGCAAAGTCAATCTACGACCTCGTGAGCGGCTATGAGGGCCTGAATCGCTTCGAAGTTGACGGGTGCGATTTCCCCGCATCGTACAAGACCGCCGTCGAAGCCGTCGAGGCCGCACGGACAGGACGGGGGCCGAGCCTCATCCTTGCCCACACCGTCAGACTCCTGGCACACTCTTCCTCCGATGATCAGCGCAAATACAGATCGGAGAAGGAACTCGCGCAAGACCGGGCACGGGACCCCTTGCCGCGCTTCGAGCGCTACCTGATCGACAAGGGATTCATAACCCCCGAGGGGATCGGGCGGATTCAAAAGGAGGTCCTGGAGCGCATCGATCGGGCGGCGGATGCGGCCGAAGCCGAACCACAGCAGGACCCGAAGAATCTCCTTTTGCAAGTCTATTCTCCCAGGGTGGCGGTTCCCGTGGAAGGTTTCGTGGAACCCGCCCACGCTGGAGAAAAAATCGTCCTCGTGGATGCGATCAACCATGCGATGGCCGAGGAGATGGAACGCAATCCGAAAATGCTGATCTACGGCGAAGACGTTGCCGGCGACAAGGGAGGAGTTTTTACCGCCACAAAAGGATTGACCAAGAGATTCGGAAAGGACCGCGTCTTCAATTCGCCTCTCGCGGAGGCAAGTATCGTGGGAACCGCGCTCGGCCTGGCCCTCCGCGGATTCAAGCCTGTGGTGGAGATCCAGTTCGGCGATTACATCTGGCCCGGGTTCATGCAGTTGCGGGATGAGGTGGCGATGCTCCGGTTCCGGTCCTTCGGTGAATGGTCGTGTCCCATGGTTGTGCGGGTCGCGGTGGGCGGTTACATCCACGGCGGCCTCTATCACAGCCAGAGTATCGACGGCATTTTTACGCACATTCCCGGCCTCCGCGTCGTGTTCCCTTCGAATGCGGCAGACGCGAAAGGACTTCTGAAGACGGCGTGCAGGTCTGACGACCCGATCATCTATTGCGAACACAAGGGGCTCTACCGGGCAAGTTTTGCGGCGGCGCCCGAGCCGGACGCCGACTATTGCCTCCCCTTCGGGCTCGCCAGGGTGGTAATGGAGGGAAGCGATGTCACGATTGTAAGCTGGGGCATGATGGTCCAGCGCAGCCTGGAAGCAGCCCGCATGATCTCCGGGAAGGGAGTGCAGGCCGAGGTGATCGACCTGCGCACGCTGAACCCCCTCGATTTCGATACCATCGCGACGAGTGTCCGAAAAACGGGGAAACTCCTTATCGTTCATGAAGATACGCTCACAGGGGGGTTCGGAGCAGAAATCGGAGCACGCGCCGCAGGGGAGCTTTTTTTCAATCTGGATGCGCCAATTAAACGCGTCGCGGCCAAAGATGCTCCCGTGCCATACGGTCCAACCCTCGAGAATGCCATGCTCCCGCAAACTTCGGACATCCTCTCGGCGCTCGAGGAACTCTCCTCCTTTTAGCCATGGCAACCCTGACCAGGACCAAGAGCAGGCTTTCAAAACGCCGGGCGATCCCCCGCGGATCTCCTGACGGCGGCGTCACTAATGCAGATCTTCTAAAGTTGTATTACTTCATGCTGGAGACCCGCGAATTTGAGGATACGATCAACCGGCTCTACCAGCAGGGGAAAATTGTGGGCGGAGCATATTCGGGAAGAGGGAACGAAGCCACGGCCGTTGGGTCCGCGTATGCGCTCGGGCCGGAGGATTACATCTTCCCGCTGCACCGGGACCTCGGAGCCCACCTCGTGAGGGGGCAGACCGTTCAGAATCTCATGCTGCAGTACCTCGGTCGGGCAACCGGAATGGCAAGGGGGCACGACGGCACCGGCCACTATGCCGATCCGGAGAAGCGGATCTATGGCAATATCAGCCATCTCGGAGCAATGGTGCCGGTGGCCGTTGGGGTCGCTCTCGCCAGCGTGCTCAGGAACGGGCGCTCGGCGGTCATGACCTATATCGGGGATGGCGGCGTGAACGTTGGTGAGGTGCATGAAGCGCTTGCGATGGCCTCGGTGATGCACCTGCCGCTTATACTTATTATAGAGAATAATCAATACGCTTATTCGACCCCCGTCTCGAAACAGCATAATGTGGAGCGTCTATCCGACCGCGCGATCGGCTACGGCATTCCCGGTGTCACGATCGACGGCACAGACGTTCTGGCCGTCCACCGCGTTTCAAGAGAAGCGGTCGAGAGGGCGCGCCGTGGAGGAGGGCCTTCAATTATAGAAACGGTGACGATGCGAATGCGCGGCCATGCCGCGCACGATACCGCATGGTATGTTCCGAAGAAGCTCTTGCAGAGATGGGAGAAGGAGGATCCGATCGAAAAATTTGAGAGGGTCATTACGGCAAAAGGCTTGCTCTCCAAAGAGAAGAAAAAGACGATCGTAAACGAGATCAGGCATCTGGTCGAAGACGCCGCCCGGAAGGCTCTGGAGGAGCCGTATCCTCCCGGAGAACAGGCGGCCGAAGGCGTGTACGCGAACCCGTGAGCCGTTTGCCCGAGCCCATTACATATTTGGAGGCGATCAGTGACGGACTCCGTGAGGAGATGAGGCGGGATGAATCGGTCTTTGTCCTCGGCGAGGACGTCGGAGCTTACGGTGGCGCCTTCAAGGTCACAAAAGGATTCCTCGAGGAATTCGGAGAGCGGCGGGTGATCGATACGGTCCTGGGGGAAGCTGCCATAATCGGAGCTGCCATGGGCTCGGCCATTGTGGGCATGCGGCCGGTCGCGGAGATGCAATTTGCGGATTTCGTCACCAACGGATTCAACCAGCTCGTGAACAACGTGGCCAAGTTCCACTACCGGACGAACATCGCCGTCCCCATGGTCCTGAGACTGCCTTCAGGCGGCGGCATCCGTGGAGGTCCCTTTCACTCCACGAACCCCGAAGCATGGTTTTTTCATGTTCCCGGCTTGAAGCTCGTTGCGCCCTCGACTCCCGCCGACGCGAAGGGGCTGATCAAGGCGGCGATCCGGGACCCGGATCCTGTCCTGTACTTCGAGCACAAATATCTGTACCGGCACAGCAAGGGCGAAGTGCCGGATGGGGATGTTGTCGTCCCGATCGGCAAGGCGGAGGTCAAGAGGAGCGGGAGCGACATTGCGGTCGTCACCTACGGAACCGGCGTTCACTGGGCGCTCGAAGCGGCGGAGATCATGGCGAAGGACGGAGTCCAGGTCGAGGTGCTCGATTTACGGTCGCTTCTGCCTTTGGACAAGCAGGCGATCATCGGCTCGGTCAGGAAGACGGGGAAAGTGCTGATACTCCACGAAGATACGCTCACCGGCGGCGTCGGTGCGGAAGTCGCCGCAATCATCGCGCAAGAGGCCTTCGAGTACCTCGACGGCCCTGTCAGACGCCTCGCCTCGCTCGATACCCCGGTACCTTACGCACCGACGCTGGAGGATTACTTTCTCCCCAATACGCAGAAGGTTGTGGACGCCCTCAAGATCCTGGGAGCATACTAAAATGGTAAGGAACTCGAAGCTCCTTCGTGATACGGTGTTCGATAGCATCCAAACCAGATTCCAGAATCGATCACTATACCGATAAACCCATGTCGAAAATTGACGTTGTGATGCCGCAGCTCGGCGAAAGTCTGACCGAAGGCACGATCATCAAATGGCACAAGAAGCCCGGAGAGAAGGTGAAGAAAGACGAAACTCTCCTTGAGATCAGCACCGACAAGGTGGACTCCGAGATTCCGGCGCCGGCCTCAGGCGTGGTGACCAAGATTCTGTTCCCGGAACAGAAGACTGTCGAGGTCCGGACAGTAATCGCCGAGATCGAGACGGACGAGGACTCGGCCGTTGTCGTTTTGGGGCCTGCCCCCGCGGCTGCCAAGCAACCGGCGAAAGGGCCGGCACCGCCACCACCGGCGCCTGTCGCGGCTCAGAGGCCGGTATCAGCGCCCGCCCCGGGGCGGTTTTACTCGCCGCTGGTATTGACGATCGCCCGCGAGGAGGGAATCCCGATGGCGGAACTCGAACAAATTCCGGGGACCGGCGAGGGCGGCCGTGTTTCGAAGAAGGACTTACAATCGTATCTCGAGCAGAGAAAACAGGGCGCGCCTGCAGCGCCGGCGCGTTCGGCGCCTCCATCTCAGCCTGCACAACCCGCTCAGCCGGCCGGCCGTGCCGCCCCCCGGATCGAATCGACGCTGAAGCACGTCGACAGCGGCGAGCTTGCGGCAAAATACCCGCCGCCCAAGTACGAGATCCTGCAGATGAGCAACGTGCTTCTAAAGATGTCGGAGCATATGATGAAAAGCGTGCAGACCTCGCCGCACGTCTGGGGGGTTCACGAATGCGATATGACGAGAGTCGACACGGCCCGGCGGCGGAACGCGGAATCGTTCGAGAGGCGGGAGGGTTTCAAGCTCACGTTCATGCCGTTTATCTGCGACGCGATCGTGAAGGCACTGAAGCAATTCCCCCTCGTGAACTCCTCGATCGAGGGAGACAAGATCATCCTGAAAAAGATGATCAACCTGGGGATCGCGGTCGCTACGGAGAACGGATTGATCGTTCCAGTTATAAAGGACGCCGACGAGAAGAATTTCACCGGCCTCGGGCGGGCGATCAACGATCTGGGAACGCGCGCGCGCACGAAGAAATTGACCCCGGCGGAAATCGAAGGAGGGACGTTCACGATCACGAACTACGGCGTCTTCGGCACCGTGATCGGCGTGCCGATCATCAATCAGCCGCAGGTGGCAATTTTGGGAACGGGCTCCATCGAGAAGCGTGCCGTCGTGATCAACGACGGGATCGCCGTCCGGTCGATCGGGTACTTTACGCTCGGGTTCGACCATCGGATCGTGGACGGGGCGCTGGGCGGCTCGTTTCTGGAAACGGTTGTGAAGCTTCTCGAGAACTTTGACGACAACCAGGTTGTATGAATTTCCTGATTCAAGAAGTGAGGCCGGCGGCCGAGCCGCCGCGCCGAAAGAGGCCCGAATGGCTCAAGTCCCGGGTTCCGGGCGGAGAGAATTATGCCCGCTTGAAGGCGATCATCGACAGCAACCGCCTTCATACAGTATGCCAGGAAGCCCGCTGCCCCAACGCGGGTGAATGCTGGAATAACGGCACGGCTACGTTTATGATCCTCGGCGATGTCTGCACGCGGAGCTGCGGCTTCTGCGCGGTCAAGACGGGAAAGCCGACGGAACTTGATGCCGACGAACCCGCCCGCGTCGCCAGGGCGGTCAGCCTTCTGGGCCTGCGCCATGCGGTGATTACATCGGTGAATCGAGACGAGCTTTACGACGGAGGGGCCCAGATATTTGCGGAGACGATCCGTCAGGTGCGCGCGTCGAACCCGGGGATCAGGATCGAGGTACTGATCCCGGATTTCAGGGGCGAAGAATTTGCGCTGGACATCGTTCTGGATGCGCTGCCCGACATTCTGAATCACAATATGGAGACGGTGCCGCGGTTGTACCCCATCGTCCGGCCCCAGGCCAAATACGAGCGGTCCCTCGCGCTGCTCAATAGAGCCAGGAGGCGAGGATTCATCACGAAAACGGGATTGATGCTGGGAATCGGCGAAAGAATTGACGAGGTCGTCGGTGTGCTCAAGGATTTGCGCCGGGAGGATTGCGTCATCCTCACGCTCGGCCAGTACCTGCAGCCGACGAAAGAACACCTGCCGGTTGACAGGTTCGTGCATCCGGAGGAATTCAGAAAACTGAAGGAAATCGGATTGGAGATGGGATTCCGGCACGTCGAATCAGGCCCCCTGGTCCGGAGCTCCTATCATGCCGAGCAGCAGCTTTGAAAATCGCTCTCAGTGCCGCCGGGGGCGCGGCTGCGTGCGACGCCAATCGTCGGAGGCCGGTTTGGGCCGTTCGCCCGGAGGCGCCGGGGGGCGCCTGTCCACAGGCGTCGTGAGATACTCAATCCACGCTTTCAGGTCGCTCACGGGCCGCCCCTTCCGCGAGAACCCGTCGAGCTTCGCGTCCTTCACGGCCTCCATTGTGTAGCGGTCATCGTAAGCGGAGACGAAGAGGAACGGAATCTTCGAAAATTTTTCGTTGCTTCGTACCGCCTTGTGAAATTTCAACCCGTCCATCACCGGCATATAAATGTCCGAAACGATGATGTCGATCGTTTCACGGAACAGGATATCGAGGCCTTCCTGGCCGTCTCCGGCAAGGAAGACCGCCCAACCCTGATCCTTGAGAAAACCTCCGACGAGGATTCTGTACTCCGACTCATCGTCGACGACGAGGATGTTCATCCGACCCGTTCTTTCTCAAAAAGTGCCAAAACCGGACTGAAGGAAACCTCGGAAGGTACGAAGTCGCGGGTATATAAACAAGTAAATCGTTCTTTCGATTTTCTCTTGCGTCTGTGCCGGATTTTAAGTAAATTTATAGGCTTTTAACTTCCCCAGGAGGGATGCTCTCTTGGGCATCCTGATCCGCTCATTTTGAATCAATTTTTAGGATTTTCCCGTGCCATTGTATCAGAGACTCACCCACTCATTCAAGCAGAATGAGATCGACCGCAAGTGGTACGTCGTCGATGCGAGCGGAAAAACGCTCGGCCGGATTGCGAGCCGCGTCGCACATGTCCTGCGAGGGAAGCATAAGCCGACCTTTACTACGAACATCGATTGCGGCGACTTCGTTGTCGTCGTGAATGCCGATAAAGTGAAAATCAGGGGGCGCCGGGAGGAGCTCAAGACGTACTTCCATTACAGCGGCTATCCGGGCGGAGCGAAGGTAGAATCTTTTAAGGAATTGATGAAGACCGATCCCGAGAGAGTGTTTATGCACGCGGTGAAGGGGATGATACCGCATAACCGACTCGGAGCCCAGGTCATACGGAAGCTCAAAGTGTATGCGGGAACGTCCCATCCGCATGCCGCGCAGAAGCCCGAGCCGCTCAATGTCTAGCCGCAAGGAGAAACGATGATTACCCATTCGCATCAAATTATAACAATCGGACGCCGCAAGACCTCCGTAGCACGAATCGTTCTGAGGCCCGGCGCGGGGAAGATCACGGTGAACGACAGGGCGCTGGAAAATTATTTTCCCGTGGATACGATGCGGACCGAAATCCTCTCGCCCCTGATCGTCACCGAAACCGTGGGCAAGTACGACGTCATAGCGAATGTCAAGGGCGGAGGGCTCTCCGGTCAGGCCGGAGCCGTCAAGCTGGGGATCTCGAGGGCCCTTCTCGAAGTGAACAGCGATCTGCGAGTGAAACTTCGTGCGGATCGATTATTGACGCGCGATCCGCGCATGGTCGAACGGAAGAAGTACGGCCAGCGCAAAGCGCGGAAGAGATTCCAGTTCTCGAAGCGTTAAAGATCTATCCGGGAACCGACCGACCGGTTGCCGGCTGCTTATCACACATACCCCCTGATTTTGCCGGCAGTGTTCCGGCGGTCCTTTGTACCGGGACTGAAGGAATTCCGGCGGAAGACGACGGGAGTAGAAGACTCAACTGACATAGGAGCCTCGATACAATGCCACGTGTAGAATTAACCGCCCTGATCGAAGCGGGCGCCCATTTCGGGCACCTCACCCGCCGCTGGAACCCAAAGATGAAGCCGTTTATATTCATGGAGCGCAACGGCATCCATATCATCGACCTCAAAAAGACGCAGGAGCTGCTGGAAGTCGCCTCGAACGCGATTGCCAACATCGTCGCCGACGGGAAGCGCATTCTGCTGGTCGGAACGAAGAAGCAGGCGAGCATCGTCATCGAGGAGGAAGCCAAGAGGTGCCGCCAGTTTTACGTGTCCGAGCGCTGGCTTGGGGGGATGCTGACGAACTTTACGACGATCCGCAAGAGCGTCAAACGGCTCGCGAATATTGAAAAGATGGAAACCGACGGCACCTACGATAAAATTACAAAAAAGGAGGCGCTCGTCCTCGACCGCGAGAAGGAGAAACTGTCGAAAGTTCTCTCCGGCGTGGTCGAAATGACACGCCTGCCGGGAGCCCTGTACGTCGTCGATATCAAAAAGGAAGAGATCGCCGTGAAGGAAGCAAAGCGGCTCGCCATTCCCGTCTTCGCGATCGTCGACACCAATTGCGATCCGTCGCTTGTCGACTATCCCATCCCCGCCAACGACGATGCCATCAAATCGATCCAGATGGTCACGAGGGTGGTCGCCGATGCCATGCTGGAAGGTTCCGAGCGGGGAAACGCGCGGCTTGAAGGGCTGGATGCGGAAATCCAGTCGGGCCGCACAGAAGCAGTCTCAGGGTGAACGAAGCAATATGAAAAAGAGCGATGACATCGTGCGTGCGGAAATTACTGCCGAACAGGTAAAGGAACTGAGGGATAAAACGGGCGCCGGAATGATGGACTGCAAGCAGGCGCTTGCCGCCTCGGGCGGAAACATCGAAAAGGCGATCGACTACCTGCGGAAGAAAGGCGCCGCGACGGCCGAGAAACGGGCCGACCGTCTCACAAACCAGGGCCTCGTCGAGGCGTACATTCACGCGGGGGGCCGGATCGGGGCGATGGTGGAGGTGAACTGCGAAACGGACTTTGTCGCGAAGACCGACGACTTCAAGGCGATGGCCAAAGACCTGGCGATGCAAATTGCCGCCATGAACCCGCGCTACATCTCCCGCGAAGATGTTCCGCGCGAGACTGTCGAGCATGAGCTGGAGATTTACCGGACGCAGGCCAAGAACGAAAAAAAACCGGAACAGGTCGTTGACAAGGTCGCGACCGGACGGCTCGAAAAGTTCTACCAAGAAGTTTGCCTGCTTGAACAGACATTTATCAAAGACTCGGGCAGGACGATCAAGGATCTCATCCTCGAACTTACGGCGAAGACCGGTGAGAAGATCACGATCCGGCGCTTCAGGCGCTTCCACCTCGGTGAGAACGGTTCTTGACGCAACGGGTGGCGGGATACTCCTCCCTGAGCGATACCGTGAAGTTTAAGCGCATTCTGCTCAAGGTGAGCGGGGAGGCGCTCATGGGGGGGAGGGAGTTCGGAATCGACGCCCAGGTGCTGCAGAGATACGCCGAGGAGGTTCAGGAGCTGCAGCAGGAGGGAGTCGAGGTCGGCATCGTCATCGGCGGAGGCAACATCTACCGGGGGGTGGAAAATTCATCCGACGGGGTGGACAAAGTGACCGGCGATCAAATGGGCATGCTGGCCACGATCATCAACGGACTCGCCTTACAGAGCGCTCTCGAACGCAGGGGCGCATTCACCCGCCTGCTGAGCTCAATCGCCATGGAAGAGATCGCGGAGCCGTTTATCCGGCGCCGTGCGATCCGCCATCTCGAGAAGGGGCGCGTGGTCATCTTCGGCGCAGGCACAGGCAACCCCTATTTTACAACCGATACGGCCGCCGCGCTTCGGGCGGTCGAGATCAACGCGGATGTCATCCTGAAAGGAACACGCGTCGACGGCGTCTACGATTCCGATCCTGAAAAGAATCCCGGCGCCTTCAAGTTCCAGGAAATTTCCTACCTGGATGTTCTAAAGAAAGATCTCAAAGTGATGGACCTGACGGCGATCACGCTGTGTAAAGAAAATATGATGCCGATCATCGTCTTTAACATGAACGTTCCCGGCAGTCTGAGGCGGCTCATGCACGGCGAGCGGGTCGGGACGATCGTCTCCTCCTCGCCGACCATCAGAGACGGATCCCGCTCTTCAGGCGGGAGGAAATCCCGCACTTCAGGCGGGAGAGGATCGCGCACTTCCGGCGGAAACGGATCCCGCTCTTCAGCCGGGAGGAAATCTCCCTCTCAGCGCGACTGAATTCAAACTTCTTACAAGACGCGGCATGACAAAAGAAATTCTCAAGCAAACGGAAGAGAAGATGCACAAGGCGACGGAGGTGGTTCGCCAGGAACTCGCAAAAATCCGTACCGGTAAGGCGACCACCGCCTTGCTCGATGGGGTCAAGGTCGAGTACTACGGAGCTCACATGCCGCTTCATCAGGTGGCGAACGTCAGCGTCAAGGATGTCCACACGATCGGCGTAACGCCGTGGGACAAGAATATGGTAGTTCCTATCGAAAAGGCGATCGCTGCGGCGAACCTGGGGCTGAACCCCGTCGCCGACGGGCAGGTCATCCGCGTTCCGATTCCGCCCCTCAACGAAGAGCGCCGGAAGGAACTTGTCAAGCTTGTGAAGAAATTTGCGGAGGAGGGAAAAATCGCCGTTCGCAACGTTCGCCGGGATGCGATCGAACATTTGAAACGATCTGAGAAGGCAGAACACTTTTCCGAGGACGAACGAAAGAGAGCCGAGGGGGAAGTCCAGAAGATGACCGACCGGTTCATCAAGGACATCGACACCCTCGTAACCGTCAAGGAAAAAGAGATCATGGAGGTCTGAAACCCGGAATCCCGCCGGCGCGATCCCGCCACAACCGCCGGATTTCCGATGCGCCGCAATCCCGCCAAGAACGCGCAATTTCGGCTTTGCTGCAACAATTGAACGCCGCGATTCGTACCATTAAATGGAGACGATAACCCTGGATTGAGAGAAATGGAAGCGAACGCAAGCGTTCCCCGAAGACTCTACAAGTCCCGCCGAAATCGTATGATCGACGGGATTTGCGGTGGAATCGCCGAATATTTCGATATCGATGCGACGATCGTAAGGATCGTTTGGGTCCTGGTGACGCTTCTCGGCGGCTCCGGTCTGTTTCTCTATATCGCGGCCATGATCATCATGCCCGTGAATCCGACCGACGCGTTCTCGTTCGCGCAGGGCGAAGGCGCTCCGGCCGTCCGGGTTCCGGATCGCCGGCGATTCTGGGGAATCACGTTTGTGCTGCTCGGTGCATTTTTTCTCATGATCAACCTGGGGTGGCTTGCGGATCTGAACTGGTGGTCGTTCTCACGCACGATCATGCTCCCCAGCCTCCTGATTCTTCTGGGGGTCGTGCTCATGTATGCATACCGGCGGCGCGACGCGAGTCCGGCGCCTCAGCCCGGAGATCCCTCAGCTCCCCCCGTGCCGGCAAAGGAATTGCGCCGATCGGCAAGGGACAAGAAAGTATTCGGAGTGTGCGCCGGGATTGCGGACTATTTCAACGTCGACCCGACGATCGTGCGGGTTCTCTACGTCCTGCTGGTTCTCGCGTCCTTCGGATGGGGATTGCTCCTCTATATTATCCTCGCGATCGTCATGCCGGAAGAAAAACCCGCTCCGGCCTAAGGAAGAGCATGCCTGTATTCGGGAAGAATTCTACCCCCTGGTTCGCTCTTGTGCTGATTGCGCTTGGGATTCTGCTCCTCCTCCAGCGACTCGGCGCGATCAGTTTCGGATTCCACCAGGTGCTGTGGCCCCTCGTCATGCTGTTCGGCCTTGTAAGAGTCGCGCAGGGTTTTTCGCAGAGCAAGCGGGGCCGCATCTTCTCAGGCACGCTCCTGTTCATGTACGGGCTGTTTTTCCTTCTTCGCTTTGCAGATTATATCGACATCCGCCTGCGGATGTTTCTGCCCGCATCGCTCTTGATTTTTGGCATCGCCCTCCTGATGCTCTTCCTCAACGACGCCCGCGAGTGGGAGCTTCTGATCCCCGCGCTCCTTCTCTGCGGAACGGGATCCGCCTTTGTCCTTACGGAGCTCGGGTATCTCGATCAGTTCGAAGTGTGGGATGCGGTGCACCGGTACTGGCCCCTTGGATTGATTCTCGTCGGCCTCGCAATTATCCTCCGACGCAGGACTCAGGTCCAGAAGACCTGACGCGCATCTCGCCACCTGCGACATGATACACTTAGGCCCGGTGTGGAACGCACACCGGGCCTTTGCACGTGATGGACTTAGACACCCTTTGCCGGTCGCTCGCCGTCACTAGAGCAGGTCGAGGGGAGCTAGATGGAAAGTCGACCGATCAATTTCCTTCCGAGAACCCTCACTCCCGCGAAGAGCACGGGGGTGAGCATCGATCTCAGCCCCTCATCGACAGCTGTGGAGGCAGGCATCGCAGGTGCTGAGAAAGTAAGTTCCCTCGCCGGTAGGACACATACACGAGCCATTGCAATTCTGTCCTGGCGGACAGTTCAGACCAACACAATATCCGACCGCGTACGTATCCTCATGAAACAATTGTAGTAAACCCACCACCGCCACGACAAGGACGATGGCGAACAGTACTGCCTCTTTTCTGAAGTGTTTCATCGTGACACTCCTCTCAATGAATGTGATAGATCTGTGAGTTAATGAACGGGTTTAGGCGCCCATCAGATTTTCTATCTCCCTTGTCTGCTCCTCACTCAGTTCTCCGACCCACACTTTCTCGACTGAGCCATCACCTTTGAGCAATATTGTCTCCGGGACACCGCTGATCTTGTACTTGCGACTGAAACTTGTGTCCGCCGCTGAGACGAGGTAAAAGCTCACATCTTTGTTAGCGATATATTTTTTTGTCTCATCAAGATGGTGAAGCGACACCCCGATGATATCGCAGCGATGGTCCCGATTGTTTTGAGCGATCGCTTTCCAGTTCACCAGGGTTTTTTCACAGTGGGGGCAAGTTGTGGAAAGAACAAATAGTAGGTACTTTTTCGTCGTGTCGGTGTACGTCAGTTCAGTTGTATTGCCATCGAGCGTCTGGATCTGCACTGCCTCGACTCGCTCCCCCGGTTTGAGGGGCTCGACCTGGGAAACCATCGACATGCTCTTGACCAAGTTCTTGAGGTCCCTGTTTTGGAGGATCAAAAGCACAGCCTCGGCCGTTAGCAGAAAATTCAATGTGATGCTGATTATTTCAATCCACTTGAACTTCTTCCTGGTCTGTTCCATCGCGAATCCTCAATTGTCTCCAAATCAGCTTCGGAAAGCGGAACCCCGGCTGATACCTGTTCATCCACAGCCGGGGTTCATTGTTGGCAGGTTTGATAATCGTGCTTAGGCTGTGCCGCTTACTGTGATCGTACTTTCAGGTCTCATTCCTTCGTAGCTAATTACGTGACCGATGGCGTGACGAGTTTTGGAACGATCTGCCTAGGGTGAAGGAATGAATATGAAGGGAAAAAAGCAATGGGGAGTTATACTACTTTTAAGGTGGGAGAAGTACCACCGCTGAATTCGTCTTATGTGAGGAACCGACTAAAATACGGCATTCTCGAAGATTTTCGTTTACAGACGAAGAGGTCGATCCAGCCGCGTCGATCGGGACGAGCGGGCTACTTCTTGAAGACGCGAGGAAGTCAGCGCATTAATAACATCTTTTTCACCTCGACGAACTTCTCTGCCAGGAGACGGTAGAAGTATACGCCGCTCGGAAGGTTGCGGGCGTCAAAGGTCACTTCATTGTATCCTACCTGCTGATTTGCGTCGACCAGTGTTCCCACCGCCCGTCCGAGTACGTCATACACAATGATGCGAATGTGTCCCTTCTCAGGCAGTACGTATCGAATCTCTGTGGCCGGGTTGAAGGGATTGGGGAAGTTCTGCTCGAGGGAATACCGGTCTGCAATCTTTGGAGTCAGCCGTTGGACGTCCACACCCTCAGGTGGAGCAGGCGGCAAGTCGGCGGTCGGTGTAACCCTGATCCGATTCATCGAAGTTACCGAAGTCGATGACGAGAGAATGAGTTTTCCGCCTTGATTGGTTTTCACCCAATACCCTTCGCCCGGTTCGATCGTGTCGGCATGTTGGTAGCCCTGTGTGTAACCGAAGAAGCGGGAGGTTACTATTCCGCCGGGATCACTCATGATAGTGTGGATGTCGATAGGTGCGCTGATCGATCCGATCATGTTCCAGCCCGCAGTGACACCTATGCTATCGGTAAAAAGGGAATCACCAATGATTCGCACCTGTTGATTCTGTGCGAACGCCAACCAGTAACCGGGACCATGCCTCAGGGATTCCACAGCGGCGTATGAACCCTCGTATGCGAAGGCAGGCGAGGTTGACGTGGGGAAAAGATGCGTCTTGAATAAATCGTTATTAATCGTGGGAATCGAGACTATGTTCCACCCCGATGAAACCGGGAATGAGAGACCGGCGAAAGTGACCTGGGGCAGCGTGTCAAGCACAGCGGTGTAGATGTCCATGTCGTAGCCTCCCGCTCGTTCGTCCGTCCATACGGGGACTGTATGTCCGCCCCACGAGTCGATGCCGATATAATCGCCGAAGCGGACGGCACCATTGGGCACGACATGCGGAGATTGTGCGGCGCTGATCAGTCGATTTGTGAACGTATCCCCTGCATCCCATGAGTATGCGAGGTAGGTCTCCGAAAGTGAGTCTGCAAGCGTCCCCCGATTGTCGTAGTACACGATCGTTACCACTCCGCGGTCGTCCACAGCGATCCATGGCCAGTATTGACACTTGCCATTTCCGGCCGGATCATCGTTGACCCGTCGGGCCTTCGACCAATGGTTCCCCCCATCGCTGGATTCGGTGAGAAAAACGTCATCGTCGCCATTGCGCGCGTCAGCCCAAACAATATAAAGATACCCCCTCGTGGGACCGGAACTGAGGTCAGCCGCGATTGATGGGATCCCCCGGGGTCCCCTGAACGTGCAGTTTGAATCCCGGATGTAGATGGAGTCTACGATCATGTCCGACCCGAAGCTAATACCGCCGTCCGTAGAGTGATTAAATACAAGCATAGGATTCCTGTCCACGGGACCCGTCGGAAATCTTTGTGACGCGATATTAACCGCGCCATCAGGACCGACACAGAGATCAGGGACGTAGCTGTGTGACAACGAATCGCTCACGAGCAACGATTTAGACCAGGTTACTCCGCCATCTGTAGATCTCGTGAATCGTACTCCCTGCCAGACGATGTACAGGTTGTTTACGAATGGACTTATGGGACTGAGGTCGCAGGCAATATAATCCTTATCATAATAATCAAAGTAGCTAGTGTCCGTTGGCGCGAAGTACGCGGGGGCAAAGAAATCCGAATGCGCATCCGATTGGTAGACGAGGATTTTTGTCCTTTGATCGGCATCATTGAGTGCAATCGTAGCGATATAAAACTTTCCCGAGGTATCGACGCAGACGGCCGGATCGGTATTTCGGGTATAGTCCGGCTGATAGACCAGGGGTAACAGCTGGGGAGAAGCCCACGACGTTCCTCCATCCTCCGAGAAGCTGTACGCCACCCGGCGGACCGCGGGGTTAACCCCCGTACGGAAGTCTCTCCAGGCTGCTACCATCCGGTTGGGATTCTTGTGACTGATCCTTATGGAGGGCTCATTCTGTGGAAACGTATCGCCGGAGATGTTGACGTTCGGGAAAGTGACCGTGGAAGATGGACCATGTAGAATTGGCGGCGATGGCCTACCGAGAAGCTGTGGATTGAGGCGGTAGAATTGCTCGAAATACTTCTCGTGCGAAATAATTGAGAGTGAGTCGAGCGGTAGTTCTGTCTGTCTCCGTTGTACCATCTTTGGTGAGGGAACGAGAAACCCCAAGGGCATGAAGAGGAGTAACAGAAAAATAATTCTGCCAATCATCAGTTACTCACCTTGGAGTTCTCATCCAGCAACATCGGAAGCCATCAACGGCTCAGGGTCACGCGGACCACTGGAAACTAACGAAAATGGATAACGACTGTCAAGCTGCGGAGATCCTTGAGACCTCAGTGTCTATTATCCTCGCGAAATTTCATCCATTGCATTTCCGAGCCGCTGAAGCCCCTCTTTCAGAATATCCGTTTCGCCCCCGATCCCGACGCGAAAGTGTTCCTTCATTCCGAAGAACGTTCCCGGCACAACAGAGGTCTCGTATTTCTCCCGTAGCAGCCTGCAGAGGCGCGTGGCGTCGCCGGTTGTGAGCCGTGGATACGCCGTCAAACCCCGCTTGTGCTCGACTGCTTGTAGCTCGCCTCGCGTTCCGAGAAAGGCATTCAGCACGCCTGCGTTAGCTTCGAGGAGGCGCTGCGCGCGCAGCGCGATCGGCGCGAGATTGTGCAATGCGATCACGCTCAGCCTTTCGGCGACATGGGGAAGTGAACTGTAGAACAGGTCGGCCAGCCGCCAGATTTTTCTCGCCAGCGTCGGCTCAGCAAGAATCCAACCGCATCGCAATCCGCTCAGGCCGTAGACTTTCGTCAGACTGTTCGTGACGACAAACTCATCGCCAAGGTGGATGGAGCTTTTCGGACTCCGGTCGAACGCCGCATCGAGATACACTTCATCGACCAGCACCCGCGCCCCGGATCGCCGGGCGATCTCGCCTAATTTACGCAATGCCGGTTCATCCGTGAAAGAGCTGCTTGGATTGTGGAGGTTTGTGACGACCACCAGGCGGGTGCGGGGACTGACGGCGCGCTCGACCTCAGCAGGATCAATCAGAAAACCGTTTTCGAATCGACGCGGAAACCGGTTGACTCTCGCGCCGAGGTATTGTGCCGCCGAGAGAATGAGCCCGTAGGTCGGCTCTTCGATCAAGACCTCGTCGCCCCGTTCCACGAGGGCTGCCATCGCGAGATGGTTCGCCATTGATGTCCCGATGGTGGTCACGACACACCCGGCGTCGACCGAAAATCTTCGGGCGATTGCCTCGGTCAGGGGGGCGTACCCGTAACCGCCCGGCCCGGTGATTTCAAGATCGCCGATCGAGAAGGGGAGTTCTGCAAGGGGAAAATGGGCGAGATCGCTTGAGGCCAGGTTGTATCGGGCGCCGGAGAGAACCTTCGCCCATTCCATATATGCGGAGCTCATCACCCGGTGCGGCATCAGCGCTCCCGGCGCCGCCATCGCCAGAAATAGTAAACCGGAATGCCCGTCAAGATGATCCCCATGCCGATCGCGGTATTGACGGGAAATTTATAGATCGTGTTGCAGACGATGAAAAGACAAATTACCATAAAGAGGACGGTCGTGTAGGGATGCCCCGGCATATTGAACCGTTCTTCATCCGGCCCGTGCGACCGTTTCCGGAGAATAAAAATGCACGACGCGGACAATCCAAAGAAAATGAAATCGTCCGACACCACATAGCTGAGAAGCTGTTCGTATGTTCCCGAAAGCGTCAAGAGCATCGACAACGCTCCCTGCAGAGCGATCGCCACAACCGGGACGCGGGTGCGCGGGTGGATCCTGGCCACGCTCTTGAAGAAAAGTCCATCCTCCGCCATCGCGAAGTAGACGCGGGGCGCGGTGAGGATCGATTGACTCAGGAAGCCGAGGGTCGAGATCGCGATCCCGACTGCAATCACCGTCGCGCCTGGCTCCCCGAGCGCCATCCGCATGACCGCAGTCGCTGGCGTGTTCGTGCTCGCAAGGCCCTCCACGCCGAGCGCGCGAACGCAGACGAAGTTCACCGTGAGATAGAGCGCAACAACTCCCATCACGCCGATCAGGAGGCCCCGGGGGAGATTTTTCCTCGGCTCCTTGATTTCTCCGGCAACGAAGTTTGCCGTCTGCCAGCCTCCATAGGCGAAGAGCACGGGGACCATGGCGGCCCCGAAGACCGTCAGCGAATCAAACGTAACAGGAGACGCGGGTTTTCCAGTGAGTCCCGCTTGCCCCGCAGGCGGGACGGAAGCGGCTATCAATCGAAATCCGAATCCCACGAGCAAGAGAATTGCCAGAATCTTGGTGACCATCAGGATGTTCTGCACGGTGCTGCCGGTCCGCACGCCGAGGCAGTTTACAATGGTTAGGACACCGAGCGCGAAAATCGCAATCACAGTATCCGTAAGCGGCGAGCCCGTCAGTTCGGCGAAGTAGCGCGCGAAGGTGACAGCGACGGCCGCCATTCCGCCGCAGTCGCTGATCAGAAAAAGCGACCAGCCGAAGAGAAACGCAATGAGAGGATGGTAACTCTCCCGAAGGTAGGCGTATTGCCCGCCGACGTTCGGACGCCTTGCCGCCAGCTCGGCGTAGATGAATGCCCCGATCAGCGCGATGAGTCCGCCGAAGAACCAGGCGCCGAGAATAAGAAACGGCGTGTGAACCTGCCGGGCGACGACGGAAGGGTTCATGAAGATTCCCGATCCGATAATTCCGCCCATCACGATCATCGTCGCGTCGAAAAGACCGAGCCGGCGGGCCAGCTTGGGTCCGCTGCTGTGCCCGTCAGCCGTCTCTGAATCGCCGACCGGATTGGCGACCATGATCAATCCCCCGAACTATACACCACCCGGAAGCTCACTCTCTCGGTGTTCCTTCAGGCGGGGGAAAGAGGAACGGCCTCGCGAGAGAGAGCGTCGGCCCGGGCGGAGGCCAGCCTGTTCCCCTCGAACCGGACTGGACTTCGGAGTCCCAGAAGACCAACGGATCCGATGTCAACGCCGTTACCATGAAATAGTCGTGCGAATCTCCTCCAGCTCCCGGCGAGGCAGAGAAGGAATACGAGTATCCGCCGACCCAGTGCGGTTTGACAGTTGCCACGAATTCCCAAAAAATCGTTTCATCGCCCGTTGCGGGGCCTCGGGCGTTGGGCGACACCGTCAGCGCAAAAGTTGCGCTCGGTTCCAGTACGAACGCTGCGCCGGCCGGCGGACCTCCGGCAGATCCTGCTTCACTCCTCCTCGGTTTGTTGTCAAGGCCCGAGGCCACCCGCTGAGACGGCGTGGGTTTGAGCCCCCTCCAGATCGTATAGGCCGAGACTGTCTGACCGGGCCAGGTGTCGACGTAGGAATGATTCCACATGAGAGTAATTCTTCTTCCGCCTCCACTTGTGTCGGCTCCGATTCCCGCGATGCGAGGCGAGGCATCGCCAAGGTATCCGACCCGATCGACGAGCTGCGCGAAGATATCCGAATTTGCGCCGAAGCGGTAGTCGTACCACGCGATGACGGCGCCGCCATTCTCCCCACTGACAATGACAGGATCAAGCTGCTCGCCGGGGGAGGTGCAGATTGCGGTTCCGTCTGCCGGCCACTGGGGCGAGCCGAGCGCGTTGATCCGCTGTGCGTAGATATCGCCGTCGCCTCTGCGGTAATCGAGCCAGGCGACAGTGGCGCCTCCCAGTCCGTCGGAGGCGATCACGGGATAGACCTGGTCTCCCGCCGCCTTACAGAGCGGGGTGCCGTCGTTGCCCCAGTGGACGACTCCGGCAATGTCGATACGCTGAGCGTAGATATCGCTGTTTCCGTTCCGATGATCCGACCAGGCGATGATTCCTCCGTGGAGACCGTCGGCGATCATGACGGGTGGACCCTGCTCACCCAGCGCCGCGCATACCGGAACGCCGTTTGCCGCCCAGTGAAGCAGGCCCGCCGCGTTCACGCGCTGGGCGAAGATTCCATAACTTGAGCGATTACGAACATCGCGCCAGGTGATGATTGCCCCGCCGGTGCCGTCGGCGGCTATGCCGGGAGTTCGCTGATCGTTGGCGGCTTTCGATATCACGATCCCGTTCAGATCCCAAAGCGAGATGCCCGCAGCGCTGACATGCTGCGCATAAATTTCGGATTTCCCGCTCCGGTTGTCGAGCCAGGCGATGATCGCTCCGCCGGCCTCATCGCCTGTGATGACGGGGTCGATCTGGCGGTTCGGCGCGGTGCAAACCGCGACTCCGTTCGTTGTCCACCGGACGCCGCCCGAGGCGTTGATTCTCTGTGCGAAAATGTCGTAGCTTGAACCGCCCCGGAGGTCACGCCATGTTACGATAACTCCGCCCGCGCCGTCGGAGACGACGGTGGACGCGACCTGGTCGTTCGGCGCCGTGCAAACGCCCACACCGCCGGGTGCCCAGAGGATTGCGCCAGAGCCGCTGATGCGCTGAGCGTAGATGTCGTAGTTGCCGCTCCGGTTATCGGTCCAGGTGATAATCGCGCCTCCCGATCCATCCACCGCCATCGTGGGGGCGGTCTGGTCGTAGCGCGAGATGCAGACCGGAGCGCCGTTGAGCGCCCACTCCGCGATCCCGCGCGCGCTGATGCGTTGTGCGTAGAGGTCGTTCTCGGGTCCCCTCGCGTCCGTCCACACGACGATGGCTCCTCCTTCGCCGTCGCTGATGATACCGGTGTACGATTGATCCCCCGACGCGGTGCAGAGCGGGTTGTTCGTCAGAGGATCGTGCGACCACTGGGCAACAGCCGCGTTCTCCAGCCCGGGCAGAATCAGCCATAGAAAGAAAACGATCGTAACAGTTTGTCTCATCATGCGTCCTTCCCATTGTGGATCGGTCGGGTGAATTGTTTGCGGCCCCGGCATGCCGTCAGTGCGCCTCCAGCCAATTCTTCCCGACTCCCGCTTCCGCTTTGACCGGAACCGAGAGGGGAAGAGCGTTTGCCATTTCATCGAGGATAAGCGTTCGAGCTACATCTTCTTCGCTCTTGGGCACTTCGAAAACCAACTCGTCGTGAACCTGCAGAAGCATTTTCGTCTTCATTGCTTTCCGTTTCAACTTTTCGTGAATACGGATCATCGCGATTTTGATCATATCCGCCGCGGTCCCCTGGATGGGCATATTGATCGCCTGCCGTTCCGCGTTGCTGCGGACCGTGAAGTTCCCGCTGCGGATGTCGGGGAGATACCGGCGCCGGCCGAGAAGCGTGGTGACGTAGCCATCCGTTTTCGCCTTTGCGATCGTATCGGCGATGTACTGGCTGACGTTCGGGAACCGGTCGAAGTATTTCGTGATGATCTCCTTCGCCTCTGTCTGCGAGATGCCGAGCCGCGTGGCGAGCCCGTACGGGCCGATCCCGTACATGATGCCGAAGTTTACCTCCTTCGCGCGCCTCCGCATCTCTTTGGAAACCTTCCCCGGCGGGATGCCGAATATCTTTGCGGCGGTCGTGGCGTGGATGTCCTCATCGTTGCGGAACGCTTCCGTCAGTCCGGGATCGCCCGACACGTGCGCCATCACCCGAAGCTCTATCTGGGAATAGTCCGCGGAAAGAATCCGCATGCCTTTTGTTCCGGGTACGAAGGCTTTCCGCAGGCTTCGCCCCATCTCCGTCCGGATCGGGATATTCTGAAGGTTGGGGTCGCTGCTGGAAAGTCGTCCGGTCGCGGCAACCGTCTGATTATAAGAGGTGTGAACCCGGCCGGTCCTGGGATCGATGAGCGCGGGCAGCGCATCGGCATACGTCGACTTTAGTTTTTGAAGCTGACGGTAATCGAGCAATTTCTCTATAATCGGATGCTCGTTACGAAGCGATTCGAGCACGCCCACGTCTGTTGAAAACCCCGTCTTCGTCTTTCGCCCGACGGCGAGTCCCAGCTTCTCGAACAGAATCTT
>DASQAZ010000141.1:0-9720 GCA_035635475.1 Bacteroidota bacterium | reverse complement strand
AGGCCGAGATCCATTCCCGCTTCGTGGAATTTGGGGCTGATTCGTCCGTTCAGGATTCTTTTTAATGATACGTCGATGGGCACCTTGAAGTAGAACGCGAGGTTCGGCTTCACCGCGAAACCGTAGAGATTTCTCACCCATGCCGGGTGGACCCCCCGGACAACGTCCCGTGCGAAGGCGGTGTAAACGTAGCGGTCCGCAAGGACGATCATCCCGGCTTTCAACGGAGGGATGATCAGGTGCGACAGCCGGTCGGCAAAATCCGTCGCATGGAGGATGCTGAACGTCGTGGGGGTCAGAAGGTTCTTCTTCTTCCCGCGTCTGATCGTACCTTTCACGAGCGCCGAGGAATTCCACTCGGTAAAAAAGGCGCGGTAGTTCGCATTCAACAGCCACTTATTCAGGAGCTGTAACTGCGTGGATTTCCCGGAACCGTCAATCCCTTCGACGATGATGAGGCGGCCGGGATAGGGGTGGTCTGATCTCAGGTTGGTTCCCATGATTTAGCTCAGCGCTTCCGGCAGGCGCGCAGTTGTTTCGGCGTCAGGTGCCAGATCAGCCGGCCCGGATTCTCGGGAGGCAACGTGTCGGTATCAATCCGGCACATTCCGCCTTTTTTAAACTCGATCACCGGAGAGGCGGCTCCGAGGAGCGCCGATGCAAAAAATTCAAGGTGAGGGTTATGGCCGACAAGCATGACGCTGCGGACGTTCTTGTGAGCGGCGAGCTCGTTTATTATACCCTCCGTGCCGGCGCCGGGCATAAGGTGCTTTGTTGTGCTGATCGATTTATTGTACCCGATCGCCTTCGCCGCAATTTTCGCCGTATCATGCGCCCGCACGAGCGGGCTCGAGACGATCAGGTCGACCTCCGGTACGTTCTGTGCGATACCCTCGGACGCCTCTTTCATTTTCTTTATGCCCTCCTCGGTGAGAGGGCGATCGTCGTTCGGGTAGCCCCGCGTGCCGCTGGGGACCGCGATCCCGTGCCTCAGCATATAGATCTCTGTCATCGGGACCCCGTTTGCTCCATTGATTTTGCAAGACGCGCGGGGAAGTCTTCGCGCTTCCAGCGTTCGAGTGCCCTCTTTAAATCGCGCAAGAGAATGCTTCGCTTCCGCTTCTGCAAGCGAACGAGGTTTGATACGGGCTTGGCCTGAAGGTCGGTTTTCGGATCGTTTACCCGGGCGTTCAAGATCTTCATCTCTTCGTGAAAATCGGCAAGAACGGGAATGGAAACGTCACATTCGTGAATTGCCCCCATCAGAGAAAGCGCCTCCTCGATCTCGCGAAGGCAGGCTGTGAACTCTGTGCCGAAGGCCGGTTGAGAGGCCTCCATCATGTATCGAAGCGGTTTTCCGGCAATGCGCATTCTGTGCAGTCCGTCTGTATCGTGACCCCGGCTCGAAATCTCGTCCCGGAAGGAGAGAAACTTCCCCAGCATGGCCGGCAGAATCTGAACGGCATGTTCGCGGAAGCTCCGGTCGAGTTTCAGTTTGAACTTTCCGGCCATCGTGATCTCACCGGGGAGCGCTGACAAATTCCAAAAAATTGGACCCGAATTTCTTCTGATTGATGGTCGCGAGTGTGTGCTCGAGTTCCTTCCTGGCTTCCCGCCGCTCGCGTGATTTGCGGGCGATCAGCAGCTCGAAAATGAGCCGTTCGGAAATCGGGCGCGACTCCCTGTATTGTTCAAGCATAGAAATGAGAATATCGTATTCGCGGACTCGTCCGGATGCCCTCAGCAGCCGGCGGAGGGCCCTGACGTAGACCCTGAATTTCTTGTCAGGAAAACAGGCTTGAAACACTCTGAGGTATGCCTGCAGTCTCCGGGCCGAAACGCGGAGGCGGTGCAGGATTTCGGGATCGCTGCTTGCCGCTGCCGTCGCGGCGCAGGAGAGCATTCGCCGGACCCTGGCCCGAAGGAGATGTCGTAAAAAAATCCGGAGGCTTTCATCGGGATCGATCTCGCCCCGTTTCAGCGACCCTGCCACGGGGACTCACCGATCCTTCTACCGCTTTGTACGTCCCGCCGATTACATATCATGAGGTTGCGCGATTGAGCTCCAGCCGGATATGAAGATCGATCCGGCCCGTCCCGCCCCGCGGGACCCCCCGGGGGAATCGTGAATTTTCCTAACGTGGGGTTGCAAGATTGCGTACCAAGGAACGATCACACGGAGTGGCGTGTTGCGAGAAAGTGGAAGATACAAGTATTTTTGTTCAAATGGTAGTCGGGGAGCATTTGACATTGAGGTTGTCATTTGTTACTTTCGGATACGTTTTCTCCCCGCTCCTTTTTTTATCCATCGTTTAAACCTGGGAATCGGCATGTACCCTTCGACGTGCAGTCATTGCGGGTCAACGGAATTTCGTTTGAGCGGCTTTCAACGAAAAGATTTTCCTACGCGTTTCCGGTTTGTGGAGTGCTCGCGCTGCGGGAACAGCCTCGGTATCATTGACTTGTATGCCATCCACGACGAGTTCCACCACCGCGAAAAGCCGGGCAATAAGTTAGCGCGCGTTCTCCTCGACGAGGCGTTCGGCGCGCTATAATTAAACGGATCCGGGGGGCGGTCGCCGAGACGACCTCTGCTTGATGGATGGCAGCGGCTACGCTCTCAGGACGAAGCTGAATGTGCTCCCCTTGCCGACTTCACTCCGTACATCGACGGTGCTACCGTGGGCTTCCACGATATGCTTGACGATCGCTAGACCGAGCCCCGTTCCCCCCGCTTCCCTTGACCGTTCTTTATCGACCCGGTAGAACCGCTCGAAGATCCGGGCAATATGTTCGGGTGGAATTCCGACGCCCGTATCTCTTACCGAAATTTGTACCGTCCCGTCCGTGCTCTCCCACCGGATTGTAATGTGGCCGTTCGGCCGGTTATACTTAATCGCGTTGTCGATGAGGTTCGTGATCACCTGCTTCAGGCGCTCCTTGTCGCCGAGCACCCTCCTCGGATCTCCGGAGGATTCCAATTCCAAGGAGACGCCCCGCAACTGCGCTGCAGGCCGCATCTCCACAACGACCTGCTCGAGAAGCTGATGAATCGTGAAATACCGGAAGCTCATTTTCATGTCTCCCGATTCGATCCGCGATATTTCGATCAGATCTCCCAGCAGGGTGTTTAGCCGCTGCGTGTTTGTGAGAGCACGTTGGACGAAATCCCGGCTCACTGCCGTATCATCAAGGGCGCCATTAAGGAGGGTCTCGAGCATCCCCTGGACTGCAAAGATCGGCGTCCGAAGTTCATGGGAGACATTCCCGAGGAATTCACTGCGGACCCGTTCGAGCTTTTTCAGCTTGTTGATCTCTCCGTTGAGACTGTCGAGCATCGCATTGAGCGTTGCGGCGAGCCTGCCGAATTCATCGGCGGAACGGACAGGAATCCGTTTCTCGAGGTCCCCGGCGCGGATTTCCTCGGCAACCGCCGCCAGTTCGCTCATGGGCTGCGTCAACCGCCTGGAAAGGAGAGCGCTTGCTCCGGCCGCCGCGGCGATCGCAACGAGGGCCGTGATCAGGACGCTTCCCACGGTGTCTGAAGAGGAGGCCAGCACACTCTGAGTCAGCAAAACCATCCCCACCGTCACCAGCGCACAGATGAGAGCGGGGCCGAGGACGAATTTAATTCGAACGGTCATCAGGTTTCCCGCATCCGGTAACCCACGCCTTTGATGGTCTCGATGCAGTCGGAGTGCGCGCCGAGTTTTTCGCGAATCTTCCGCACGTGCACATCGACCGTCCGATCGATGACGCGCACATCGCTGCCCCAGACGGCGCCGAGCAGAGATTCCCGGTTGACGACGGCGCCCGCATGGCTCGCGAGATAATGCAGCACCTCAAACTCTTTCTTGGGGAAAAACACCTCTTTCCCGGCGATGCGCACGACGTGCTGCACGGGATGTATCTCGATGGCGCCGATCATAATCGGGGCGGCGGGCTGCTTTGAGGCGTCTTCCTGCTTCCTGAGCACGGTTCTCACGCGGGCAAGGAGCTTGGGAATACTGACCGGCTTTACGACATAATCGTCGGCGCCCAGCTCCAGTCCGAGGACTTCATCCAGGTCGGTTCCCTTTGCGGTGAGGAAGATCACCGGAATCGCACTGGTCCGGTCGTCCTTTTTCAAGCGCTTGACGACCTCGAGGCCGTCGTACTCGGGCATCATGATGTCGAGCAGAATAAGATGCGGCTGCTGCCTCGCGGCCTCAAGCGCCTCTTTTCCGCTGCGGGCCGTCAGAACCGCATACCCTTCCCGTTGCAGATTGTATTTGACGAGATCGACGATATCTTTTTCGTCGTCAACGACGAGAATTGTTTTCATCCTGCCAGATTCGTTTGGTAGCGAACGTGTGAACTCCCCGGACCATCTCCCAGACCCGGAGCCAATGTAGCAATTCGCCCGCTGATTCGCCATTTCTTGACCGATGTTTCCTCCTTGCAAATAATTCCGCAAAATGTTATACTCCTCGATCGTGAAACCCGACATGAGAAAATTGACGCGGCGGCGGTCGATTCTCAGGGTACTTTCGCTTCTGGTCGCGTCGAATTACCTCGCGTTCAGGGTAGAGCTCTTCAAAGACGAGGAGGCCAGGAATCATCCGAAACTCCCCGGCGGCCTCTCGTACTCGGCTCCAACCCTCAACTGGGAGACCTTCGACAAGGACAATGCTCCCAAGGCATTCGTCGTTCACGCCAGGGGCCGGATTGAGCTTGTTGGATTCTTCGCACCGGCGCCGCCCGAACCGCTTCAGTCGCATCCCCCGTTTCAGCTAGTCCACGACAAATCTCCTCCGGCTTTTTCCGGCACGCACCAAACTCAACTGTTTATCTTCCACAGGCAAGGGGCGCGTTCCTCTTCCTGACGCGGGGGTGAGCAGTTTCCCGGTTCCCGCCGTCGCGCGCGACGGATCAACGGCGCATCCGCGGCCGGCAGGCACGCGGCGGGCTTTCAGCCAACATTCAACTCCGGAGAAGGATGTCAAAGATGAAACAGCCGAACAATCAGGCCAATTTCGGAACGGGCCGGCGTTTTTCAATCTCAGTGCTCTCGATCGCACTCGTCCAGCTTCTTCACACATTCGGGGCGGAGGCGGCGACGGGAGGGATTAAGGGCAAGGTAACCGGCAGCGGCAGTTCAATAATAGGAGCGACGGCTCGCGTCCTGGAACTCGACCGCGCCGCGCGCACCGATGCGGCCGGCGAGTTCGTATTTCCGAACGTGCCGAATGGATCATACGAGGTCTATATTCGGGCCATCGGCTACGCGCCGGCGGCGGAATCAGTTCGGGTGGCCGACAACATGGCTGAACTCTCGTTCGAGCTGCGGGAATCGGCGATCGAGGTGGAAGAAATCGTCGTGTCCGCATCGCCGTATGCGCGGCCCGCGGACGACCAGTACCAATCCGCCGAGTCGAAATCGATGGTGGAATTACACCAGAGCCCCGGCTCGAGTTTTGCCGAGAAGATTTCAGACCTGCCCGGAGTGGCGGTCCGCTCGATGGGGTCTGCGCCAACGCGTCCGGTCCTTCGCGGACTTTCCGACAATAGAGTCCTGATTTTGGAGAACGGCCTCCGCACGGGCGATATTTCAACGTTCGACCCGGCACACGCAGTGCCGATCGAAGACGCCGGGATTTCGCAAATCGACGTCGTGCGGGGCCCTGCCAGCATCCTTTTTGGTCCGACCGCGATCGGCGGGCTGGTCAATATCATAACCAACGCGATCCCGACCGCCTCGACGGCCCCCTTCTCAGGGACCGTTTCCCTCTCGGGCAATTCGGCGAGCGACGAGTACAAAGGATATTTCAACGGAGTGTACAGCAGCGGCGGCCACGCGTTCGGGATTTCGGGGGGAGGGCATCATTCTCAGGACATCCGCATTCCACAGGGCGCGTACGTCGACCCGGGGAGCGGCGCGGTCTTCGACCTTGAGCGCTTGCCGCAATCGTTCAATCACACGTCGGAGGCCGGCATCGGATATTCCTACCAGAGTGATTTTGGAATGATTGGAATCGGCGGTAAACACTACGAGATGAACTACGGCATCCCCGGGGTTCCGCCGAATCCGGACTGGATGAATGTTCCTCCCACCACGTCGCGCATCGCGCAGAAAAAAAATTCTGTAGAGGTCAGGGGTTTGTTCGCCGTGGATGGTTCGATCATAAAGCAAGTAAGGTTCAACGCCAACTATGTGGATTACAACCATTCCGAGTACCCGACCGCTCAAGATTCGACGGGTGTTTTTGATTTTCTTGCGACGCATTTTCACAAGCAGGAGTTCAACGCCGCGCTCCAGTTCCGGCACCGGCAGACCGGCCAGTTCCAGGGCACGCTCGGATTCTGGACGAACGTCGAAGACCTCGCCCTCGATGGGGATGAGCCTCTGGGCCCGAACTCGCTGACGACCGGCGCGGCGGCGTACCTCCTTGAAGAATACGTGTTGAGCCCGGCGACCCGGTTTCAGGCGGGCCTCCGGTTCGATTACAATCACATCCACACCAATCCGGATCCCTCGTCGACCGATTCAGTCTTCCGGACGCTGGACGAGTCGCGTACGTCAAACGCTTTGACCGCTTCAGCGGGGTCGATACACCGGTTGACGGGCGAACTCACGCTTTCTCTGAATTTCGCGCGCTCGTTCCGGGCGCCGACGGTCCAGGAACTCTTCGCCGACGGCATCGACGCTCCCAGCGGCACGTACACGATCGGGAGCCCGAATCTGAGCCCTGAGGCGGGTTTCGGCATCGACGCTTCACTGAAGGGCAACTTCGCGACTATCGTGTTCGAAGTGTCGCCGTATGTTAATTTCATTAACGATTATATCTACGGATATCTTAACGGCGATACGATTCTGGCTTTTCCCGTGCGGCGCTTTGCCGCCACGGACGCGCGTCTGATGGGCTTCGAAGCGAGCGTTATGATGCAGCCCGCGAGTAATTTTGCGCTGAAAGCGAGCGTCGACGGCGTCCAGGCGGACGATACCAAGAGCAAATCGCCTCTCCCGTTCACGCCGCCGATGCGGGCGTTAGCGCGGGGGACCTATCAGGACAATCGATATTGGGGAATGGTTGAGTTGCGATTGGCGGCAAGCCAAACACGGCTCGGCGAGGGGGATACGCCAACCGAAGGATACGGAATCGTCAATCTTGGCGCCGGGGTACGGTTCGCTCAGGAAAGTTTGGTCCACACCGTGGGGGTGCACTGCGACAATGTTTTCGATACGGTGTACCGGGATCACCTGTCGGTGATCAAAGACTTCGTGCCGCAGCCGGGACGGGGCATTCGCTTCACCTATGAGCTGGCGTATTGAGAAGCGCTTCCCCGATGGCGGAGAGCAGCTTCTGGGCGGTGTAGGGTTTTTGAAGAATTGTCCGCACTCCCAGCTCCGACAGTGCGGCCGGGTCGGCGCTTCCGGCGAGTCCGGTGGCGGCGATGATTGTCACGCGCGGATCGATTTTCCTGATTGCGCGGATCATACTCGATCCGTCCATGAAGGGCATCATCATATCCGTCAACACGGCGTTGATGCGTGTCTTGTTCTCGACAAAGAGCGCGACGCCCTCCGTTCCATCACCGGCCGTCAAGACCGCGTATCCATAGGTCTCCAGCGTCTCTTTCGTTATCTGTCGAATGGACGCCTCATCGTCGATGACAAGAATGAGCTCGCCGTGTCCGCTCTTCAGCTCATGGGGCCCTTCTTTGGGGGATTCCAGCTCGGATTTTTCGAGCCCGGGGATGTAGATCTTGAAGGAGGTTCCTTTTCCCGGCTCGCTGTAGACATTGATGAATCCTCCGTGGCTCCGCACAATGGCGAGCACCGTGGAGAGGCCTAATCCGGTTCCCTTTCCGACTTCCTTCGTCGTGAAGAACGGTTCAAAGATTTTATCGATCACACCCCGCGGCATGCCCGTCCCGGTGTCCGAGACCCGGATCACCACATAGGGGCCCGCTTTCGCGCCGACATTCATCCGGGCGTACTGCTCGTCGACCTGAACATTCTCCCCTTCGATTCTGATGATGCCGCCCTGCGGCATCGCATCTCTTGCGTTGACGCACAGATTCAAGAGTATCTGATGGATCTGCGTCGGGTCCGCGGAGATCGCCCAGAGATTTTTCGCCACATCGGTCCGGATCTCGATCGCTTTCGGAAACGTTTCGGAGGCGATCTCTTTCATTTCCTGGACCAGGTGCTTCACCTGGAGGTGCATGCGTTCGCCCTCGACGCCCCTCGCGAACGCGAGGACCTGCTTGACCATGTTCGACCCCCGTTTCGCGCTCGACTCGAGTGTGTCAAGTATCCCTTTGCTGTCGGCGCTCGGAAACTTTCGCCTCAGGATGTCCAAGGCCATCATGATCGGGCCCAGCACATTATTGAGGTCGTGCGCGATCCCCCCGGCAAGTGTTCCGATGCTCTCCATCCGCTGCGCACGGAGCATCTGCTCCTCGATTCGTTTTTTGTCGGTGATATCGCGCGAGACGACAAGGACGTTCCTGACGGCGCCTCGCTCATCCCGTATAACGCTTCCCTGCGATTCAATGAAGCGGATGGTTCCGTCCTTCATCATGAGCCGGTACTCCGTTCGCTGGCCGATGCCGGATTTCACGGTTTCCCCGAAAATAGCGCGCATCCTTTCACGGTCATCGGGGTGGACTTCTTCGAACGAGTCCGAACCGCGAACCGACTCCGGATCCCCGAGGAGAGGCTCATACGACGGGCTGTTATAGACGCGCTTCCCGTCCGGGTCGACAAGGGCGACCATGTCGGCGATGTTTTCCATAATAGACCGAAACTGCTCTTCGTTTTCCTTTATAGATCTCTGCATGTTGCGGCTTTCACGCCGGTGTTCCGCCTCGCGCAGCTCGCGCTCGACCGCGGGGACCAATCGCTTGAGGTTACCCTTGACGATGTAGTCGTGAGCGCCTGCCCTCATTGCAGCCACAGCGACGTCCTCACCCATGGTGCCCGAGACGAAAATAAAGGGGATGTCCGGGTTTCGCGCTCTGACAAGACGCAGTGCATCGGTGCCCTTCAGGAGCGGCATGGAATAGTCGCAGAACACAATATCCCATTTTTCGTCCTCCAGCGCCTTTTTCAATGCCTCGGGAGTATCGACGCGAACGGGCTCGATATCGTAGTCCGCGCGCTGGAGCTCCCGTGCGAGCAGAGCTGCGTCGTCTGCGGAGTCTTCAATAAGAAGCGCTCTGACGTGCTGGGGCATCTTAGTTCCCGTTTCTGGGCGCCGGTTGATTGAGCACGAGCCAGTACAATTTCAATTGATTCACGGCGTCGGTAAATTGAACAAAATCCACCGGCTTTCGAATATAGCTGTTCGCGCCGAGCCTGTACCCCTCGATGAGATCGCGCTCCTCCTTCGATGAAGTGAGGATAACGACTGGCAGGAGCCGCGTTCGCTCATCGGCGCGCAGCCGCCGCAGCACTTCCAGGCCGTCGACCTTGGGCAGCTTCAGATCGAGCAGAATTAGCTGCGGCATCTCGTTCATGTCGCGGCCGGCGTATGTCCCGGTGGCGAAGAGATACTCGAGCGCCTGGGCCCCGTCGCGGACCACGACAATCGCATTTGAAATGTTGTTTTTTTTCAGCGCCCTGACCGTCAGGGCTTCGTCGTCTTCGTTATCCTCGACAAGCATGATGATCCTATTGGCCATACGCTCCTCCTATGAAAGCGTGAAATAAAATGTTGCACCCTCGTCGACTTT
>DASQAZ010000140.1:0-13733 GCA_035635475.1 Bacteroidota bacterium | reverse complement strand
CGCCTCACCCCCCGAGGCTTTCGCCGCAAGCATTTCCCCCTTCACGAACATCGAATAGAGCACGCCCGTCCGGTCTCCATCGCTGCCCCTCGTCATTTTCATGTCGATCTGCCCCTCAAACTGAGCCGGAGCGGATGCCTTAGCAAACAGAAGCAACAAAAGGGTGGTCATCGCTTTCATAACAGATCCTTTCAGGTTATTGGAATCGGTGGCGGGGTTCAGCAGCCAACCTATAATTTCGGTTGCTGGCTGATCTGGGGCGGAGGCAATGTACGGGCAACAATTTCAGACTGAAATCCGACGATCTTGTGCGAGCTGTCGCAAAATGGTTTATCCTTGCTGTGACCGCACCGGCAGAGGGAAATGGAGGTTCGCCCGGCGAGGTCGAACTTATTTCCCTGTTGATCGAAGATCTCGAATTCCCCTTCAATCCTGATACTTCCGTTACTTTTCACGGTGATTTTCGTTGCCATGTCCTAAATCCTTTCGCGTATGAAGTTGTCCACGACGTGAGACCCGGCGACAGGCGGGTTATGTAGAAATCAATGCAGGAGCACCATCTTTCTAACCCCGTAAAACCGGCCGCTCACGAGTCGATAGTAATAAACGCCGCTGGGAAAGTCAACAGCGTCCCATGTGACCGCGTAGTCTCCCGCCGGTCGAAATCCGTCGACAAGCGTCGCTACTTCACGCCCGGATAAATCGAAGACTTTCAAGCCGACATGGGTGCTTCCTGCTACCGAATACCGGATTCTCGTCTGAGGGTTGAACGGGTTTGGGTAGTTCTGTTCCAACTCGACCGTGAGAGGTATCACTCCCGCCTGGTGCACACCGGTGTGGATCAGATCATTTCTGTAGAAATGGAGCCCTCCCTTCGAAGTCCCCACGAACAAATCGGGGTCTCCGTCGTTGTCGATGTCGCCGAAGGCAAGCGCCGATTCTTTCATTGCATCGGTGCCGGCGAACCTATCGGTCCGGAAGACAAATTGCGGACTGGCGGCTGTTCCGGTATTCTCGTAATAATAAATCGATCCGCTCGAGCTCCCCACAAAAAGATCGGGGTCACCGTCGTGATCGATGTCGTAAAAAATCGGCTTCGCGTCCTGACCCACATTAACCCCGGCAAAGGCGCTCGTGACAAGAACAGGGATGAAATCTTGCGCGGATCCGGTATTCTGAAAGTAACTGATACGGCCGTTGCCTTTTCCGACGAACAGATCGAAATCACCGTCCCCATCGATGTCGACCAGAGCAGGGACGGCATTTTGCCCGGCGCTGATCGTATCGACCGGAGATGGTTCCGGGGAGAAGACGGGGGTGGTGGCCGTCCCGGTATTCCGGTAGAACTTGATGTGACCGTTGAATTGACCGACGAAGAGGTCCTTGTCGCTGTCAGCGTCGATGTCGGCAAATGCCGGGGCATAGGTAAACCCTCCGGTAATCCCGGCGAACTGGGTATCGGCAAGCACGAACGAGGGTTGAGCCGGGGTGCCGTCATTGCGGAAGTACCAGAGCTGCCCGTCGAGACTCCCAACCATTAAATCGAGATCGCCATCATGATCGAGATCGACCAGCGCCGGATGGGCATTCTCACCGACGTCAATCATCGAGAGATACTCCTTCGTGCGGAACTGGAATGCGGGGTTGGTCCTCGTGCCGATATTCTCGTAAAACCAGAAGCCGTTCCGGCGCATATCATTCAGTACTCCGGCAAACAGGTCGAGGTCGCCGTCGCCGTCGATATCGACGAAACTCGTTTGATTGAACCCGAACGTCACGAGCGAGCCGTCGGGCGGGTAGCGGTTCGAGGTGCACTGTAGCTGCGGCTGCACCGGCGTGCCGATATTGCGAATAAAGAAGACACCGTGGGAGAAAAGATCGCCGTCGAACATATCCTCGGTGCCATTTCCGTCGATGTCTGCGAAGCAGTAGGCCGCTGCGCCGTGCCCCTCTTGGACGGGCGCCTGCAGCGAAAAACAGGTGTCGCCGATGATCGTGATGTTCTGGAAGGAGGAGGTGACGAACCTGAAGAGCGGGGCCGCCCTTGTACCGACATTCTTGTAAAAATTAATCGACCCGTCGGCAGTGTTCGTAGACAAAAAATCGAGAAGACTATCGCCATCAATATCGACGAACGCAGGGATGCTTGAGAATCCTGCGAACAATGGATTTCCCGCGGAGTCGAGCATCCGGGGGGCATCGAGCACGAAGTCCGGGTTCTGAACTGTGCCAGTGTTTCGATAATACCGGACGCCGGAAAGAGAATCATCGGTGACCAGATCAATCCGGCCGTCGCCGTTCAAGTCCGCAAAAAGGAAGTAGGTTTGAAACGGCGGAAGGGGTATCTGCCCGGGACGGAGCTTGAAATCGGGAAGGTGCTTCGTCCCTTCATTTTTATAGAAATCGACGTGTTGATCGTTATCGAAGATAAAGAGATCCAAATCGCCGTCGCCGTCGATATCGACGAACTGGTGGATCGGCGCATTGATTCCGCCGGCGAACGGCTGCCGAACCGGGGATCCGGAAATCAGGACCGGGATCGTCTCGATCTCCCTTCGGAAGGGCTGGGCACGTGCGGGAATGGAAACGATGAGGAGAGCGATGACTGCGGAGATCTCAGCCCGCGGGTGATTCGACAAGATTCTCCTCGCGGACCTCGGGGAAAACAAAGCTCTCCAACGCCGCCTTCTCCCTCGCCTGGCAAATAAACGCCTCGAGATCGAGATTTGTTTCCGCTGCCGTCACCTCTGAGGCAACGGACCAGGTTTCGGGGTTTCGCGGGGCGAGGTAGGAGCAGCAATCGTCGTATGGCTGGCTTGAAATATCAAACGTGCCGATGTTCCTAGAAATCTTGATAATCTCTTCCTTGTCCGATCCGGACAACGGACGCAGGATGGGCAGCGAGGCGGCTTCGTCGATGACGCGGATGTTGCGGAGCGTTTGGGACGCCACTTGACCCACGCTCTCCCCGGTCGCGAGAGCCTCGGCCCGCTCGCGGCGTGCGATATCTTCGGCGATTCGAACCATCATGCGCCGGTACAGGATCACCCGCAGAGATTGCGGAGCGCGCAGGACAATTTCATTCTGGATTTCGGCGAACGGTATCAAATAAAGCTTCGAGCGGAGTTGGTACCGAGTCAGCGCCGTAACGATCTGCCGGACCTGCTCGATCGAACGGAGACTGGTGTACGGCAGGCTGTGGAAATGAACGAAGATCACCGACGCCCCGCGCTTCATCATTTGCCATGCCGCCACCGGCGAATCGAAGCCTGCCGAAAGAAGGGCGACCACCCTGCCGCTTACTCCGGAAGGCAATCCTCCCGCGCCGGGCAGTTTCGACCGGTAAACGTATGCGACGCCGTCGACCACCTCGACGTACACCGTTTCATCGGGTTGTGAAAGATTCGCCCGCACGTTGAAACGCTTGCACAGGTACGCGCCAACCTGCTCATTGATTTCCATGGAGCCGATCGGGAAATTCTTGTCGGGCCTTCGGGCATTTACCTTGAGTGTATTGAACTCTCTACCTTCGAGAAGCGTTTCCGCGGCTGTGCACATCTGCCCGAGATTCTGTTCGACTCTCAGGCCGGTGCATATATTCGAAATGCCGAAGAGCGTCCCCAGCCGCCCTTCGACGCTCGAGGCGGCTTCATCCCCGCTCAATTCAATGATGAACCGCCCGTAGCCGCCATGGATAGCCGATGCCGGAACCATGCCGGAGAGGGAGTTCCGGACATTCTTCATGAGCTGGCGCTCAAAAAGCCGGCGATTCTCCCCCTTGAGGGTTATTTCATGGTGGTGTACGACAATAGCAGGCCGCATACTATTAAGATAGCGGTTGGAGTGAGGAAAAGCAATCGGTAGATACGAAAAAGGAGCGATCACTCGCCCCTTTTTCGTTGTGACTCTTGCGATGTGATCAATGTGAGATGAGCGCCAGCCGATCATGGTCCCGATGCATCACGCGAACGACCCTCTGGCCGATGCGCTGTCCCACGGCCAAACCCTGGTCGTTATCGCGTGGATAGTGAATACCGCCCCACAGCCGGGACATCGCCGCCTCGCGCGCCTGGGCCGCGAAGAAATCCTTCTCTGCCGGAAAAACTTCACCCATGACCCCCGCCGCAGCGGCTGAAATTGTCGAATGACCCGACGTATAACTTGGAAAATTTGGCGTGGTGATAACGGTTGTCAGACCCGGAATCCGCTGAAACGGACGGGCCGTCCAGTACGTGTACTTCGTTTGCCAGCAACAAACGAATCCGTCATACATCGCGGCATTGAGAAAGGCGTACGCCCGGGCAGCTCGAAGCGCGCTTCGTTCGCCCGTTCCGATACGATCGTTGAGAAGATTATTCCAGATGGCAGGAGGCGGGAGATCAGCCCACTTGTGCACAATCGCAACCTGTTCAGGCGTCCGATTCAGTGAGGCCTGATAAACGGCTTGAAGATCTGAGGAGTCTTGCGCCGACCCGAACGCATAAGGTGGCTCGGGTTGAAATTCGCCGCCGGAACTGCAGATCCAGGTCTGCCATGTCCCGCACATCGGAAGGAGGGGATTTACTCCGGTCCATATTCCCGGGCCAGTCGGCATCGGTCCCGGGAAAACCGCGTCATGGCCGTCGTGCTGACCGTGGAGTACGGCAAGTTGTCCGACCCTCTGCCCCAGCACCCAGCTCCGGAGAATTCGCCTGGCGTCGTGCCGCCGCTCTCCGGTCAACTGCCCTTGTGCAGCGGAGTCGATGTGCGCGGAGTCTGCCGGAAACAAATAGTCGAGCACGGTCGATGCAGCACCTGCGGCAATTGCTCTTGATGACAGGTCTTCACGATCCCCGCGGTCCCCTGCCGCGAGGGCGTCGTAGATCGCGATGTGTACGAGGGCATAGGCCCGAGCGAAGAGAGGCGGAGGCAGTTTTGCTTTGCGGGCGGATGCAGTCGTGACCGTATTCCAAAAAAGCGACGGATCGGTTTCCGGCTGAACGCGAGGATTGTCGGTGCGCCCGCCGTCCGCGCCCGCGGCGATCGCACGATCACGATCGCTCGCCCCCCTGTCTTCGAAGCCTGCAGCGGGTAACCGTGGATCTCTCACGGATGTGAGGACGAAGGTATGGATGCTTCCACTCGATACGAAATTCTCCCCGGCGGCCGGCGACAGAGGGGTGTCGCGATCACAGCCGCTCAAAAACGTCGAGAGAAGAAAAATAACAAAAAACGAAGAAAGTGCTTTCATGGTGATTCGTTCTGAGGAGGGTGATCAGATAAAATACCCAACCCCGGGTAAAGAGTCAACAGGAACGTTTTTGACTATGCGCGTTTTCTCCGATTAAGTTCATGAGTTCGTTTGCTTGCATTCGTCAGGCCAATTCACTACATTTTGCCACCAATTCCCCTCAATCCGATCAACGCTTATCTTCCAAGAAAGGAGTATCCAATTATGCCCGATCAGGTTCACAGCACAGGTCGTCGTGGATTCCTCGGAACAGTTGCTGCAGGGGCTGTCTCCGTACTCGGTCTCTCGTCGCTGGTAAAATCTGCGCCGCGAGGACTTGCTTCAATGCCTCCCCCCTTTTCTCCCGGATCCGATGATTCGTTTGAGGCGTGGGTGGGTAAATTGAAAGGGAAACACAAACAGGTGTTTGACGCGCCGGGCTTGAACGGCGGTTTTCCCTTCGCCTGGGCCCGTGTGTTCCTCATGTCGAACAAGCAGTCGGGCGTACCGGAGGCCGATGTCAATGCGGTGATCGTTCTGCGGCACGATGGAATCCCGGCGGCGATGACGCACGATCTCTGGTCAAAGTACAAATTCGGCGAGGTCTTCAAAGTAACCGACAAAGCGACCAATGCTCCGGCCGTCCGGAATCAGTGGTTCCAGCCGAAGGCGGGCGAGCTTCTCCTTCCGGATATGTCGATCGAAGAGCTTCAAAAGAGCGGCGTGCTCATGGGGGTGTGCGACGTGGCTCTGACGGTTTACAGCGGGATAGTCGCGAAGAATATGAAAATGGACCCCGCTGAATGCAAGAAGGACTGGGTTGCGGGTCTCTTGCCCGGCATACAAATTCTGCCCTCCGGTGTGTACGCGGTCAACCGGACTCAGGAAGCCGGCTGCACATACTGTTTTGCGGGCTGACTGAAGTACTAAAAAGCCCCCGGAAGTGAGCCGAGATCTTCGCTGCTCACCTTCATCCCCCTATTCTCCGGGGTCTCGTTTCTTATAGTAGACTGCGTCAGGGGGGATAGGCTCCCTGACGTAGTCATTATATTTAAACGGGAACACGGGACGGGGCTTCGAGTTAATATAAGCGGCGATCTGCTGCGCTTCCTCCTCGGTCAACCCGCCGGGATCCAGGTACGGCATCATATAGAGGATCATCCCTGCAAGCGTGTAAACTCTCGCGGCGCCTGCCCCATCATTCCACGAGTTCCGGCCCCACAACGGCCCCGGCTTCTTATCGCCAATCGCCACCCCCTGCCCATCCAACGCGTGGCATGTAACGCACTTTTCTTTATAAATTACCTCGCCAAGTTTGGGCTTCAGCTTTGAGAGCGGAATGATCTTTTCAGGCGGAATTGTGTTTTGCCCCCTCCATGGGATAGTGGAGCCGAGTTGATGACCGGACGAAATCCACGAAATGTACGCAGCGAGGGCCAACACCTCATGCGATGTCGTGGGAACGACTGATTCATCCCCGGTGAAGGCGGGCTTCATGTTCTGATCTTTCGCTCCCAGCGCATGTTCGCTCCGGAGAAAACAGCCGACAATGCGATCTTCCAGGGAGAACAGCCGGCCCGCGCGCTTGTTATACTCCGGGAACACACCCGCAACTCCCACGAGAGGCATTCCCTTCTCCCTCTGCCCCGCATTGAGGTGACAGTTGTTGCACGACAACTTGTTTCCTGTGAATCGTCGGGCTTCCTGCGGCGTATTCTTGAAGATTCGATAGCCGAGAAGTATCTGCGCGGCGAGATGTTGATCGCTGGGTAGTGAGTCGGTCAACGGACTCTTCGGAATATCCCAGGCCGTTTCCATCCCCGTCTGAGCGGAGATGAGCGGACCGCTCAGCGATGAGTCCGCAGGCCGATATTCCATCGGCTCCTGAGCGAGTGCGAGATTCCATACTACAAAAATCGCCGCCAGGGACGGGCACAGACGCCCGCGCATCTCATTAACCCTTGGGCAATCCCTGCTTTGCGATCGAGGTCATCACGTCGCAAAACCGGTCGAGTTCCTGGAGGGTGGTATAGAGACTCGGGGTGATTCGAATTCCTTTGAATTCGTCGTGGACGATGGGTGTTGTGAAAATCTTGTGCTTGTCCATCAGGTAGGCGCCGATGGCGGCCGGGTCGATCCCTTCAATCTCAACGTTCGCAATGCCGCACGATTGATTTGCATCGAACGAAGTGTGGAAACGAACGTTCGGCAAGTCCTTTAGACGGTTCATCCAGTACCGCGATAAATAACGAAGGCGGGCTTCCTTTCGCTCTGCCCCTATGCCATTGTGAAAGAGCAGGGCTTCCCCGATTGCGAGCCTCGGGGCGGCAGAGTGGGTACCGATCTCTTCGAACTTACGGATATCCGCCGCCTGCTTCTTTTCGGCTGCCATGAGCGGCCAGAGCTTTTCGATTTTATCGCGCTTCACAAAGAGCAGGCCCGTGCCCTTGGGAGCGAAGAGCCACTTGTGAAGGCTCGTGCCGAAGTAGTCGCACTGCAAATCTTTGTGCTTGAATGCAAAATGGCCGAAGGAGTGAGCCCCATCGACAATAACCTCGATCCCCTTCGAGCGCGCGAGTTCGCAGACTGCCTTCACCGGCGTAATCTGCCCCGTAATATTGATCACATGGGACATGAGAACCAGCCGGGTCCTGTTCGTGATGCCTCGTTCAAACGCACTGACGATCGAATCGAGATTCTTCGGCGCGATCGGGACCTGGATGAGTTTTAAGACCAGTCCCTCGCGCGTTTCTCTCTGGCGGAGCGTCGTGAGCATGCGGGGATAGTCCTGAGTGGTCGTAAGGATCTCATCCCCGGATTTGAAATCCATCCCTGTAAGCAGAATCTCGAGGGATTCGGAGGCATTCCTCGTGATCGCAATTTCCTCGCGGTCACAGCCGAAGACCTCGGCAAGCCCTGTGCGGATCGTTTCGCACTGCGGCTCGAGGATCTGCCACATCGTGTAGGCAGTCGCATCTTCCTGTTCCCAGATGTACCGGACGAGGGCTTCCGTTACGATGCGCGGGGATGGGGAGACGCCGCCATTATTGAGATTGGTGATCCCCCTCGTGACCGAGAACGCCTGTTGGATATCGAGCCAGAAATCCTCGTTGGAGGCCGCCTGGTCGGGCGTCAGATGTTCGACTCGCCGTGCCGCGGCGTGGACATTATTGAGAAGCGCTGCCAATGTTGTTGTCGACATTGTGGCCAGCCCGACCCCCTTCCCGACCATCGTCAGAAACTTCCGTCGATCGAAGCCGGCGAGCGTCGAACGATCGCGGCGGGGGATTTCCCGAATCATCCGTTCCATGGGGTGCCCTTCATAAAAATGTCGGCGTTATGCCCTCCCGGCGAGTTCATCACTTCCTCTCCGTCGACCATCGCGGAGCGATCACCACATCGATTCGCCTGTTCTTTGCCCTGCCTTCGGGGATGTCGTTGCTCGCGACCGGTCTGCTCTCGCCGAATCCGTGGTGGTTGATGGGGAGTTCCACCCCCATATTCGCCATCAGGTACTCGGCCACGGACTTCGCACGGCTTTCGGATAACGTCTGGTTGAGCTCGTCGCTTCCCTGCGAATCCGTATGCCCTTCGATTGTCACGCTGCATTTCGGAAACTTCTTGATCGCGTCCTGCACCTTCGTCAGCAAGCTGTAGTACTCGGCTTCTATCGTGTTCTTGCCAACCGGAAAGCTCAGGCCGTACAAGCGGATCACAATATTATCGCCGTCCCTGAGCACGTTCCCCTCTTCCCGCGTGAACATGGAGGAGATCAGCCGGACCGTCTCCTCTTCCTGGTGCTTCAAGCTCAGTGTTCGCTGAAGGCCTTTCTCCGACTCCGTCAGTGAGCCGACTCGCCCCTCCATCGAAGTCACCTGCTGTTTGAGATTCTCAATCTCATTTTCCTTTTCTCTGATGGACTCTGCCGACTGGCGGAGCTGATCCGCATCCTTCAGCGACGACGCGTCGCGCTGTTTCAAACCGGAGATCGCATCTGTGACCGCGCTGTCGAGGCCCTTTTCGAAGTGAGCCTGCAAACCCAACACGCTTTCGATGCGTCCGAACTGAGCTTCGGAAGCAAGGAGGACATCCTCGAGAGTTTTATCTTCCTTCTTGAGCTGGCGGATCGTCCTGGAAAGGTACAGGGCGTGAGCAGCTTCGTACTTCGCTTCCTGCGCAAGCTGCCTCGCTTCGTCGGCATCGTGGCGATTTTGTTTTAACAATTCTTCGACGCGCAGCGCCAGACGGCGCGCTTTCTCCAGAGTCTTCGGAGCCACATCCCGGACCGCCTCCGCGTCGGCTCTTGCGAGCAGGTCGCGGGCGGGCGAGAGATAATTGGATTTGACCGCTTCGAGCTCGGCACTCCGGTAGGACGACTGTGCTTCCTCTGCCACGCGCCTGGCAGCTTCGGCATTACCATCCTCGAGCGAATGCGCCGCCTTGTTGAATTGCGATTCCGCCTTGTTCCAGAGTTCGGGAAAAGACTTCGGCGCCCCGACGCTCTTCGCGTCGTTGCGCGCAGCCGTCACTCCGCTAAGGAGCACTTCGCCGGCTCTGCATTCATCCAGCGCCTTTGCGAAGTAGGCCGATGCGTTCTTCAGCTTGTCGCGAATGTCTTCAAGACTGCGCCCCCGTTTGAAGAATTCCTCCCCCTCCTGATAGTACTGCATCGCCTTCTTGAAACTCACCGGCGCATAGAGGTCGGCGCTTTTTTCTTTTACCCGGTCGAGCGTGCGATCGACCTCCCCGAATAATTCAGCCCGGAGATTCTCCTGCGCCGCGACCCGGGCTGCAGCGAAGAGGGCGAAGAGAAGAAGACAGATGAAAATCCGACGGCATTGGCGCATCAGCAGTTCCTAATTTTGGCAAATATACCCCAATTCGCTCTCACTGTCAAGAACCAATATCATCGATCCCCTTCCATGCTCGATCAAACCCCCTCGTAGGCCCGCCGAAGCAGGCTCACCGGATGCATGACTTCCATCGTGAGGCCAAATTTTCTGATGCCGTAGCCGATCTGAAGATGGCAGCCGGGGTTCCCGGTAAGAACGATTTCGGCCTTCGTCGAAGCGAGATGGCTCATTTTTCTTTCCAGGAGCGCCATGGAATCCTCAAAGTGCACGATGTTGTAGATTCCGGCGCTTCCGCAACACCACGTCGCTTCGGGGAGTTCGACAAGCTCAATTCCGGGGATCGATCCAACGATCCGCCGCGGCTGGCGGGAGATCGCCTGGGTGTGGACGAGATGGCAGGCTTCGTGATAGGTGACGCGCTTTGCAACCGGATGCTGCGGCTCGACGTAGCCCACCTCGACGAGAAACTCCGTGATATCCTTCGTCTTTTTGGAAAGGTTTTCGGCACGAATGGCGTAGTGGCGCTCATCCCGAAGCAGGGATCCATATTCCTTCAGGAATGCACTGCAACCGGCGGAATCTACGATGATAGCGTCGAGCTGTTGCCCATCGAATGCGTCGATGGTTCTCCGTGCCAGCGCCCGGGCTGTCCGGACATCTCCGTTATGGCCGTGCAGGGAACCGCAGCATCCCTGGGCCTTTGGGATGAGGACTTCAAAGCCGTTTCTCAATAACACGTCGACAACGTCCCGGTGGATGTCCGGAAACACGACGTTCATGACGCATCCCGTCAAGAGTGCGACTCTTCCCCTCGCCGCTCCGGCGGGCGAGAGAGCCACCGGGACCGTTTCATCGAAAAACCTGTCCGGCACTCGTGGAAGCATCGAATGTTTTTCCCTCAACGCACCGGATCTGTTTTTCAGGAATCCCGATCGTTGGACCGCATCCATAAGGCCGGTAGTCCGGTAAAACATCAGCAGCCGTGCAACCAGCTTCGTGCGCCATCTCGATTTAAGCACCGCCCTGAGGATGATCCATTTTAACAAGCGCAAACGGGGCGGCTCCTTCTTTTTCTCATATATGAGCCTCCGGGCGTCTTCGACAAGCGAGCCGTACTGAACGCCGGCCGGGCACGCGGTCTGGCAGGCCTGGCAGTCGAGGCAAAAATTCATTTCATGAACGAATTCGCCGCTCATGTCGAGTTTTCCATCCAGGACCGACCGGATCAGGCGGATCCTCCCCCGGGGAGACGACTGCTCCTTATAGGTAAGGGCATACGTGGGGCAGACCGGCAGGCACATTCCGCAGTGAATGCAATGGCTGAGAATCTCATCCATCGATTGGCTTCCGGGCTTCGTCATGCGAAGCGCCGCTTTCGCAGGAAAGGGAACAGCGCCGCCCCCGCCGCAAATCCGCCAACATGCGCCCACCAGGCAACCCCCCCTGCATCGCCGCCGATACCTAGAGATAGAAGACCGCTGACGATTTGCAAGAAGAACCAGATGCCGAGAAAAAGGTAAGCCGGCAGTTCCACGATCTGGAAGAAGAAGAATATCGGAATGAGCGTCACCACTCTTGCCGTGGGAAAGAGGAAAACGTACGCGCCGAGCACTCCGGCAATCGCCCCGCTGGCCCCGACCATCGGCATCTCCGAATCCGGATTGAAATGCACCTGCGTGGCAGCGGCGGCCACCCCGGCGATGAGGTAGAACACCAGGTACCGGAAATGGCCGAACCGGTCCTCAACATTGTCGCCGAAAATATACAGAAAGAGCATGTTCCCCAGCAGATGCAGCCAGCCCCCGTGAAGAAACATCGAGGTAAACACCGGGACGAAAGCGGAGAAGTGGAGGCCCTCTGAGTGCAGGAGATCCAGAAAGCGCGCCGGCACCAGTCCGTAGTGAAGAATGAATGCATCGAGATGCCGGCCGAGTGAGAGCTCGAATAGAAACACCGCCCCGTTCAAACCGATGAGGAGGTAATTGACGACCGGAATTGTATTAGAGGGGACGGTATCTCGGAGGGGAATCATTCTTTCGTCTACAGGTAAGAACGGGCAGCCGGCGCATCGAGCTTCCCTCGTCTCAGATGCGCTTCGTGAACCACTGCATCATGTCGTTCAGACTGTCCTCGGTAATCTGATGCCCCATATCGTATTCCCGGTAGGTGACGACGGCCTGGGCGGGCTCAAGGAGTTCCTTCGCCCGGCGGGCGAACGAAACAGGAATGACCGGATCGTAAACGCCATGGGCGATGAAGAAGGGTTTGCCCTTGAGCTCCTTCCACTGGCTCTTTAACTCGGTTCCCTCGGGGATATAGCCGCTGTTCGCGGCGACGCCGGCCACGGTGTCGGGCATCGTGAGGGCAATCGCGTATGACATCACCGAGCCCATGCTGAACCCGCTCAGAAGAATTTTCGATTTGTCGATGGGATAGCTCTTCTTGGCATCGTCGAGGAAACGGGTCAATTTCTGGTAGCTCTCTGCGAACATCTTCGCATCGGGCCGTCCGACTTCCTCAATCTCATACCAGGTAAAGCCGCCGCCGAGGGCGAAGGGGAAGGGGGCTCTCACGCTCAAGACGAGCAGCCGGTCATCGAGATACTCGGCAAGCCCCAGGAGGTCGTCTTCATTCGCGCCGCGCCCGTGCAGCAGAACCACAGTCGGGTATAGTGCCGCGCCCTTCCGCCGGGGCTCGAGAATTTTATGTACAAGAGACGTGCGGACGGGGTTCACGCCGGCAATCCGGGATCCGAAGTTTCGGTCATGCTGATCGGTGCCAGGTTCTCCTCAATGCGTGCCCTGCTCTTCTCGAGCCATACTGGAAGAATCAGCTTCCTGCCGAGATTTGCATCTTGCTCATCGACAAGGAATCCGGGCCCTATCGTCGCGATCTCAAGAATGTGTCCGTCGGGATCCTGAAAATAGATCGACTTAAAATAGATCCGATCGATCACCGGAGTCACATTCACTCCCGCTTCCACGAGCCGGGCTCTCCAATCCCGCTGAATTTCATCATTTTCCACGGCAAAAGCAAAGTGATGCGTCAAACCGACACCGATGTTCCCCGTGCGCATCTTCCCGGGAGGATAACCGAAATAGGTCACGATCGTTCCCGGACTCCCATCCCCCGCCGCAAAGTAATAGTGCGGGGCAGAGGGATCGTCGTAGTTGAACGTCTTTTTAATCGCACGCATGCCAAGGGTTGTCGAATAAAATTCCGACGTGCGTTCGATATCAGAACAAATTGCCGTGATGTGGTGGAGGCCCTTCAGCACCATCTCGGCCGTGAGCTCCGCGACGGGTGAAGGTGATACGAGACGAGCAATGGCCTCTTCGTTCCTCCCCGCCCGGGTGAGCTCGGGTGAAGGATGAATGATCGCCGTGCCCAGCGTGCCGGCCGGTTCATCGACCGTCCAGCCGGGACCCCGTGTGGCGATTTCCAGAATAAGCCCGTCGGGATCCTCGAAGTAAATGGAGGTAAAATAGTTCCGGTCGTACGGGCCGGTCACAGGGATACCGTGATCCAGGAGCCAGCGTTTCCATTTTAATTGCGAATCGGCCGATTCCGTGATGAATGCGAGATGGTGGGTCGCTCCGATCCCCCAACGGCCTTTCGGCAAACGACTCCATTCGAAGAACGTGACGAGCGTGCCCGGAGCCCCGGTGCGA
>DASQAZ010000139.1:0-15682 GCA_035635475.1 Bacteroidota bacterium | reverse complement strand
GTGTATGTAGCAGCTTACGGCGCAGTGGTGGGCAACGGTATCATGTATCTGGATAAGAGCCAAGATGATATTCCCACGTCATTGAGTGCTGTGGTGGCTCGGACAAGTTTTGTCATTCCGTGACTTCATTGTCGACGATTACTGTATCGTCATGATCCCGTGCTCGCCGAAGCAAGCGATGCAGACTTGGTCTCGAAACTAAGGAAGTTCAGATTCAATGCCGTTGAAGAACCTGAGCCTGATTAGTTGTTATTGGTATCAATTCCTCATCTCGCCTTCCATGTAGAAGTGCGACAGCTCCTTTACCGCGTTTACTGGCATGAAATTTGCTATATAAAAAATTTCTCACTTTTTCGTTGACTTTCTTTAACTAATTTCTTATTTATGGCCTCATAAGCCACACCTGAGCCGGGGGAATTCAGTCTTCGGAAGTTTCTTTAAGGCGAAGATTGAGAAGGGAGATCATGTGCTGGATATAGGAAAAGTTAGGGGTAGGTGGTGGGTCCTCGTTAGCTGCTTCGTCATAGCTCTCCTCTCAGTAGATGTAATTCTCCTGACACTCCAAAACAAGCAACTCAAGACATTGCTCAGCATCACAACTCCACAGGGACAGCTCGAAGCGTTGCGACCTGGTGAGCGAGTCGAACCCTTCAATATCCAAGCACTGGATGGCAAAACTAGAGAGCTGAATTACACAGACCCGAATTTGAAGTATCTGCTATTCGTTCTCTCAACCACTTGCCCCCACTGTGAGAAAACAATAGCCAATTGGAACGCAATCACCGAAACCAACAGGAAGAGAACGTGTTATATCGTCGGAGTCTCGATCCATAACCTCGAGGAGACGATAGAGTACATCGCAGCCAAGAAGGTGAGCTTCTACATGGTCTCCGCGGCCACTGATACAAGCTTCAGTCGAAAATACAAGATCGCAGGTGTCCCTGAGACGATCTTGATCAAAGGAGATGGCTCGGTGCAGAAGGTTTGGAGTGGGGAACTGTCAGAAGATCAAACGAAAGAAATACAAGAGTTAATAGGCACTTAAGAATCTAATTCACTATACCTTCAACCTTTCCAAGGAGTGCTGCTATGAAGGTCCTAATAGTTCTTCTCGTTTTCGCCGCTTTCGTTTCCCTTTGGGGCTTCATACAATTTAACGAAGCGAGGGCACAGGGTAGTACCTGTTCCGGCACGAACTGTGGTTGTCCGTGTAATTACCGTAGCGATTGTGTCGGGCTCTGTAATAGTTCGTGCGTGGATATACACGGTAATACACACCTTTGCTGTGAATGGTGTGCACGGCCGTGACACACAGGTCTGTACAATGGCTGAAAACCACGGGGGACTTGAGCTGCTGGGTTCCCCTGGGAGTGCTTGCATTCCGAGACACTAAGAGGGATCCCATTTTCCGTTCGGCTACATGCGGCGCCACGAAGTTACGAGCTTGTCGGGTCAGTCGAGTGGTGGTATAATGGTAGGGAATAAACTCAAAGTGCCTTACTAATCAAGAATTCTGAGGACACTTGCTGTGCGGACTCTCTTGGTGTGTTCATTGCTGGCTAGTGGCTGTTTCTATTTCGGCAAAAACCAGGCGGAGGATGTTTTGCAGCGACCGGTGGCTCAATGGTCAAGTCGGGACTGCTTGACAGTGTTGCTTTCATCAATGCGCAACAATTTATTTGACCAGCAAAGCCCCAACATCAAGGTTATCGCTACTCCCTATACACCCACCGTCATTGCCGCCATCAACCGTATGAGGCAAACTAAAGAGCACTGGTCAGATGCTGAAGCTGAGCACCAGATCGACACCTCACTCGCGCTGCAAGCCGGATTGTACTTTGACTGGAAAACGAATCTGCTCGTCGATAGTCGCGGATACTACGTGAGGAGCAGCAGTCAGCTCGATCGGTTTCAATTCCTTCTTACGCTCAGGAATAACTCATGGCCCTGCGCAATACCCGTAGTTATTGCTGGCGGGCGAATGGCGCCGCTAACCAAAGTTCTCTCGGATTGGCCTTGCTATATCCCGGGTATCACCGATCTGGACCAACGGATCTTCCTCGAGAACGATAGAGGAGTCATTCTGAAGCCCGAGCACGTCTGGGGTAGAAAGCACGACGTGTTGACTATCGAAGAAACGCTCATCGTCTTGTTCGACTTCAAACAAGGTAGTGTTCACCTTTTTGAGGGTACAAAGAATGCATACCTTGTCATTACGGGGTTCGATGCTCCGATCCGCTTGGCGTTTCCACTCCCTGTCATCAACCCTTCGCTGAAACAAATAGCGGTGGAGTAAAATATCCTCTACCGCTTTTCTTAATTCCTTCCTGTCGCCTTCCATGCAAAAGTGCGACAGGGGCGTCCCCCGCCTCATCGAACGCCCCTCATTTTATCCATCGAATGTCGATGACGTCGGCAACCGCCTTGAATTCCCTGTCTCCCGTTACCAGTTCGGCCTTCTTCCTGACGGCAAGTGCCGCGGCGAAGCAATCTGCATATGCAATCCCGCCCCTCGCCTTCAATCGGGCAGCTTGCAGTGTTAACTCAATATCGACATCGAGAATTTCGATGGGCATGTTCTTCAGAGCGTGATTCACCCGTTCCGCATGCTCCTCGCCGTACTCTCTCAGAGCGATGTAATACACCTCTCCCCAATTGATGACAGACATTGAAAGCTTGATCTTTTCTTCAGCTGCCGATTGGAGAAGCTCTCCGACGGATTCCCAGCCTTCTCCTTTCTCAAAGTATGCAACCACGGGCTGGCTATCGAGTACGATCGTCTTCATGTTCCCGATCCTTTCGTCGTTCTTCCATCAGGGCTTTGGTCGCCTTGCCCTTCACAGGCAGTATACCGGCAAATTGTTCGAAATATTTTTTGTCAAGCGGCCGGACAGAAAAGCCGTGCGCGTCTTCGATAATCGCGACCTTTGTCCCTTTCTTAATGCCCAGTTTTCTCCTGATTCGCGCCGGTACCACGATTTGACCCTTTACCGTTACTACGGATGTCTCCATGGGGTAACTCCTTTCGTATCGAATATACACATTTTTTGATGGGTAGTCAAGTAGATTGACGTAATACATGGGAGGGAGTGGGATTACGTTGGCTGGGTCACACATCTTCCGGCAATGAAGCCCCTTCTCGGGGCTCAGATCCTGCGGTTCCCGAACAATTCTCTCAAATATTTAGTACATTGCCAGCACATAATTGTCGTGCTTTTTTCAGGAGAATCAGCAATGGCAAAACCAGGCGCGCCTTCATCGCTCGACCAGGCGGAACAAATCCCCCAGCCCACGAACGGCAGAAACACACTCACGATCAAGGACGACCGGACCGGAAAGCAGTACGTGATTCCGATCGAATACGACACGATCCACGCGACCGATCTCCGGCAGATAAAGATAAAGGACGACGATTTCGGGATGATGACCTATGATCCGGCTTTTCTGAACACCGCGGCCTGCAAGAGCAGGATCACCTATATCGACGGGGACAAGGGCATCCTGCGCTACCGGGGGTATCCGATCGAACAACTTGCCGAGAAGAGCACCTATCTTGAAGTCGCCTATCTCCTGATCTACGGCGAACTTCCCACAAAGTCGCAATACGAAGACTGGATGAACGACATCAAGATGCACACGCTCATTCACGAAAACATCAAGAAATTTGTGGATGGTTTCCATTACGACGCGCACCCGATGGGCATGTTGATCAGCAGCGTCGCGGCTCTCTCCACCTTTTACACGGACGCGAAACACATCTCGGATCCAGAGTCGCGGAAGCTTCAGATATTCCGGCTCGTGGCAAAGATGCCGACGCTGGCCGCGTTCGTCTTCCGCCACAGCGTGGGAAGGCCATACGTTTATCCGGATAACGATCTCAGCTATCCCGGAAATTTTTTGAACATGCTCTTCAGGATGACCGAGTTGAAATATAAAGTCGACCCGGTCCTCGAGCACGCGCTCGATGTGCTCTTTATCCTCCACGCGGATCACGAGCAGAATTGCAGCACGAGCGCGATGCGGAATGTCGGGAGCTCCCATGTCGACCCGTTCTCGGCCACTGCCGCCGCTGCGGCGGCGCTCTACGGTCCGCTTCACGGCGGGGCGAACGAAGCCGTGCTGCTCATGTTATCCGAAATCGGCTCGAAGTCCAACGTGCCTGCATTCATCAAGACCGTGAAGGAAGGCAAAGGCCGGCTGATGGGATTCGGGCATCGCGTCTACAAGAATTACGACCCGCGCGCGAAGGTGATCAAGAAACTCGCCGACGAGGTTTTTGAAGTCACGGGCCGGAACCCGATGCTCGACATCGCCCTGGAGCTCGAGCACATCGCCCTCGATGACGAGTATTTTATCAAGCGCAAACTCTATCCGAACGTCGATTTTTATTCCGGCCTGATCTATCAGGCGATGGGTTTTCCGGTCGACATGTTCCCGGTGCTGTTCGCCATCGGCCGGACCTCGGGCTGGGTGGCGCAGTGGCAGGAGATGCTGCTCGATCCCGAACAAAAGATCGCGCGCCCCCGCCAGATCTATCTCGGCCCGGGCCTGCGCGATTACGTGATGATGGGGAAGCGGGCGGAAGAAAAAGTTCCAAAGAACCTGTAGTCCCCCCCGAATCCCCGACGCCCCTCGCGAGGGCAATGTCGCGGCGATGCCGCCCATAACCGAACGAACCTCTTGAACGAGAGTCTCACCCTCGTCCTGTTCAATCTGTTCGTCGTGCTGATGCTGGCGCTCGATCTCGGCGTCTTTCAGAGGCGGGCTCACTTCCCCTCGATGAAAGAGGCCCTCATCTGGTCGGGGGTGTGGATCTTCCTCGCAATGCTCTTCTGTTTGTTCATCGGGCTCACTTCCGGCGGAGGCAAGGCGCTCGAGTTTCTCACCGGATACGTCGTCGAGGAAGCGCTCTCGGTCGACAATGTCTTCGTCTTCATCGTGATTCTCTCCTATTTCGCGGTCCCCAGGGAAGTGCACCATACGGTTCTTTTCTGGGGAGTGTTGAGCGCGATCATCTTCCGCGCGCTTTTTATCGTGGTAGGATCGGCGCTTGTCACGCGGTTTCAGTGGCTGTTGTACCTCATGGGCGCGTTCCTGATTTTCACGTCCGTCAAGCTCGCCGTCCAGGAGGAAGCCCAGGTCGAGCCGGAGCGGAACCCGCTCATTCGTCTTGCCCGAAGGTTCATGCCGGTTACGCAGGCGTATGAAGGGAGAAAATTCTTCGTCCGCCAGAACGGAAAAAGGTTGATGACCCCCCTGCTTCTCGTTTTACTGATGATTGAAACCACCGACATCGTCTTCGCCACCGATTCGATACCCGCAATCTTCGCGATTACGAGGGACTCCTTCATCATTTACACTTCGAATATTTTCGCCGTATTGGGATTGCGCTCGCTGTATTTTGTGGTGGCGGGATTCATGAAGCAGTTCCGCTTCCTGAATTATGGACTTTCGGTCGTCCTTGCCTTCATCGGCACGAAAATGCTGCTCGAGTGGTGGCTCGAAATTCCGATCCTCCTCTCACTCATCGTGGTCTTCGCCGTCATCACGACGGCGATCCTTGCATCCGTTCTCACTGAAAAGAGCGCGTGAGCGGATGCGTTTCGTAAACGACGGTATCGGGCTGGTCTACAATGTCGAGGGGCCGCGTACCGGCCTGCCGGTCGTCTTCGTGCACGGCTTCCCCTTCAGCCAGGAAATGTGGAAGCCGCAGGTCGAGGCGCTCAAGGGCAGCCTCTACACCGTCACGTACGACATGCGCGGATTCGGCAAGAGCGATGTGGGCGACGGGCAATATACGATCGAATATTTCGTCGACGACTTGATAGCCCTGCTCGATCACCTGAAGCTCCCCCGTGCGGTCGCCGTCGGGCTCTCGATGGGGGGGTACGTCGTGCTTCGCGCCGCCGAGCGCCGGCCCGATCGTTTTCGCGCGCTCGTCCTCTCCGATACCAGAAGCGAGGCCGACAACAACGAAGGCAAGATACGGCGGGCCATCCAGGCCCTCGCTGTCAAGAAAGAGGGAATGAAGAAGTTTGCCGACTCATTCCTCGGCTCGGTCTTCTATCCCGGCACGATGGAAAAACTCCCGGATACGGTTCAACTGATCCGCAGAATAATGGAAAGCACATCGCCGGTCGCCGCGGCGGGGACGCTCATCGCTCTCGCGGCGAGGACCGACACCACTCCCGCGCTTTTCAATATGAATATTCCCGTGCTCATCCTTGTCGGCCAGCACGATATCCTGACTCCCCCATCGGCCTCGTACGCCATGAAGGAAAAATTGCCCGACGCCGGACTTCATATCATTCCCGAGGCCGCTCACCTGAGCAACCTGGAGAATCCCGGCGAGTTCAACGGGCATCTGCTCAATTTCCTTAAGAAAATAAAGTAACGTTACCGCATTCCCACCCATGGCGGACACGTCTGAACATCCGGTCGGGCTTATCCGCGCGATGGGCCGATGGGACCTGACCGCCCTCACCGTCAACAGTATCATAGGCAGCGGCATCTTCTTCCTGCCCGCGACCATCGCGGGCCTGGTGGGCCCATTCGGCCCGTACGCGTACATCGTCGGCGCCGTTGTCACGCTGACCTTTATTCTGTCGTTTGCAGAAGTCTCGAGCCGGTTCGACACCGGGGGAGGGCCGTATCGCTACGCGTATCATGCATTCGGGCCCTTCGCGGGATTTCAAGTCGGCTGGCTTGTCTACATAACGCGGATTGCGGCGACTGCCGCGAGCTGCAGCCTCTTTGTTTCTTATCTGGCCGACTTCCTGCCGGCCGCGTCGCAGGGCTGGGCGAAGATCGTCACGCTGCTCATTCTGACCGGCACGCTCGCGCTCATCAACGTCCGGGGCGTGAAGTACGGCGCGCTGACGATCGACCTCATCACGGTCGCAAAAGTGCTCCCGCTCCTTTTGGTCATCGCCGGGGGGATGTTCAAAATCGACGCGGCGAATCTTGCGCCCGGCGCTCTCCCAGAGTACGGGAATCTCATGCGGTCGCTATTTTTGCTGACGTTCGCGTTCGGGGGATTTGAAGTCATGACCATACCTTCGGGTGAAACTATTAATCCCCGCTTCCACGTGCCCCGCGCGCTTATCACCGGCACGCTCATTGTCGCCGCGATCTACTTCATGTTGCAGTTGACCGCAGCGGGCGCGCTGCCGTCGCTGGCAAACGAACCGCGCCCGCTCGCAGCCCTCGCGGGCTCCATCATGGGTCCCGCCGGCGCCCGGCTCGTAGCCGCGGGTGCGGTCGCCTCGACGTTCGGGCTCATCGGCGCCAACATCCTGGGCGCTCCGCGCCTGACCTTTGCGCTGGGGGAGAACAGGCAGTTGCCCGCCTTCTTCGCGCACGTCCATCCGGTTTTCCGGAGCCCCGATTTCTCGATCATCATCTGTTCAGCCCTCCTGTTTCTTCTGGCCGCGCTATCCGACTTCGTCACGCTCGCGGCGATCAGCGTCGTATCGCGCCTTCTCTATTACTTCAGCACGTGCGCTACCGTCCTGGTGTTCCGGCGGAAGGACCGGGCGGCATTCCACCTTCCGCTCGGGGCCGCCATTCCCGTCGCGGGGATGGTTTTCGCCTGTTTTCTTCTGCGTTTCGCAAGAATAGAAGAGATGTACTACACGATCGGCGGCATTGTCGCGGGCACGGCGCTCTACCTGCTGGTCAGGAGGTCCCGGCGAGGAGAGGCGCGATGAGGGAGAGGCGGGCGCACGGGTCCCGGCTCGGTCCCGGCTTGATCCCGCAGAGCGGGACGCTGCGGGACATGACGGGACGGGGGCGGAAGAAATCGATTCTGATAGTTTCCGCGACCGTCGGCGCCGGGCATGTTCGCGCCGGAGAAGCTTTGCTGGCCGCGGCTGAATTTCTCCCCCGGCCGGTCACCATCAGCCATGCCGATGTGCTTGACTTCACCTCTCCGCTCTTCAAAAAGTTGTACGGCGATTCCTATTATGAAATTGTACAGAGGTCGCCCGGGTTGTGGGGGTATCTTTATAAAAAATCGGACTCGAGGAAGCCGCTCAGAGCCAAGGCCGGGTTGATGAAGCTCTTCGATCATTTCAATTATAAAAAGTATCTGAAAGAATTGTCCACGTTAAAACCGGACGCAGTCATCTGCACGCACTTTCTCCCGTATCTCGCTATCGAGGACGAGATCTCGAATCCGGGCTGGCAGATCCCGTTTTTCGCCGTGCCCACCGATTATGACGTTCATTCCCTCTGGGTCAGCCGTGCGATCAGCCGCTACTATGCGGCGACCGATGAGGCGGCATGGAGCATACAAACGCACGGCATCCCCCCCGAAAACATCGGGGTTTCGGGCATCCCGATCATGCCCCAGTTCGGGTTACGGATGTCGCGGCAGGCGGCGCGGAAACGGCTCGACATCCCGTCCGGATGCTTTACGATTCTGATTCTTTCGGGCGGGTACGGCATTGGCGTGGTCGACGAGCTTGCCGGCTCGGTTGCCCGCTTCCTCGGAACGGACGCACGAAGAGATCACCAGCTCATCGTGGTGTGCGGAAAAAACCGGGGCCTCTACGGCAAGCTCAGCAAGATGGCGTTCCCCCCGAATGTCCGGGCGCGTATCTACGAGTATATCACCTTCGTCGATCAGACGATGGCATGTTCCGACCTCGTCATCACGAAAGCGGGCGGGTTGACCGTCTCCGAAGCCCTCGCCAGGCACCTTCCTCTCCTGATCCTCGATCCGTTCCCCGGACAGGAGGGGCGGAATGCCGATTACCTTATCGAGCATGGCGCCGCGATCAGCGCGCACGGTTTTGAAAACCTTCATTATAAACTCCGCCGTCTGATCGAAGAGCCCGGTCTTCTTTCTACAATGAGGAACCGTGCGGCCGGGCTCGCCAGGCCCCACGCGGCACGGGATATTCTCAAGGACGTGCTGGGAAGACTTTGAAGCGCAAACGCGCGTCGCCTCCCCGGGCGGGTACTGACTCAGTTTGAGGCTGAGTGGCTCAGTTTCGATTTGACAGGTACGCCCATCACAAGATTGAAGCGTTTGTCTCGTTGGAATGTTACATCGATTTCAGTTTGTGTTTCATTGGCATCACCACAGGGGGCTGGTCAAGCAAAGAGGGCCAGTACCATCTCTTGACATGAATATGCAATTTCATTACATTTTGGCGTCGTCCTGTGTATGCAGGGCTAAACACTCCCAACCTCATTAACTCACTCCCGTCCTTACGGAGGATGCCATGAATATTCGTGACCATCTGCTCCGCCGCTGCGCGTTCTTCGGGCTCATGATGATCGCAGCAAGTGCGGTCGATGCTCAATCCAAATTCTGGCGCGAGCGCTTCGAAAGCGTAGGTTACAATGTCGCCATCAATCCGCTCAACCCGAACACAATCTACGCCGAGGACCGGCAGGGCGTTCTGAATGTCTCGCGAGATAAGGGCAAAACGTGGACTCAGTTGAATCCCGTCCCGGGCCCGTTTCGCGGAATGAGAAATATCCTCGTACACCCGAGAGATACTCTGACGATATTTGTTTTGCGGGACCAGGGCGGCATGTGGAGAACGACGAATGGAGGGCAAAGCTGGAACGATGTGTTACCGAACTTCGGCATCGATGGTGAAAGTATCGACTTCGACAAGCAGCATCCGGATACGATGTTTGCCGGAGATTTCTTCACCACAAATGTCTATCGCAGTCTCGACAGGGGGAATTCGTGGACGATCCAGTCCACGATCGGAACAATGGTCTGCGGGCTGACCGTCCGGCCCGACAGCGGAAATATCATCCTTGCGGGGACGGGCAACGGAACGTTGAGTAAGAGCACCGACTGGGGCGTCACCTGGAGACAAGTCTATAATGCGGGCACGAACGAAGTCCCGAAAATTGTTTTCAACCCCTCACATCCCCGGATCGGGTACGCGAATGTTTTTGTCGACTTTCCACCGGAAACGAACTGCGGCTTGATCAAGACAACGGATGGGGGAGATTCATGGTCCAGAACTCCGATCTTAAGGGATACATCGCTCTGGTCGATTGTTCTCGACGAGGCGCACCCTGAGACAGTCTATGTCGGCAGGTTTTCTTCCAATGGTTACGGAATCGACCGGACGACGGATGGGGGCTTGACATATCAACATTTTCAGGACGGGATTAAGATCGATCTTTCAGGGGGATATTCCGGTTTCAGCGCCTGGAACCTGAAACTCAATCCCCTCGCCTTTAAGGACTTATGGCTCGCAGGGAGTACAAATTCATTTTCACCCAAATGGCCGGGCGCCGTTTATCATTTCGTCGACGGTTCAACCACCGTCGTCCAGGGGACGGTGCGGGATTCAGCCACGAACAATCCGATATCCGCGACGATGAGTATCGCGACAACCTTTGAGATGGTAAATGTCTCCGGAAACTTTTCATTTAATTACTATCAAGACGACCCAACGCTCACGCCGACAGTCCACGTGACATCGCCGACATACTACCCCAAGGATACAACGCTCACATTCGTCGTCGGCACCACTCAAAATCAGGACATCCGACTGCAGGCGCTGCCCTTCACCTATATTAACGGAGGAGTCTTCAATGATGCAAACGGGAACGGCCTCAGAGATAATGGTGAACCCGGACTGCCGAACCGGCTCTTGCGCCTCTCCGGGGGAAAAACCGACTCAACCCTGACGGATGCTAACGGACACTATTCATTCGATTCGCTTGCACCTGGAACGTATACCGTGAGCGAGCGGGTTGACCCCGGCTATGTTCAAACCTCCCCGTGCGCGGGCACTTACACCCTTACCGTAACGCAGAACAGCATCCTTGACGGAAACGATTTCGGGAACCAGGTTGACGCGCCGCCTGTGCCCGGCACGACGTTGCTGACGGAAGATTTCGGCAACACGAACTTCCCTCCCCCCTGCTGGTCGATTGAAAACGTGAACGGCGGATTCACCTGGGTGCGTGATGCCTTCGCCTTTTCATCACCCGCGTCCGCACTCTGTGGATCGACGAATCTCGGGGATGGGAGCGCCGACGATTGGCTTGACTCACGGCCGGTCCGCCTGCAATGCGGAAGGATCTATCGCCTGAGCTGGTACGATCGAACGTCATCGACTGTCACTCCGTTCGACTCTCTTGCAGTAGCAATCGGCCTCGCTCCCACCGCCACTGCCATGGGAACGATTATAAATAACCGTGCATTTAACACAAACTTTAACTGGGAGTACGTTGAACAGGAGTTCAGCGTACCCATCGATTCGTTCTATTATATCGGCTTCCACGATTACTCGGCTGCAGGTGCCCGGCTTCGGATTGATGATGTGATGCTGGTCTATGTCCGGCCGGGCGCGGGAGGGTCGATCAGCGGTATGAAATTCCAGGATCTGAATAATAACGGCGTAAAGGACCCGCTCGAGCCGGCTATTCCATACTGGAAAATCAGATTGACCGGGACTCGGACCGCTTCCACGCTCACCGATGCAAACGGCAATTATATCTTCACCTGCCTTGCCGCCGGAGGCTACACCATAACTGAAGATTCCAAAGCCGGATGGGTCCGGACATATCCTGTTTCGGGGAGTTATTCCATCACGCTTGCATCTGGCGACAGCTCAAAGGGGAACGACTTCGGCAACTTCCAGCCAAACTCCATTACGGTCCGAAAGTTCCAGGATAACGACGGCAGTTTCTCAACCTCCCTCGATCGTACCGCAACGGGCTGGCATCTGGAAGTGCGCTCGGGTTCCGTGTCCGGTCCGACCGTAGCGTCCGGAGATGCGGTCTCAGTAACGGCAAACAATCTCACCGATGGCACCTACGTTGCGTTCGAAGCCGGGGTCGCCGGCTGGACCCGCCTCGGTTATGTATTATATGGATTGAGCGTCGCCTCCACAGATAGTGCCGTTGGTCTATCTGTCGCCGGCGGCCAGATTGATACCGTGGATTTTGTGAACGCCTCAGATCAAATCTACCAGCATTATCGTACAGCCCTCTACGATGAATGGGCGTCGTCGGTCGATCGAAAGGGAAAATCGAAGTCCATAAAGCGAAAGCCGGACCGGGTCTTTTTCAAGCTCAATATCGGCGCGCCGAGCGCCGCGACCGGTTTCACGCTGAAGTTCAACATGCCGTCGAATGGAATCACGACAGTCGGCAAACTCAAGGCCGACACGCTTGCGCCTACCACGCCGTGGGACAGCGTCAAGACGGTCGCGTATCACACCGTCAGTCCGATCGCGTTGGGCGACAGCTTCCAGATCGATGGAAGGGGCTTTATGGGGAAGAAGTTCGAGGTCTCGGTGACGTGGGCTACTTCCCCAACGCCAATTACCCTCAAATACAGCAAGAATGCTCCGGGCTGGAAGCGGAACGACCCATCGCTGCCGCTGCCGAACCTTCACAATGTAGGTGAGGAGCTCTTCCCCAAGGGATTTGGTCAGGGGTCCGGCACATTCTTTAGCGGCGTTTCACCCCTCGTGATCGGCGTTCCCAGGGGACCGAAGGGGGCGGGTTCAGTGAAGCTTGCGACGTACGCAAATGTGCTGAAGTCGCTGATCGTTCCCCGGACGAGCATGAAGCACACGCTCGGGCCGAAGTGCCTGAACCGCTTCGATACCAATGATTCGATGAAGAGTCAACTCACCAGTCTTCCGCCGAACAAACAGAGCAACGTGCTCTTCGGGGAACTATTGGCGTTGAAACTGAATATCGCCGCAAGTGCCACGAACAAATTCCCGAACGGCTTGGGTGAGCTTACTTTTTCCGATCCGAACGATCCAACGAATCCGTTCAACGGCCAGAGGGTCGATACCATTTGCCGGAAAGCGGATTCACTGCTCTCCTGCCTCACGCTGCAGTCGAAGATCGGCAGCGCAGATTTCAATGCTGTCCTCGAGGTGATCCACAGGATCGACAGCGCTTTCACCGACGGCACGATCGATACGATCAGCTTCGCGGCGAAGACCAGTCTGAGCGGAGTGAGGAGGCTTGCCGACGTTCCCTACCTCCATCCCACCCCCGGTGCTGTGCCGGCGAATTTCACCTCGTCGCCTGTCGATCAATCTTCGCTGCCGAGGATGAGCGAGCTCTATCAGAATTATCCGAACCCTTTCAATCCCACCACGACGATCCAGTTCGACCTCGCAGATCCGGCACGCGTCACCCTAAAGGTCTATAATGTGCTCGGCCAGGTGGTAGCAACCCTCCTAGACCATCAGAATATGGACGACGGAGCGCAGGAAGTTGAATTTGACGGCAATCGCCTATCATCGGGGGTCTACTTTTATCAGCTGATAACTGAGACTCTCTCCGATCCCGAGGAAGGCACGGCGGGGCTCTGGATTGTCAGTGTGAAAAAAATGTTGCTCCTGAAATGAGTGCCAAGTTAAACTGTACCCCATCTAGTCGGGAGAGGGAGGGTAGGGCGCTTGCGAATGGTCAAAAAATTATATGAAGCAGCATTCAATGTTTCAGCTTCGTAGAATTTTCACAAATCGAAACTGAGCCGCTCAGCCCCAAACTGAGCCAGTACCCCCGGGCGGAACGGCTTGTAGTTACCCTTTCATTTCTGTAAATTCCGGTTCTTACAGCATCTTGAGGCAGCCAGATGGAAGACACACAGGAATCCCCTTTCGAATATCGAACGAAAACGGAAATGCAGCAGTTCAAGCGGCTCCGTCGCACCCGGATGAGCGCGGTTCTCCGCTCGATGGTCCGCGAAACGGAGCTATCGAAAGACGATCTGATTTATCCCCTCTTCGTCTGCCCCGGAACGAATGTAAAAAAAGAGGTATCGTCGATGCCCGGGGTCTACCAGATGTCGGTCGACGAGATCGTCCGCGAATGCGCGTCGGTAAAATCGCTCGGCATCCCAGCCGTGATCCTCTTCGGGATCCCGGAACACAAGGATGAAGCCGGGAGCGAGGCGTACGACGAGCTGGGCATCGTTCAACGCGCTATTCATGCCGTTAAAAAAGCGATACCGGAGCTGTTCATCGTAACCGATGTCTGCCTCTGCGAGTACACGTCGCACGGTCACTGCGGTATCGTGCGGGGAACCGAAATCGTGAACGATGAATCGATCGAGCTGCTCGCGCGGGAAGCGCTGACTCACGCGCAGGCAGGCGCCGACATGGTAGCGCCCTCCGATATGTTCGACGGCCGCGTACGGGCGATCCGCAGGATCCTCGACGAAAACAATTTCCCGAATCTGCCCATCATGTCGTATGCCGCAAAGTACGCATCGGGGTTCTACGGACCGTTCCGGGAGGCCGCGGAGAGCACCCCGAAGTTCGGTGACCGCCGTTCTCACCAGATGGATCCCGCGAATTCGAACGAAGCCCTTCGCGAAGTCGAGGCCGACATCGAGGAGGGGGCCGATATCGTCATGGTAAAACCGGCGATGCCGTACCTCGACGTTCTCCGCCGGGTGAAGGATACTTTCCGGATGCCGACCGCCGCCTACAACGTGAGCGGGGAATATTCGATGGTAAAAGCTGCCGGCCGCCTCGGCTGGATCGACGAACAGCGCGTCATGATGGAGATGCTTACCGGGATCAAGCGGGCCGGCGCGGATATGATCCTTACGTACTTCGCGAAGGACGCGGCAAAACTCCTCTGAAGCAAGCAAAATCAAGAAAGCTCTTCGAAAGGGCGAAGAAAGTCATCCCGGGAGGAGTGAACTCTCCCGTCCGCGCCTTTCGAAATGTCGGCCTCGACCCGCCTTTCATCAAAAAAGCAAGCAACGCCTACCTCTGGGACGTCGACGGAAACCGCTTTGTCGATTACGTCTGCTCCTGGGGGCCGATGATCCTCGGCCACGCCCATCCCAAAATCACTCGGGTCCTTCAGCAAACATTAAAACGCGGGACAAGTTTCGGCGCGCCTACTGATCTCGAGTTGAAAATGGCCGAACTCATCACCCGGCTCATGCCTTCGGTCGAGATGGTCCGGATGGTAAACTCGGGGACCGAGGCGACCATGAGCGCGATTCGTCTGGCGAGGGCGTACACGGGCCGCGAAAAGATCATCAAGTTCGAAGGCTGCTATCACGGGCATGCCGATGCGTTTTTAATCAGGGCGGGATCCGGCGCCATGACGCACGGGACGCCCGACAGTCCGGGGGTAACGAAATCGACTGCCGCGGACACGCTCAACGCCCGCTTCAACGACGCCGGATCTGTCCGGGAGCTTGTCCGGCTTCACGCGGGCAGTATCGCGGCCGTCATCGTTGAACCCGTCGCTGGAAATATGGGATGCGTGCCGCCAAAACCCGGATTTCTGCAGGAACTGCGGGACATCTGCACCTCCGAAAGAATCGTCCTCATTCTCGACGAGGTGATGACCGGATTCCGGCTGGCGCCGGGCGGCGCTCAGGAGAGGTTCGGAATCAGTGGGGACTTGACGACGCTCGGCAAAATCATCGGTGGTGGTCTGCCGGTGGGCGCCTATGGGGGCAAGAAACAAATTATGGAACTTGTTTCTCCGGGCGGACCGGTCTACCAGGCTGGAACGCTCTCGGGCACTCCGCTGGCGATGGCTGCAGGGTGCGAAACGCTCTCAATCCTGTCCGCACAACCCTCAATCTACACGCGGCTTGAGCGGCGATCCAATGAGCTCGAAACGGGTCTCCGTGAGAGTCTTCGACGGGTTGGTGTGGCGCATCAGATCAACCGCGCCGGCTCCATGTTTACTCTTT
>DASQAZ010000138.1:0-10094 GCA_035635475.1 Bacteroidota bacterium | reverse complement strand
GATATTCATCTCAAGGGGGGATCGGGTTTGCTGCACCACAAGTATGCGATCGTCGATGCCGACCAGGTTGCAGGAACGCAGTACGTGGTGACCGGCTCGCATAACTGGTCCAACAGCGCGGAAACGTCGAATGATGAGAATACACTGATCCTCCAGGACCGGCGCATCGCGAATTTGTACCTCCAGGAATTTGTCGCTCGTTACTACGAGGCAGGGGGGACGGATTCTATTCACATCACATCATCAGCTCTTTTCTCCTCATCGCCCTCGGCGCTCAATTTCGGGAGCGTCGTCAGCGGCGGCTCGAAGCAGGACAGCTTCACGGTCTCGAATCCGGGAAACCTCTCCCTCTCCATTTCGGGCGTGACCTCGAGCAACGCGCGCTTCGCGGTCTCTCCTGGGAGCGGAGCCGTCGCTCCCTCGGGCTCGCTGAAGTTCTACGTGACGTTCGCGCCGCTCACCGCCGGCCTGCAGAGCGCATCGATCGTGCTCGCGCACAACGCCCCGGGCTCTCCGGACACGGTTTCGGTTCAAGGGACCGGAACAGGAGCGCTGCAGCCGCATTTCGCCGTATCGCCCTTGAACCTGAATTTCGGCACTGTTCCGCTTAATGTCCAGAAACAGGACAGCCTGATCGTTTCCAATTCAGGCAACGCCACGCTTGTGATTTCGAGCGCTACTTCCACGAATTCTAAATACTCCGTCGCTCCGTCTGCCGACAGCGCGATTGCAGGAGGATCGAAAAAATTCGTCGTTACCTTCCTCACCGATTCGAGCGGCCCCCGGAACGGCTATATCATATTTACGCACAATGCGCCCGGCAGCCCGGACTCGGTGCCTATACAAGGTACGGGCGGGGTCGGGAGCATCACCGATACGATCGGAATTCTCACCGGGTGGAACATGGTGTCGCTGCCATTGATCGTCGCGAATGCCTGGAAGGGAGCTGTGTTTCCCACTGCGGTTACGCATGTATTCGCCTACAATGGCGGGTACAACATTCCGCCGGGGGATACCTTGCGTCTGGGTAAAGGCTACTGGGCGAAATTCGATACTACTCAGTCAGTATATGTAACAGGAGCGGCTGTTTCCTCCTACCCCATACCCGTGGCTGCGAACTGGAACATGATCGGCTCTCTTAGTTATCCCGTTCCGAGAGCGTCGATCGTTCAAAATCCTCCCAACATAATTCGATCGCAGTTTTTTGGGTACAACGGATCCTATGCCATCGCCGATACGATCCGGCCGGGAATGGCCTACTGGGTCAAGGTAAGCCAGGGCGGGACACTCACGCTTTCATCCGCTTCTGCGGTACCGAGCAAAGCGGGATCGCCCGTCGCCAGAGTCCCCGACGCCCTCAATAAGATTGCCATCACCGACTCGAAGGGTGCGCACCAGACTCTCTATTTTGGCGACGACTCATCGGTTGTCGATCTCAACTTGTTCGCTCTTCCACCGGTCCCTCCACCTGAGGCTTTTGATGCGAGGTTCAGGTCGGGCAATATGGTAGAGCTGGTCCCCCGGGCTCCCGTTTCTCCCGGGCAAATCCCGATCACCGTCCAATCGCAGGCATTTCCGCTGACGGTGAGCTGGGATATTTTATCCCAGGATACAAAACGCTACAGTCTCAAGACCGGCGCGTCCAAAGGAAGCGCGGAAGTTCGAATGACAGGGAAGGGGCGGACGATTGTGAATGCTGCGCTCTCGGAACTGACCCTGACGGTTGCACCGCCAGCGCCCGACCGGTATCTATTGCAGCAGAATTATCCGAATCCATTTAATCCGACCACGACGATCCCCTTCGGCGTACCGCGACGGGCGACTCTCACGCTGAAAATCTTTAATATCCTCGGTGAGGTCGTGAGCGTGCTCGTCCTGAATCAGGAATACGATGCCGGATATTATGACGTGTCTTTCGATGCTTCCCGGTTGGCCTCGGGAGTCTATTATTATGAACTTGCCGCGAGAGAAAGCGAAGGAACGCAGTCGGAGTTCCGGCAGGTAAAGAAACTGCTGCTCTTGAAATAGTATCAGGTGATACCAACCAGGTATGTGTACGATCAAGTTAGGACGTATCATCTAAAATCTAAGAGGACCCCATGACCACCTTGGTAAGACTTTTTTGTCTAACCCTGCTCCTGGCGCTATTTGCCGCTCTCGGATTCTCCGGCGAAAAAATTTCCGGCTTTCGTTCTACCATCAAGGTCACACCGAGGTACGTTCCTTCATTCGCCCGCCTCCCTTCCACCGAAGAGAGGCTCCCTTCGTCCGAGAAAATGAACGGCGAAGAAGAGGATCACCTCTTGACTCCCCAGACTCAGGCGGAGTACGAGGCGATGAAACATGCAATCCTGCCGAGGTTTGACGGGAAGGGCATTCTGACAATCGATAAGAATCCCGATGGTGCCAGATCGATCAACGGGATCACTCAGTTGACCGCCGGTCCGACCCTTTCCTCCAATTTTGAGGGCACGATACAGGACTTCTCCATTCCTTGCGATGCCATGGTCGCGGTGGGGCCGAACCATGTGATCTCGACGGGGAACAGCACGATCCGAATCCGGACAAAAGCCGGCGTAAACGCGCGGACGGTCACTGCAGCGGTATTCATGGGCGGGGGTTCGACGACGCAATACTTCGATCCCAAGGTTCTCTATGATATACGCCAGAACCGATTCATTGTCCTCTACGATGAGCTCGTCGATAACACCGAAGCGAACTACTTTATTGCTGTCTCGCAGACATCGGATGCCATGGGAGGCTGGTTCGTTTACACATTCAACATGCAACCCGACGGAAATACTCCTACCAACAACTGGGCGGATTTCCCCGGGCTCGGCATCGACGACAATTCGGTCTACATTACGGCGAACATGTATTCGTTCCCCACAGCAACGGCCTCTTTTCAAAAAGTCAAGACTCGCGTGCTGGACAAGAATTCGATGTATGCAGGCCTTCCGGTGGGGTATGCCGAGATCCTGGGCGTCCCGGGGTCCGGTGTACCTTCCTTCACGCTCAAACCCTGCCTCTCGCTCTCGTCGACGACCGAAGAGTTCCTGCTGATCACTCCCTATGGCGGCGGGAATGCGTTGGGCCTCTACCATATTACGGGAGGCCCGTTCGACCCGGTGCTCGATAAAATCGCTCAGCTCACGGTTTCCAATTTCGGCCCGCCTCCCGACGGCGTCCAACTCGGCTGCTCCGCCGCGACCAACGCCAAGATAAAATCAGGCGATGCCCGTACGCAGGATCCGGTATGGCGCGACGGCTATTTGTACGCGACTCATACGATAGGGTTGAACATCGACACCGGCCATGTTTCGGCGATTCGTTACTATAAAATAAATACGACCACGCAGACGCTGGTGACCGACGAAACATTCGGTGCGGCGGACGCTTTCTACTTTTACCCTTCAGTAACGGTTGACGCGGCAGGGACCGCATATTTCTCCTTCGGCCGTTCGAATAAAGACGAGTTCGCATCGGCATGGTATTCGGGCAGACGCCGGACGGATGCGAACATCCAGCCCCGGGGGCTCCTGAAATCGGGTCAGGTGACCTATCGGTGCACCCTGGGCCAACGGTGGGGCGACTACGAAGGTGTGGCGATTGATCCATCGGACTCGGGCGGAACGCAAAGCTCCGCATGGGCTGCCGGACTCTGGGCCAAGGGCTCAAACACCTGGGGATCGTGGCTGGGTAAGACGGCGTTTTTGTTCCACCAGATCAGCGGGACCGTTCTGGAAGACTGCGACAGCAGCACCGGCACTGCCGGCGACCGAAGACCCGTTCCGCTGGTAACCGTCGTCCTGCACAGGGACACGACCATCTGGGCGACCACGACGACCGATTCCGTCGGCAACTATCACTTCGGCTTGCTGGACGACGGCACGTACGACGTTACTGTCACAATCCCCCCATTGAGCTTTGCCCTCGACGCGATCCCGGGCAGCGGAGGAACCTCGCAGACGAGGATCAACGCCACGGATATTCAAGTGGCACTCTCGGGCGCGGCGACGGCTTCGCAGTTATCGACCGGGAATAATTTCCTGATCGTCAGGCCTCATCCGTCCCCGTCGACAACGAGCATCTCTCCGAACACCTATTCTTCAGGCGAACCGGATTTCACTCTGACTGTCTTCGGCTCAAATTTCGTGCCCTGCTCCGTCGTCAGGTTCCAGGGAAGCCCCCGGGCGACTTCCTTCATTAGTCCGACCCAGCTTCAGGCGACAGTTCTCGCCTCAGACATAGATTCGACCGGCTCTTTCCTGATCAGCGTATTCAGTCAAACGCCCAACGGCGGGCTATCCAACACGCAAAAAATCACCGTTCACACGCCCGCTCCGGTCTTTTCGGGAACTCCTTCGAGCATCGCATTCGGCAGCGTCCTCGTCGGTCATCTGAAAACCGACACCATCGTCGTGACGAATACGGGAACCGCCACGCTCTCGATTACGTCGGCAGCGGCGGATAATCCGCAGTTCAGCGTATCCCCGCCGAGCGCCTCTATAGCCCGGCAGACAAGCCAGGCGTTTATGATCGGCTTTACTCCTTCATCCACGAGCGCGGCGGCGGGTCATGTCGTTTTTGCGCACAATGCTGCCTCGTCGCCCGACTCATTCAGCGTCAACGGAGCAGGGAGGGACAGCACAAGCCTCCGGAGTGCCACGGCGCGCGAATGGGCGACCGCAGTCGACACCAAGAGCAAGCACGCAAGCATGAAGCGGAAGGCCGACAAGGTCTTCTTCAAATTGAGCCTGACGGCTCCGGCTGACCAGACCGTCGACCACGTCCTCCTGGTTTCGTTCAATATCGGGATCAGCCGACTCACGGCCTTCACATCGAAGGTGAAGAGCGACACGCTCGTCTATTCCGGATTGTCGGTAGACCCCCAGAGAAAGAATTGGACATACAACTTTGGCGCCAGCCCGCTCGCGGCCCATCACGAGATCCAGCTTGACGGCGTGGGGTCGAAGGGAAAGACAATCAAAGCGAAGTATACCTGGTTCGACCAGGCGATGGCGGCGAAGCAGAAAGGCGTGATCCCGGACTCGCTCAGCCGGATCGACAAGAATCAACTCGGCCTCCCGGCCCCCAACCTTAACAACGTTGGAGAGGAGCTCTTCCCCAAAGGATTCGGACAGGGATCTTCATACTTTTCCGATCTCACTCCCCTCATCGTCGGTGTGCCGAAGGGTCCGAAAGGCGCCAGTTCGGTGAGGCTCAAGAAATACAGTAATGTGATCAAGTCGTTCATTGATGCCAAGACCGGAACCCAGCATCTCTCCGGTCCGACATGCCTGAATAAGCTCATCTCGGGGGATTCGATAAAGTCGCAACTCCCGGAACTCTCCCCGCTGAAGAAAAACGACCGGGTCTTTGCCGAGCTGCTGGCCGTGAAGCTGAACATCGCCGCAAGCGCCACGCACAAATTCCCCATCGGGTTGGGCGAGCTGACGTACTCGGATCCCTCAGACCCGGCGGGCCCGTTCAACAGCCTTCTCGTATCGGACATCGTGAAGGACGGGGACACCTTGATGGCGTGTTTGTCACTTGCAGCGATCCATCCTTCCCCCTCGCTTGGCGAATTGCTGAGCGTGCTGATCAAGCTCAATACGGCGTTTGCGGAGACTTCCAATTTCAAGGATACGGTCTCCTTCCTTGCGAAAACGGTCCTCCAGGGCGTGAAACCTTTGGGCGACGTTCCGTATTTGCACGCGACGCCGGGAATCGTGCCTGTGACTTTCGTCTCCGAGGGAAGCCAGTACCCGGATGTGCCGCTCGCGTATGCATTGTACCAAAATTATCCGAATCCCTTCAATCCGGTGACGACCATCGCATTCGACCTTCCGGAGCCAGCGGTCGTCACGCTGAGGATCTACGATGTGCTCGGGCGCGAGGTGACCACACTCGCCGACCACCAACTCATGGATGAAGGGTCTCAGGAAACGTCATTTGACGCCGCGGGCCTCGCCACCGGTGTCTATTTCTACAGGCTTGTCGCCGAGGGGATGAGGCAGGACGACGCCGATAATGTCGTCGCCGCCGGTCACCGGTTCATCGACGTGAAAAAGATGATTCTTGTGAGGTAGGTCGAAGGGGGTTCGTATTCTGATATGCGGAAGTACGTATTGCTGATTGTGGCGTGCGTCCAGATCTCGTGGGGACAAACGTGGGTCATAAAGCTGAATGCGTTCGCAACGGTCCTGGGGGACGCTCTCGCTTCCAACCCGCTCGATGCGAATATTATTTACGGCGTCCCGGGCGGGCGGCAGATGTGGGTCAGCAGGAATCGCGGCTACTCCTGGCAGGCCTACGGAAATGCGGTCTCGCAGCTCGGCAGTTCTGACAACGTGATCAAGTCGATTGCAGTCAATCCGCGGGATACCCTCCAGATCCTGGTCGGTGTTGAGTCCAATAACAGCAATTTGGACCGGATCATGAAAACCACGAACGGCGGGACGAGCTGGACCCAAACCTGGGGAGGCTCTTTCTCGTATTACGGAAAGCCGGTCGAGTTCAAACCGATCCATCCCGACACCGTTTACACGATGGGGAACGATACGCTCTGGCGAAGCGTCGATTTCGGTTCCACCTGGGATACCATCAGAACCACCACAGGCCTGTTCTCCGCCTGGTGCGACGCGGAGATCCGGCCCGATAGCGCCAACGTCATGCTGCTCGGCGATTACACAACGGGTATCTGGAAGACGCAGGACTACGGCCACACATGGCGAAAGGTGTTTGCCACCGACGGTGAAATACCGAGCATCGCAATCGATCCGTTTAATCCCCGCATCGCTTATGCGACGCGGTTCGCCGGCGGAGGCGGAGTTATCAAGAGCACTAACGGCGGTGAAACCTGGAACAGTCTCCCGACGCCGATCGGCGGGGGCCCCGGATGGTGGATTACCTGCTCTCCTGTCAACCGAGGCTACGTCTACTTCGGCGTGTACGGCGCAAACCCCCCGGGCATATATGTGTCTGCGGATTCCGGCAGCTCGTGGCGCAATTTTAATGCCGGACTCGGTCCGAATGGGGTCGTGAATTACGGCCTCCTGGCGCTCGATTCGTTGAGTGTGGTCGCATCCCAGATCAACGGAATTTTTCGGCTTCAATACCCGGCCTCGGTCCACCTCGACACTCCGAACGGCGGCGAAGTCTGGCAGGGAGGCAACGCACATCAGATATCCTGGACTGCCGCAAACTGCTACTCGATCAAGATCGACTTCAGCACGAACAACGGTTCGAGTTGGACCCCGGTGGCTGATCACGTGCCGCCGGGTGCTTCGCCGTACAATTGGACGAGTCCCCAGCTCCTTTCGTACAATTGCCGGATGAGGGTATCCGATGACCTTGTGCCCGGCGTGGCCGATGGCAGCGATACGACATTCACGTTGTACACGGATCCACTCGCGCTCTCTCACCCCCACGGAGGTGAGCAGTGGTTTGCAGGATCGTCGCGGATCATCGACTGGGTGAGCTATGGTATCCAGGAGGTGAATGTGGATTATTCCACCGATAATGGTTCCAGCTGGAATTATATTACGAAACGCCCGGCCTCTACAGGATCATATCACTGGATCGTACCGGAGAGTCCGTCGTCTGTCTGCAAGATCAGGATCAGCGATGCCGCCGATTCGACCCTCTTTCGGGTCAGCGATTCAGTCTTCTCGATCAGAACTGCTGAGCGCTTCCGCGGCTCACTTCTGATGACCGACGCGAATACTGCACGCGATTCAGTTCAATTCGGCTCTGAGACCGGCGGGACCGACGGGATCGATTCCGCCTTCGGAGAGGTCCCCTTGCCGCCGAAACCGGGGAAGGGAACGTTTGACATGAGATGGAGAATACCCGACGGCCGGGAGACAAAGGTGGATATCCGGGACACGCTCAACATCGCTCAGCCCGAACACAAATTCTCGGTGGAGATACAGCCTTCTGCGGGCGGATATCCGGTCACCATCGCATGGAATCCCGAAAGCCTGAGGGCGGGGACGTACATCCTGCGCGACACACTGACGCACGGTTTCGTGTACAACGCCGACATGCGAAACACCGGGGGCCTGACGATCGGCGATACAACAGTCTCCGCACTGGAACTTATTGAGTGCCGGAGCTTGCGGTACACGTACCAAGGTGATGGGGGATGGCTCCTCATGTCGTTAGGGCTCGATGTCGGCGACCGGAGAAAGGGCACCCTTTTTCCGAACAGCATCTCGAACGCTTTTTCTTATTCCGGAGGATACGTTCGGTCGGATGCGCTGAAGCCCGGGATCGGATACTGGCTGAAATCCCAACAGACGAGCATTATCGGGTGCCCGCTGACTCTCGACACGATTGCGCTCGCGAGCGGGTGGAATATGATCGGCTCCTTATCGTCCGCGGTTTCCGTCGCATCTATCGTCGCGATACCCGACACGCTTCTATCGTCACCCTATTTCGAATATGCCAACAGTTATACGGTTGCCGACAGTATCCGTCCGGGAAAGGGGTACTGGATCCGTGCGAGGGGGCCGGGTCGATTGGTCCTCTCGTTGGCGCCGACCATCTTGCCGAAACGAATCCCCGCTCGCAATACTGCGGAGGACTTAAACACGCTCAATGTGGGAGACGAAGCCGGCCACAACCAGCTACTCTTTTTCGGATCTGAAAATTCAAGAATCAACGCGGATTTTTACGAACTGCCCCCGGCGGCACCGCCCGGGGTGTTCGAGGCGTACTTTGGTTCCCGCCGGAGGGCTGCGGTACATCCCCCGGAGCTAAAAAAGCCCCTGGAATTCCCCCTTCTGGTCTCGTCCGGGTCAGCTAAATTAAATTTTTCCTGGCGAGTAGACAATGAAAGGAATTTCGCGTATATTCTGGTCGAGATGTTCGGCGGCAAGGAGGCCGGCGAGGTTCAACTCACCGGCCGGGGAAAGGTGGTGGTGGAGGGTGCCGATCGACTCACCTTCAGGCTCAGAGTACAAGAGGCGACGGGAAAGCTCAAGATCCCGGGCGAGTTTTCGCTGGGCGAGATGTATCCAAACCCATTCAATCCGGTCACGCATGTTTCCTACACACTGCCATCAGACGCCGATGTGCGCATCCTAGTCTATGATATCCTGGGTAGTGAAGTGACGAGACTCGCAGAAGGGGTCCAAAAAGCCGGAACGTATCGGACTGATTGGCCGGGCACAACACTTGGTGGGACACCGGTAAGCAGCGGTGTCTACTACGTCAGCATGACGGCGTCTCCGCTCCCTGTAGCGGGGCAGTCCGGAACAAGTTACTCCGCAGTCAGGAAAGTATTGCTGATACGGTAAACGTTATTTTCAGTTTGATAAGCAGGCGCTGACTTGATCTTTTTGAGAACAATTGTAACGCTCCTTTTGTTGCTTGTCTGCTACGCCGGTTTGTATGCTGACTGGCCGTGCCGCCCGGATAGCTGCGTCATGATCTCCACGGATGCGGGTAACCAGTGGAATGTCCATCTCGTCAGCGACGGCCACAACGGGGCGATCATGGTCTGGCAAGACAGGCGAGACGGCACGAATGACAAGCTCTATGTTCAGCGGGTGAGCTCATCAGGCAACCTGCTCTGGAAGTTGGGAGGAATTCAACTTGCAACTTCCGCCGGACTCCAATACTACCCTCAGATCATCTCCGATGCCGCCGGGGGCGCTTTTATTGTCTGGCAAGACAATCGGTTCGGCCTCGATTACGACATCTTCGCCCAGAGGATCTCCCCGGATGGAATTTCGCTCTGGGTTCCGAATGGAGCTCTCGTTTGCAATGCGCTCGGCCATCAGTACAGCCCTCAGATCATTCCGGACGGGCAGGGCGGGGTCCTTGTCGTGTGGCAGGACAAACGGAGCGGTGATTTCGACATATACGCTCAGCGGCTCGGTGGTACCGGTCTTCCGATGTGGTCGGTAAACGGCGAGTACGTCTGCAGCCAGCCCGGGGACCAGGTCGAGCCGAAGATCGTTTCCGACAGACTTCACGGGGCAATTGTCGCCTGGACGGATTATCGCGCGGGAACGGGATACTCCGATATTTACGCTCAGCGGATGACCGCCGCCGGACAACGTGCGTGGCCCGTCGACGGCGCG
>DASQAZ010000137.1:0-5586 GCA_035635475.1 Bacteroidota bacterium | reverse complement strand
CCCAACGACAACCATCGAGTTTGACTTGCCGACCGATGCGTTCGTGACCCTCAAGATCTACAACATCGTAGGTCAGGAGATGGGAACGCTGTTGAATCATGAAGCGCTTGATTATGGGAATCAGAGCGTAGACTTTGACGCATCGAATCTGCCGTCAGGGGTCTACTTCTACCGAATCAGCGCCCAGAGCCTCAACGACGACGGCGTTTCCACCGGACAAGTCTTCAAGCAAGTCAAGAAGATGATGTTGGTCAAGTAAGTTGAGAGGTGCACCGGGCCAGATTTTCCGGTGAGCAATTCTTCCCCCGTCCCGCTTGCTGCGGGACGGGGGAACTAAGAGGTGCAGCGGTATCAGGAGTGAAGAAGGTTTAATCAACGTACACTAACAGACCATTTGGAGGGTTTGATGAGCTTGAATATGCGGAAGAAAACCATCGTTGTCATTGCGCTGGCTCTCCTCGTCCCCTTGATGCTTTCGGCTCAAGCGCCACTATCGAGCACGATCTGGCTGAGAATAACCGACGATGCTGGAGGCCGCGATTCATTGATCTTCGGAAATCACATGAATGCAACGTTCTGCACTGATACTGCGCTCGGCGAGAACCAGGGACCTCCGTCTCCGCCCGGATTCTCGGCGGTATTCTTGAATATTCCCGGCAGGGTCGACTGCTTCACCACCAACGGGCAGTTGAAAAAAGATTTGCGTGACTATTCGAATGCGACAAGAAAGGATACTTTCTTTATAAACTTTCGAAATGCCGACAGCACGGCGGCCTTCCCAAATGTTTCGGCGACGCTCCACTGGCCTATTAGGGACTCACTCCTTCTTCGATGCGACAGCCTCTTTCTGTACGATCGTTCAGCGGGCGCGGTCATTCCCGGCAGGATCAACATGTTCAATCAGGACAGCGTTGTTCTGACCGGCGTCTATGATCCGTTCGGGGGCAACCCCTCGGCTCCCGACGTTAAGATCCGCATCTATAAGTTCGGGTCCCGTCTTGTCGACGGGGTGGAACCGGACAAGCAGGGGACTGTCCCCAAGAGTTTTGCGCTGCATCAGAATTATCCGAATCCGTTCAATCCGACGACGAGCATGCGATTCGAGGTCCTGAATCAGGCGCTGACCGACATTTCGGTTTATAATATTCTCGGCCAAAAGGTTACAACCCTGGTTTCCCGTGAAATGTCCCGCGGCAGCTATACGGCGACGTGGAACGGGCTGAGCGATCAGGGGCTGGCGGCGCCGAGCGGAGTCTACTTTGTGCGCATGTCGGCGCGCTCGACGGGCTCCGGCGGCAAAGAGGAATTTTTCTCGGCAGTGCGGAAATTGGTTTTGATGAAGTGACAGGTTTTACACCTGTCCGTGGGCACGGGTTGTGAAGTGACGCTGGAAGAGAACACGATGCGGAAGTTCATTATTCGGGCTTCCGCATTTGCATGTGGAGGAGAGCCCAATGAATTATCATACTCGTATTAGCCGGATTGCCGCGACCCTGTCAATCGCAGGGTTTCTGGTCCGCGCAACGCTTTTTGCCCAAGCTCCCGATGTCCGGTTCAGAATCTGGGTAACCGAAACGGACAGCGGCTTTCATCAGAAGACTTCCGCTCCCGCCTTCTTCGGTATCCATCCGAATGCGACCTACTGCATCGACACGATGCTCACGGGCTTCACGGACCACTGGTTCGAAAGCGATTACTCGACCGTCAATGAATACCCCTATTGGCCGCCATGCTCTCCCTCCGTGGAAATACGCATGTACAATACAAAGGCGGGTTGCTACGAAATGTCGTCCGTCGGCCGCCAGTACAACATTCACCAGTTTCACGATACGACGGAGATCGATACGTTCAAACTCAAGTGGTGTACTTTCGACAGCCTGGCGTTGCATCCGCAGATATTCAGATGGCCGTCTGTCCTCCGATATTATTGCGACAGCATGACGATGACCGACCCGACCGGCCTTGCAAACGTCAATATGCGCAAGGACTCGACATGGACGTACTACCCCGACCAGGATCCGCTTGGAATACCGGGTGTAACTATTACGATGTGGGGTCCCAAGGTTCCACCTCTGCCTCCCGCGCAGGTCGTGCTCACATCGCCTCCGAATGGCGCCACCGGGCGACCGCTGAACGACACGCTCAAGTGGAACGCAGTCGCCGGAGCGGCCCGTTACCACGTTCAGATCTCATCGTCGCCATCGTTCGCTTCGCTGGTCGCCGACGATACGGTGACGAACACATCCGTTCCTGTGAATGGGCTGAGCCAGCTCACGACGTACTACTGGCGCGCGGCGGCTTCGGGCCCCTTTGGCGTGAGCGCCTATCAGTACCCGCCCGACAGTTTCACGACCCAGCAGACTCTCGACGTGAAGGAATCGGGCGGCGGAATTCCACGCGCCTTTAGCCTGTACCAAAATTATCCTAACCCGTTCAACCCTTCGACTCACATCGCGTTTTCGGTCTCGCAGCCGGCGCACGTCCGGTTGACGGTGTTCGATGTTTTGGGAAAAGAGGTTTCGGCGGTTCTTTCTGGCGATTTCAGCGCCGGCACGTATTCGGGCGTCTGGCTGGGGATGGACGGCCGGGGATCGCCTCTTTCCAGCGGAATCTACTACATGCGGATGGTTGCCGATGCCGGGCGAGCTGACGGCCGCGCGCCAGGCGAGTTTGTCGGCACGATCAAGATGATCATCTCGAGGTGAGCGCTCTTCGCCTGCTCACGTCACTCCCGGAGGCCTTAAAAACAATTACAATGGAGTTGCGAAGTCTACACATGGAGGCGTGTCCCTCCCAAGAAAAAGCTTCGATCCGGTTCCGTCAGTCCCGATTTGCGGGACATGCGGGACGGGCCGTCCGATCGCTGATCTGGGTTCCGATCCTATCAATTCTCTGCACCGCGTTTCTTCAAGCACAGGGCCCACCCGACGTACGAACCAGAATCTGGATGACGGCCACCGATAGCGGATATCTCCAGAAGACTTCGGCACCGATCTTCTTCGGGCTCCATCCGGCCGCCACGTATTGCATCGACACCCTGCTCACGGGATTCGCCGATCACTGGTTCGAGAACGACTCCGGGGAGGTGAATGAGTTCCTGCAATATCCCCCGTGCCCGCCGGGCGTCGAGATCCGTTTCTACAATGCGAGGGCAGGGTGTTTTGAGTTGTCATCGATCGGCCGGCCGTACAACATTCATCAGTTTCACGATACGACCGAGGTCGACACCTTCCGACTCAGGTGGTGCGTGAGAGACACCGCCGAGCACCCTTTTATTTTCAGATGGCCCTCGGTGCTCCGGTACTATTTCGACAGCGTGAAAATGACTGACCCCGGCGGGCTTTCGAACGTCAATATGCTGACGGACTCCACGTGGACCTACCATCCGGATCAGGATCCGATCGGGATTCCGTACCTCAATGTCACCGCGTGGGGCCCGAAAATCCCGCCGGGCCCGCCCGCCCCCGTGGTATTAACTTCTCCTGCGAACGGGGATACCGGCAGGCCCCTGAACCCGACGCTCCGGTGGAATGTTGTGCCCGGCGCGTTCTATTACAGGGTGCAGCTCGATACGGCGAGGACGTTTTCCCACCCGATGGTCAACGACACGCTCGGCACGAATCTCCGGGCGCTGAGCGGGCTTGCGCAGGGCAGGTGGTACTACTGGCGCGTGATTGTCTCCAATTCGTTTGGAGTCAGTTTATATCAGAACCCTCCCGATAGCTTCAAGACGCTGACCCTTATGCCGGTGCCGCCGCCGCTCGTCTCCCCGACGCCGGGACAGACAGGCGTTGCAACCTCTCCGACGTTCAAATGGCGCGCGGGATCGGGGCCGTTAACGTATGAGCTCCAACTCTCAACTTCTGCGACCTACTCGCCGGCGCTCCACGATACCACGCTCTCCGACACATCGGTTCTCTTCCCGGCTCCTCTCCTGAATTGTGCGGCCTACTTTTGGCGCGTGAGAGGAAAGAACACGCAGGGTTTCGGTCCGTTTTCCAGCGCCAATTTCAGTGTCAGTTTGGCGACGCCGGCGGTGCCCGTCATTATCCAGTATCCGGACAACCAGACCGGAGTTCCCCAGAATGCGACACTCGTGTTCACGGGCAGGGATAGCTGCACGACCGTCTATCGCGTCCAGGTTGCCCGCGATTCACTCTTCAGCCAGATTGTTTTCAATTCGACGGTCACGGACACGAGCGTGGTTCTCAACAACCTTTTGGGATTGACCACTTACTACTGGAGAGTGAGAGCGGAGAATGCGTCCTTCCAGAGTGCCTACACCCCGATGCGGAGATTTACCACCGCGGCTCTGCCGCCCTCCGCGCCAAATCTACTCTCGCCGGCAGCCGGGATCACGATCCAGAATCTGACTCCGCTCCTCGTCTGGAGTACGCCCACGAATAATCCGGTCACGTACCGATTGCAGGTCGACCTTACGGGCAATTTTACGAGCCCCTTGGTGGACGATTCGACGCTTACCGATACAACGCGATCGATCGGCCCTCTCGTCGGATGCACCCGGTACTACTGGCGCGTGAGCGCGAAGAACGCAGCCGGTCGGGGCCCGGGTGCTCAGGCCTCTTTCCTGACGCCCCTCCAGCCGCCGGGACCGCCGACGCTTGTCGCTCCGGCGAACGGCGCGACGGATCAGGCGGCACTAACCGTGCTCTCCTGGACGCCGACCGGGTCGTGCGCGCCGTCGCTTTACATCGTCAACCTTGCTTCCGATACAACTTTTAACAATATTGTCCGGCGCGACACGCTGGCCCAAAATTCGAAGCAGGTGGGGCCATTGTCTGCCAATACGAAATTCTATTGGCGGGTCCTGGCTGTTAACGACTCGGGATCGAATCTGTCGGCGGTCCGGAACTTCACGACGACCGCCGTCACGAAACCGCCCGTGCCGGTGCTTCTGAATCCGCCGAACGGGATCGGCGGTTTGTCCCTCTCTCCAACCCTCAGATGGGACACAACAGCGCGCGCGACGTCGTGGAGACTGCAAGTTGCGTATGATTCGCCCTTTAGCCAAATTGCCTTCGACGACTCTACAATTACCTCGCCCGTCAGGCAGGTGGGACCGCTCTTGAATAGTACAACGTATTACTGGCATGTGAGTGCGAAGAATGATTCCGGCACGAGCACCTATTCCCCGTCCCGGAGTTTTACGACCCTGTCTCCGCCGTCCGCTCCAACGCTCGTCCGTCCGTATGACGCGTCGGTGGATGTGACGACCACTCCGACGTTCATCTGGAGCCAACCCTCGGGCGCAGTCAGCTACCAGTTGCAGGTTTCCCGCGATTCTCTGTTTACGAATTTCTTTTCAAACGATTCCGGGTTGACGGGCACGAGCTGGGTTGTGGCGAGAGAGCTTGGGGCCTACCGGAAGTATTTCTGGCGTGTCCGTGCGAAAAACACGGCGGGTTGGGGGGCGTTCTCGGCCCGGTCGAGTTTCCGGACCGTGCGCGTGGGCGCGGCCAACTGGGCAATCCCGCTCGCGGTCAGCGAGACCGGCCCGGCGCGCGATACGGTCTATTTCGGGATCAGCCCGCAGGCAACCGTAGGCATCGACCCGGCGCTCGGCGA
>DASQAZ010000136.1:0-5331 GCA_035635475.1 Bacteroidota bacterium | reverse complement strand
GCGGGCAAAGGGCTGGGTCTGGCAAGCATCGCTTATGCTTCGATTGGCTCCTTGCTGAAGGAGATCGATAATGCCGCGAAGCCCATCGACCATCTCTCACCGAATGAAATCTCTTTGAGTGTCCCCTACTTAAGGAAAATCATTTTCATTGTAGCGATGAAACCACTCGTCTGCAAACGATAAAAATAGACCCCACTAGCCAGATTCCCCGCATCAAATTCTTCAAAATGAGACCCCGGAGCCTGCTGCTCATTAATAATCATTTTCACTTCCTGACCTAGCAGGTTGTACACTCTGAGCGTGACGTGCGAAGCCTTTGGCAGTTTATATCCAATGATCGTAGCGGGATTGAACGGGTTTGGGTAATTCTGCAGGAGCTTAAACGTTCGAGGAATATCGGCAACGGTCCCGCGGTCGACGGATGTGGGATGAACGGGGGTGAGTAGGAAGCCCCGCGTCTTGCCGAGGTGCGATCCATATCCCACGATGATACCAGAATCGTTGATATCGGTCGCCACCTGCAATTCCCATGTCGGATCGGCCGCAATTAGGCAATTGAGATCCTTCATGACACCGTTTTTCCAAACAAATGCATGGCTGGGGAGCTCGGGATGATTGCCGATATAAACTTTCCCGACCACAACGCCGTGGTAATTAATCGCAGAAGGTTCAGAATTATCGAATCCGGCGGGCACTCCGAGATCCAGGCGATTATTACCCGCCCAGCGCGATGCATGAGTGTAGGGATAAATCCCATCATACACCACAGAGTTCCCCACGATGACATTCGAGTCGTTGACGTCTGCGGTCAATAGGAAGTTGGTTGGATTGAAGCCGTTGTTGTACTGGGCGTTGACCCACATGACGGGAATTGTAGCGAAGAGCGTCGTCTGAAAAATATTTCCCACTACCGTTCCTAAGTTGTTGATCGCCACGGCCTTGCTGAATGGCTGGTAATCCCGATCGAACGGAGTGTTAAGAGCGGTGACGACTCCCCCGCGAAAGAGAAGTGCGCGATCAGTATCGCCCGTAATCTTTCCCCATCCCGCGATCTGTCCCAGATTGTTGAGATCATACGCCTCCAGAAAAGGCGGTCCCTGAGTGACCAGGCTGTTGAGAGGAGTCTTCACGCCCCCGCTGATCAGGAAAGGAACCGTATCGATCCCCACAACGGTCCCGAGGTCGTTGATTGAGTTCGCCGTGCTCGACAGTAGGGGGTGCAGCGAGTCAAGATCCCTCATTGATCCCTTTTCCCAGAGGAACGCATGAAAAACTAGACTATCTTTCGATGCATTGCCCACGACCTGGCCACGAGCATTGATTTTGGTAGCATAGCTGTCGAAGCCACCGAGTGTTCCGAGGTCGATTATGTCGTACTGGGCGATGCTATCACACGGCGCCTTGGTCACAGTGAGACGATACCTCAGATCAGAGCCGATCGAATCGAAGTTCATGACTGCAAGATCGATTACGTCGAAATTGCCGATACCGCCAAGAGGGATCGATCGGCTGAATTGTTGGGTCGCCACCGTGCCAGCCGTTCTCGTGACGAGCTCTATGCCGAATTTCGCCACAGGATCAATCGGGATGAATGTTATTGTCACCCGGTCCGTCGCATTGAACGCGAAACGAGATAGGTAGTAATATCGCGACGCATGCCGCCTCAGCGTATCCGTAAAGGTCGTGTCCCCCGCGATATTTGACCGCCGAATGTGAGGGTACGTCGATCCGCGCCGGTAGTCATACGGCGGATATATGAGAAAGTCATTCGCAGCTGCGAAGTTTTGGAACACCGAGGGGAAATCTGTTCCGAAATCTGCAAGGGCATCCGAGATCGCGCTAAACGAATAGTTTCCATTTTGGTTGTCGTAGGGAATGGCATGTTCCCATATGCCTCGCACGATCGGGCGGCCTCCTACATGCTCCGAGATAAACCGAAGGAATATCCAACTTCCATACTTATGAAGCCGGTAAGTTACGGAGGTGTCGTCTCTGACATCTGCATCCAGTGGGATCCAGGGGGCGGCGAACCAAGCATAGAGCCATGTACGACCGCTGTTGATGGCGTCATAGACCTCGCCCTCGCACCAGACCGATGTCGCCTCCTGCAGCCAGGATTGTACGGAGCCGTCGTATCCTTCCTGAATGGCGTGCGAGAATTCGTGTGCCGCAGTCGTCCTCAGGTAGTTGTTCGAAGGATATCGATTTCGCAGAATGATATAACTTGCCCACGCACGTGTTTCAGTGACCCCGTGCGAATTGGGATTATCTCCTAGAAAGTGATCATAAGGAGTTAATCCATAATCCGGTATGCTTTTCAGATACACGTCATACTTATTGTTCCCTCCATCGACACTATCGACTCCGTTCAAGCTGTCGGGAGGAGGTGCGACGAAGCCCATCGAATCCCCTGTCTCAAAGCTCCAGACGTACTCAAGCACCGACATGGCGGTATCGACGTAATCTGGCGTGCCATTGCGATCGGCGTCCAGTGAATCTACAGCATTCGAATCTCCCGCGGCGACAGAATAATGAATTCTAAAGTGAAGTGTTGCACGGGAGGAGTCGAGGCCCGCCGGCCGTGACAGTGTCCCGTCAAAACGAAACCCATACCTGATCAGGATAACTCTCGTGACATCGCGTAGCCGCCGCCACTCCTTATGGATCTCGTCCAAGACCGACGTGCCGCATGCTTCCGGGACCTCGCTCTGGTACTGTTCAGGCAGTTTTTGAGGATCAAAAAGCAGATAAGCATGATAGAGCGCCCACCGGTCGACGTCGAGCTCCTTCCTCGCATACGCTTCTTCGATGAGACGCTGACCGGATGGCCGTCCGATTTGGAACTGTGACGGTTGAGAGGGAAGTCCTCGCTGCGCGCCGGTCCGAGCCGCTGCAACGCCCGGCCGACTGGCAATTAGACAAAAGCTCAGCAAGATAAGTTGGCTACGACCGCTCACCGGATTATCAGAACGAACATGCCCGTAACGGAGATCGTGAGAAAGCAAATTTACTAAGATCCGATCTGAAATTCAAGATCAATCGCGCATCGATTCACGCCCTCGCCGTGTTCCAATACAATTCGTATATTGAAAGTCACGGACCAGTCTCCCGTTAAGAGAGGCCAAACTACCAGTTTTCGCTTGGACGAAAGGATCCCTCCATGAAGAACGGAATTACAATTCCAAGGATTAATCCTACGCGCCGAGACTTTCTATCATCCGCGGGCAAAGGGCTGGGTCTGGCAAGCATCGCCTACTCCTCGATTGGCGCGTTGCTGAAGGAGATCGATACCTCCGCGAAGACCATCGACCACCTCTCACCCGAACAATCCGCAGAGCAGGAAGATTTCTGGTCCGCCATCCAAAAGTCATTCAGCGTCACGCGGGGCATCATCAATCTCAATAACGGCGGTGTGTCCCCCTCCCCCCGCATCGTCACGGAGGCATTGATCCGGTATATCTGGGAACAGGAAGACGCGACGGCGTATACGATGTGGCACATCCTCGAACCACAGACGGAGACGATCAGGACGGGGCTCGCGCAACTCTTCGGATGCGATCGTGAAGAAATTGCCATCACGAGAAACGCCTCCGAGTCGCTGGAGATCCTGCTAATGGGTATGAATTTCCAACCGGGTGACGAAATTCTCACCACGACGCAAGACTACCCCCGCATGTTGACCACTCTTCGCCAGCGGGAACGCCGCGAGGGGTTGGTGCTTAAACTCGTGAAGGTCCCCGTTCCGGCAAAGAGCCTGGACGAAATCGTTGATGCATTTAAACGAGGGATTACGGCGAAAACAAAGCTTATTCTCATTTCCCATGTCATCAACAGCACGGGTCAGATTACGCCGGTCAAGGCTGTTTGCGAGCTCGCCCGATCCAAAGGGATAGAAGTGATCGTCGACGGCGCTCATTCGTTCGGACATCTGGCGTTTCAACAAGCCGATCTCGGATGTGATTATTTCGGGACAAGCCTTCATAAATGGATGTATGCGCCCAAAGGGACCGGCTTATTGTTCGTCAAGCGGGAAAAGATTGAGAAGATCTGGCCCCTGATGGCGGCGGAAGAGAAGGAGGCTTCCGATATCAGAAAATTTGAGGAGATCGGAACCCACAGCGCCGCCCCCAAGCTTGCGATCGGCGAAGCCATCCTGTTCCATCAGCGCATCGGCGCAAAACGGAAGGAAGCACGACTGAGGTACCTCTCACGTTATTGGATGAATCAAGTGAGGAATTTTGCCGGCGTGCGCATCAATACGTCGTTCGACGACGCGCAATCGTGCGCCATCGGCAACGTGGAGATTACCGGAATCGAGCCGGCAGCGCTGGCGGGTTATCTGATGGACAAGCATAAGATCTATACGACGACGTTTGCGCTTGACGACTTCCGCGGCCTGCGCATCACCCCGAACCTTTATACCACGATCGGGGAATTGGACCGCTTCGTTGAAGCGATGAAAACCGTCTCGTCGAAGGGTCTGCCCAAGTAATCCCATCTAAAAAAAGGGCGCCCCGTTAATCGGGACGCCCTCTTGAAACCTGCCGCCTGCTTAGGTCAGCGCAGGAGCAGCATCTTCTTTACGCTCACGTAGGTCTTCCCGGCACTTCCCTCTTCCGCATTCGGCGCCGTCTGGACGATCAGCTGGTAGAAGTAGACGCCCGAAGACAGTTTATGAGCGTCGAACTCCGTTTCTTGATCGCCGCCGTCCATGAGTTGACGGTCGATGAGCACCCCCGCATCCTGACCGAGGACGTTGTAAATTTTCAGCGTCACTACAGCCTCCTCAGGAAGCGTGAAGGATATCACCGTGGTCGGGTTGAATGGGTTCGGGTAATTCTGATTGAGAGCGAACTGATCCGGGACTTGCGATCCGGCGACCGGCTTGATCTGCCGCGTCGTCGGAATACTACCCGTGACCTGCTTGAGGAACGATACCTCGGAGAGGGCGCGTGCCCCTCGGAGTTGGAATTTTCCGCCGGTCCAAGCCAGCGTATCATTCATATCAAACGGGAGCGGTTTCGCAAAAGCGGCGTTGATCATCTCGACCGTCGCATTGAGACTGCTGTACACCGCAGGATCGACGCCCTCCCAGTTTGTCATCTCGTCGTTCGCAATGTCCGCGATCTGATTGATGGTCAGGCCGTTCAGCGGGTTACTCCCCCCGTTGTCGTACACGAGGTCGCCGAATCCCACCGGTGTTTTCGGCGGAGCCGTTTCGCTCGCTGCGATGTTGATCTGCAAGGCAAGAAGGTTGGCCTTGAGCCTGTTATTGTGCTTGATTGCAGGCAGCGTCTTCTGTCGCTTGAGGATCGGCTTCCCATTGATGTA
>DASQAZ010000135.1:0-9288 GCA_035635475.1 Bacteroidota bacterium | reverse complement strand
TCGCTCAAACCAAATCGGAAAAATGAGCAGGCTGACTCCGCAGCCTTTTGCTATCCCTTCCAGACTTTTGTATATTTGAATCGCAACTGAAATCATTCATCATTCCGGCAAAAAACAATTGTGGAATTGCCCTTTCTTCTTTGCAAGGTTACCGGAATAGCCGAATGAGGGAGAAAGGGCATTCCGTTTCAAGGGTGTCGGTGCTAACAGATTTGCTAACAACTTAGCGGTTTATTAGCACGAGCTTTGTGTGAAAATAGGCGAAAACAGATTGGGGCTGTAGCTCAGTTGGGAGAGCGCCTCGTTCGCAACGAGGAGGTCGTCGGTTCGATCCCGATCAGCTCCACAAGTCCGTCCAACCACGCCGCCTCGGGCCTGAGGACAGCCGAATGATTTCAAGTGTGGCCAAAGTTAAAACAGGCTGGCTATTCCGTGGGACACTCGGTATATTGATCCTGTCGGCAGCCGCATTCCTCGTAAAAACTTCGGACAGTTTGAAACCCGTCGTTCGTATGGAACAAGCCAAGAAGATGAACTCATCGCCCCCGCCGGCCCCTGAAAAACCCCATGATACCGGGAAACCGAACCGGCTGATCCGTGAGAAAAGCCCGTATCTGCTTCAGCACGCGCGCAATCCGGTTGACTGGTACCCCTGGGGCGAGGAAGCGTTCGAGCGGGCCCGCAAAGAAGATAAGCCGATTTTTCTCTCCGTCGGATACTCGACATGCTACTGGTGCCACGTGATGGAGCGCGAGGTGTTCGAAGATACGGCAATTGCGCGGCTCATGAACGAGCGGCTTGTTTCTATAAAGGTCGATCGCGAAGAGCGGCCCGACGTCGACCGGGTGTACATGACCGCGGTGCAGGCGATGACCGGGAGCGGCGGCTGGCCGATGTCCGTTTTTCTCACGCCCGATCTGGTTCCTTTTCTCGGAGCCACCTACATCCCTCCCACGGCCCGGTACGGCAGGCCGGGATTTACCGACATCGTCCGGCACATCAGCGATCTGTGGAAAAATGACCGCTCGAAGATTCTTGTGTCGGGTAAACAGATCGAGGAAATCCTCCGGAAATCCGCCCGCTCCACGCCCGCCAAGGTCGAGGACTCGGCCCTCCGGGAAGGATTCAAGCAGATCGCGGCCGGCTACGATCCGGTGCACGGAGGCTTTGGATCCGGAATGAAATTCCCCCGGCCGGTGACGCTCGATTTTCTCTTCCGCAGGTACTACAGGCGCGGTGACAGCGCGGCGCTCGACATGGCCCTCGCGACCATCCGCAAGATGGCGGACGGAGGCGTCTATGATCACATCGGCGGAGGGTTCCACCGGTACGCGGTCGACGCCGGGTGGAGGGTTCCTCATTTTGAAAAGATGCTCTACGACCAGGCGCAGCTGGCGGTCACCTGCCTCGAAGCCTATCAGATCACCCATGATCCTCTCTACTCATCGCTCGCACGCGATATTCTCGGTTACGTTGCCCGTGACATGACCGGCCCGAACGGTGAGTTCTATTCTGCCGAGGATGCCGAGAGCGCGACCGATCCCGATGAAACCGGCAAGAAGGAAGAGGGCGCATTTTATCTCTGGACGAAGCCGGAGATCGATCGCATCCTCGGAAACGAGGCTGCTCCCCTGTTCAACTATTATTTTGGCGTCGAGGACACGGGCAATGCGCCGAGCGATCCGATGAATGTTTTCAGGGGAAAAAATATTCTCTATGTAGCCCACGACGCCGGGGAGACGGTCCGGAAATTCGGCAAACAGCCTGAAGAGGTCATCTCGATCCTCGAAACGTCGAGGAAAAAGCTTGCCCGGGAACGGGTGAAGCGCGCGCGGCCGCATCTTGACGATAAGATCATCACCGCCTGGAACGGATTGATGATCTCGGCATTCGCCAGGGCGTATCAGGTCCTTCATGATGAAGAATACCTCCGGCGCGCCCGGCGCGGGGCGGAATTCATACTCGAGAACCTCTACGATAAGGGTTCCGGGACGCTCTATCGGCGTTACAGGGACGGCGATGCGCGCTTCGAGGGCTCGCTTCAGGACTACGCGTTCTTCGTCAGGGGCCTTCTCGACCTGTACGAAGCATCGTTCGAGACGATCTGGCTGCGGACGGCGATCAGCCTGAACAATAAACAAAGCGATCTCTTCCGGGATTCGATCGGAGGAGGATTTTTCGACGCCTCGGGAAAGGACCCGTCGATCCTCGTCCGCACCAAGGAAGATTACGACGGCGCCGAACCGACCGGCAATTCAATTGCGGCCGTGAACCTGCTGCGCCTGGCGCAACTAACGGCCAACGAGGGGCTGAGGGACATGGCGGAAAAGACGATCAGGGCCTTTGGCTCCCGTATCCGGAGCGTTCCGGAGTCCATGCCCGGTATGCTCGCGGCCTACACCTGGAGTATTACCACCCCGAGGGAAATCATCATCGCGGGAGAACCCGGCGCTGCGGACACGAAGGCGCTCCTGGCCGAAGTACATTCGCATTTCGTCCCCTTCCGCTCTCTCATCCTCGCCGACGGCGGGAGTGGTCAGGAAGAACTTGCCTCATACCTCCCGTTTATAAAAGAGATGAGGACCTCCGAAGGAAAAGCAACGGCATACATTTGCCAAAACTACGCCTGCAGCCTGCCTTCGTCCGATCGGGAGGTCGTTGCAAAATTGCTTTCGCCGCCCCGGCGCCATCCCGAGTAATCTACCCCCTCCTTTTGAGATCGATCCAATCGCTGAAGCCGTGAATCCCACCGCAGAAACTGCCCCGCAATATTCGGAACGGGACACCCGGATCATGCGCCGGGCGATGCGCCTATCGCTTATCATCGGCTTTTTCATGCTCGTGATCAAGGCAATCGCCTTCGCGATCACGAGCTCGGCGGCAATCCTCTCGGATGCCGCGGAATCGGTGGTCCACGTTCTCGCCGTTTCCTTTGCGGCCTACAGCTTCAGGGTCAGCCTGAAACCCGCGGACCGGAGCCATCCCTACGGGCACGACCGGATCAGCTTTTTCTCGGCGGGCTTCGAAGGCGCGATGATCGTCCTCGCGGCGATCTACATCATCTATGAAGCCATCCATCAATGGCTCACCGGGCTCTCGATCCACAATATCGACACGGGGACGTACATCATCGCATTTGCCACCGCGGTCAACGGAGGACTGGGCTGGTATCTTCTCCGTCAGGGGAGGAAATACGATTCGATCGTCCTTGAGGCGAACGGCAAGCACGTTCTCACGGACAGTTGGACGAGCCTGGGCGTGATCATCGGCCTTGTCCTCGTGATGCTGACGGGGTGGCTCCCGTTCGATCCAATCCTCGCCGTCATCGTGGCAGGAAATATTCTATGGACCGGCAGCAAGCTGATGCGGCGCTCGATCGGAGGATTGATGGATGAGAGCGATCCGAAGACGGAGGCCGCAATCCGGGCGATCCTGCAACGGGAGACTTCCCGGCTCCAGATCAAGTTTCACGGCCTGCGCCACCGCAACGCCGGCGCCAAGCTCATGATCGAATTCCACCTGCTTTTTCCCCAGAACGTCTCGATCGCGGCCGCGCACGAGCGCGCGACGATGATCGAAGAGGAAATCCACAAGGCGTTCCCGAATCCGACCGAAGTCATCAGCCATCTCGAACCGATCGAGGGCCATGATGAAATCCACCGCAAGATCCTGAAGGAGGACAAGGCCGGTACAGAGTCCTGAACACCGGCTGGACGTTTCGTGACGGGAGTCATCTCCCGGGCGTGCAATTCGACCCCCTTTAGCCGTTTCTCCTACTTAGCCTCTAAATTCTCTCCACACCTCTTGACAATGATTGTCCTATTCATTAACTTTGTACTGCAAAGTACTTTGTAGAAATGAGCGCGGAATCACACTCATCAAAGCAGGAAGAACCATGACGCAATTCGATGATCCCCGCAGAGACTTAATCGAGATTCGCTCCATGATGGAGCAATCTTCCAAGTTTCTGTCTTTAAGCGGTCTCGCCGGCGTGAGCGCCGGGACGGTCGCCCTGACCGGTGCGGGAACGGCCTACTGGCGGCTCAGCCGGCAGGACTCCGCCGCAGGAAACGCCGATCTGACCGCATTTCTTCTCACCGATGCGGTGCTCGTTCTCGCTCTGGCGATCGGCCTCGCGATCTTTTTCACGACCCGTATGGCGAAAAAGAAGGGCCTCCCGATCTGGTCGGGCACCACCCGCTATTTGCTCACGAGCCTGCTCGTTCCGCTCGCTGTGGGCGGACTCTTCTGCCTTATCGCCTGGCATCACGGGCTGATCATGCTTATCGCGCCGGCTACGCTGATCTTTTACGGCCTCGCGCTCCTGAATTCCACCAAGTACACATTGCGGGAAGTTCAATATCTGGCGGCGGCCGAGATTCTGCTCGGGTTGCTTGCTTTTCAGTTCCTCGATGCCTGGCTGATCTTCTGGGCCACGGGCTTCGGTATCCTGCACATCGTCTACGGCGTCATTATGTACGCGAAGTACGAGAAGTGAAGTCCATTCTCGAAAATATCAACAAGGTTTTTGAGAACCGCGTCCGGCTCGCGCTCATGTCGATCCTGATGGTGAACGACGAGGCCGAATTCAGCGCCCTCAAACAGATGCTCGATCTGACCGACGGCAACCTTGCCGCTCATATCGGGACGCTCGAGAGGAATCATTACGTCCGCGTGAAGAAGGAATTCAAGGGGAGGAAACCCTCGACAACCTACTCCGCAACGTCCGAAGGGAAACGCGCATTCGTCGAGCATCTGGACGCCCTTGAAAAAATCATCAGCAACGTTCACTAGGGAGCATCGATCATGATCAACCGGAGCAGGTTCGCATTCGCAATTCTCATCGCAGCGGCGGTCCTCGGTCTCCTCGGAGACCAGCTCCTTCGCGTCGGTCCCTGGGGACTCAACGCCTCCATCTGGATCGCGATGTTGACCATCATCCTCGCCCGTTTCTTTCTGGCGTTCGATCCCGATTCTCCGAAGCGCCATTTCTGGATCTTCGGAATGGTCGCCGGATTCGGCGCGCTCCTGATGTGGCATGATTCAACGTTCCTCAAGCTGCTCGATATCCTGGCGATCGGCCTCTCGATCGCCTTGCTCCCTGTCGTAGCGCGGCGCCAGCCCCTACAGACGCTCACGCTCATCCGTTATATTTTTGAACTCGGCGCCGCCGGGGTGAGCGCAGTCGTCGGCACCCCGCTCCTGCTTTTCAAAGACGTCCAGTGGCGCGACTTTCATACATCCGAGCGGTCGACGCGCGTCATCGGGATTATTCGGGGAATTGCGATCGCGGTTCCGCTTCTCATCCTCTTCGGCGGACTCTTTGTCGCCGCCGACGCGACCTTTGAAGGGATCGTGAAGAACATCTTCGACATCGATCTCGTCGAAATCATCGGGCATCTCTCGCTCATGGTATTCTGGTTCTGGTTTGCGGCCGGCATCATTCGCAGGGTGTTTCTCGATTCGGAGATCCGCCTCGAGAGCTTCGCCCTGTCCGGCCGCCCCTCGATCGGCGCCATGGAGACCGGTCTTGCCCTCGGCCTCCTCAATCTCCTCTTCCTCTCGTTTGTCCTCGTCCAGTTGCAGTATCTCTTCGGGGGCGCCGCCCTGGTGAACGCCGCGAGGGATCTGACGCTTGCGCAGTATGCGCGGCGGGGCTTTTTCGAGCTCGTCACGGTCGCGGCTCTGGCAGTTCCCCTCCTCCTCGGTGCGCACTGGCTCCTCCGGAAGGAAAAACTATCCGATGAGCGCATGTTCCGGTGGCTCGCCGGCTCGCTGATGGCTCTGTTGTTCGTCATCATGGCGTCCGCCGCCCAGCGGCTGCTCCTGTATGCTGCACAGTTCGGGATCACCGAGCAGCGTGTGTACGCCTTCGTGTTCATGGCGTGGCTCGCAGTGGCGCTCATCTGGTTTTCCCTCACCGTCCTGCGCGGGCGCCGCGACCGGTTCACGTTCGGAGCCCTGCTGACGGGTCTCGCCGCGATCCTGATCCTGAACGTGATGGACCCCGAAGCGCTCATCGTGCGCGTCAATTCGGGCCGGGCCGCGGAAGGCAACCGTTTCGATGCGGCCTATCTGACCAGTCTTAGCCTCGATGCAGCTCCCGAATTGATCGCAGCGCTCCCTTCGTATTCAGAAAACGACAGGAGTATCATTGCAAGTCGCCTGCTCCAACAGTATCAACGACGTTCCGGCGGCGATTGGCGGACATGGAGTCTCGCGAAATCCTCCGCGCTTCGACTGATAAGCGAGAATCAGGAGAATCTCCAACGCATGGTCATCAAGAAACCCAACTGATTGCCTACCAAAATAAGAGAGCAGTCTACCATGGAACAAAAATCATCCGTCCGGCTCGCAATCGCGGGTTTCATTCTCTCGTTCCCGGCTCTGCTGATCGTATCGGCGGGGCTCCTCGAGATGGGGCTCGGGCTCCGGCAGATTAACAATACACTCGACGAGTTACTCCTGAATTTCCCCGCGCTGAATGTGATCATTCATCCGGTGGTCGTCGTCGGGGGCCTGATCCTCAGCATCGGGCTTAACGTGATCCCGGTTTTCCGGCTCAGAATGCAGGCGCAGGCAGGGGCTCTGGTCGCCACGATCACCGCGCAGTTGAAGGCAAGCAATATAGCCGCAGCCCTCTTGAGCGCGTTCCTGTTCGCAGCAATCGCCTGCTACGCGTTCGGCGAGAATTTCAGGATCGTGGCGAGATAGCTCCAGCCTGAAAGGGCCGTAGGGACTCTGTCCGCCGGTCGGAGAGGGCGACTGAACTTGAATTGGCCTTGAAAAAACACGAGGCTCGGGAAGTATTAGATTCACTGATCCAAGAATTTCCTGAAAGCCCCTACCGTGTCCTCGCATTCATTCAGAAATTTAAGATGTATGAATGGACCACCTTAGAATCCGAACAAAGGGAGGGCTACAACGCGGCTGTATCCCTGATCGAGAGTTACCCGTCGAGCGAAGCTACAGGGATAGCCTTGACACACATTATGGTCCGGGCGGACAAAGTAATAATCACTCCGAAGCAGAGGAAAGAACTCCTGTTGAAACTCGCCAAAGAGCATCCTGGAACAAGAATAGGGAGGAAGGCAAAGGAGGCAATTAAGAACTACGAAGGTGTTGAGAGAGGGTCGGGAGTAATACCGGTGAGAACTTCTTGGTACCTGCAATTGAAAATCAAGGAGCCATTCGCTACATTAGTGCAATGAAAGTGAGGGATGCGATCAAAATGATCGAGTCCGACGGGTGGTATCTTGTTGTCACGAAGGGGAGCCATCGGCAATACAAGCATCCGAAGAAGTCCGGTCGAGTCACGATTGCAGGTCATCCAAGTCATGATCTTGCGCCGGGGACCCTTAACAGCATTGTCAAGCAAGCCCAGCTAAAGGAGATAAAATAATTATGTATAGATTCCTTGTCGTGATTGAAAAAGCAAATGGGAATTATTCAGCGTACTCTCCCGATCTTCCCGGTTGCGTTGCCACAGGTCAGACACGAGAAGAGGTGGAGCGTAACATACACGAGGCAATCGACCTGCACGTTCACGGGCTCATGGAGGACAATCTGCCCATTCCAGAGTCTGAATCCTTTGCGGAATACGTTGCCATCCAGAAATAGTGAGCCACCTCTTTCGGAATCGGCATATCTGCGTTCCTACGTTCCGGTGTCCGAATATCGGCGGTCTCTAAGCTTCAAGATAACCGGATCGGTTGCTCTCAAGGAAGCCGGCTCTTACTGCTCCCCCGGGATAGAGCGGCTTGCGATCACCCGCCACACCCCTCGAACACCCTCGTTGACATTTTCGCTCCATTTCGCTACACTTCCTATCTGAACAACCCACGGGAGGGGTGGATTGTTCTGCTACCGCCAATTCCGCCGGGGATGCTGCGAAGAGACAATGATAGGCCGGACCGTTTCACAGTACAAAATTCTAGAGAAGCTCGGCGAGGGCGGGATGGGCATTGTGTACAAGGCCCACGACACCAAGCTCGACCGAATGGTGGCACTGAAATTCCTGCCGTTGCGCCAGGCGGACGATGAGACCGACCGGGCCCGTTTTCTGCAGGAGGCCAGGGCCTCTGCGCGGCTGAACCACCCGAATGTTTGCTCGGTCATTGACATATCCGACGATCCCGAGACGGGTCAGAAGTTCATCGTCATGGAATATGTCGAAGGCGCCACGTTGAATCGGAAAATTCCCGTCAAAGACCTCCAGGAGGCGCTGAATTATGCCGGCCAGATCGGAGAGGCCCTGGAGGCAGCCCACTCGAAAGGCATCGTGCACCGGGATGTAAAAACAGAGAACATCATGATCACCCCGGACGGCAGGGTGAAGGTAATGGACTTCGGGCTCGCCAAACTCAAAGGCGCTACTAAATTGACGAAGACGACTTCCACCGTAGGCACGCTCGCGTACATGGCCCCGGAGCAAATCCTGGGAGAGGAAGTCGACAATCGTACGGATCTATGGTCGCTCGGCGTCGTACTGTACGAAATGCTCGCAGGCCAGCTCCCGTTCCGCGGGGAGCATGAAGCTGCGGTCATGTATGAGATTCTGAACCTCGAGCCCAAAGGGATCGAATCTTTTCGCGCCGACGTACCGGAGAATACCCGGATTCTTCTATCGCAGCTCCTTCAGAGAAATCGCGCAAATCGAATTTCTTCGATCGGGGAGGTCATCGCCCGACTGAAGAAAAGAGAATCCCAGCAGCAGCCGTCCGCCCCCGAAAAGTCGATCGCCGTTCTTTATTTTGAGAACATGAGCTCGGAGAAAGAGAGCGATTATTTCTGCGCGGGCATCACCGAGGACATCATCACCGACCTCTCGAAGATCAAGGAGTTGAAAGTCGTGTCCCGGACCGACGTGGCTCCGTTCCGCAACAAAGAGGTCAACACGCAGCAAGTCGGGAAAGCGCTCGGCGTTAACTACATTCTCGAAGGAAGCGTGCGCAAAGCGGGAAACAAGATCCGCATCACGGCGCAGCTCATCGACGTACGCAACGGCTTTCACCTTTGGGCCGAACGGTTCGACCGTCTGATTGAAGACATCTTCGATGTTCAGAATGAGGTGTCTCAAAAGATCGCCGGATCGATGAAGATCTCTCTTTCGGATTCTGAAAAGGAGTCGCTCGCAAAGAAACCGACGGACGATCTCAGGGCCTACGATTTCTACATGCGTGGAAGAGAACTCCTCATCCTTCGGGGAAGAATGAATAATCAGTCGGCAATCGGCATGTTCGAGAATGCCATCTCGCTCGACCCCCGGTTTGCATCCGCCCATGCCGG
>DASQAZ010000134.1:0-77524 GCA_035635475.1 Bacteroidota bacterium | reverse complement strand
CCCTGAACCCCCTCGTTACCGGGCCACGGATACAGGAATGTGAAATAGAGAATAGCGACGGCCGCCAAGGCACAGGCACTGATGACCATTCTCTTTTTCTGGTTATTCATACGACCCTCCTTTTGATTGATGAGATTGGTGGAATATTGGTTAATTAAAAAACCTTGTTCTAATCGAAATACCCGATGCGCGGATCGAAGTTGGGTTTTGTTTCAACCGTCATTCCGAGGTCGCGGCGGCCGAAAATACCCTATCGGAGAGCAATTTCGAGGATCGGTAGAACGACACCTTTATCGGGACCGCGCGCTGGCTCTTCCTGCTGAAGATGAGAGTATACTGATTCCCCCCGGCATTGCCGACACGCACGGAATTCGGTTCCATTTTGAGATTATCGGGTTCCGGATTTTGCTGGCTGAAAGAGCTGAAACCTACATCATTCTCTGCGAATTCGAGCGCAACGTCGACATCCCGGCCGCCCTTGACTTGCAGCTCCACCAGAAGAAGATCCCTGGATCCCCGAAGCGTCACCTGCCCCTGAACATCGCCGGCGCTCATCTCCCCCTGATCACAGACCGTAAGACCGGGGAACGGTCCGGTTCGCGTCATGGTCCCGGAGAGGTTGGAAATGCTCTCACGCTGGTTCGGGGGGGAACCGCCGTCCAGGAGCGAAAAGCCGATGATCCCAATCGCCAGACCGGAGGCGAAAACAAATGCATAGCTGCGGTGGATTCGCAGGGATTGGACTAATTGGGTGGCCATTGCTGAGACCAGGTTTTGCTTCCCCGAGGGCTGATGAGCCGCGATTGAATTCAGAATCCTCTTCTTGAGATTCAGCGGCGGCTCGACAAGCGGGACGGCGCCCAGCATGTTGGATAATTTCAAGATATCCTGGTAAAAATCGCTCGCTCCGGAGTCGTGGGACAGGTAGCTTCGCAGATCGGAGCTTTCCTCCGCTGAATTCAGTCCATCGACTTCGCGGTGGATGAGGGTGATATATCGTTCTTCGATCATTGGATAAAATGCCCCTTCATGAGTCTGGTTCGCAACACCTGACGTGCCGAATACAACCTTGATTTCACGGTCTTTTCGGGAATATCGAGAATATAGCCGATCTCGTTGTAAGACAGATTATGAAAATGGTTCAATACGATGATCGCCCGATCTTCAACTCTCAGCTGCATCAAACCCTCATCGACGATTCTGGTAAGATCGCGTTCATCTGCAAGTTGTTCGGATGACCGGTCCGGATCGGGTATGTTTTGATCCAACTCTTCATGTTGCTTCTGCCGGTTTACAAAATTGAGTGATTCGTTGACCGCAATCCTATAAATCCAGCTGAAAAACTTATATCTGGGCTTGTATGTTCCCAGAGATTCATAGGCTTTGAGGAAAACCGACTGTGTAATATCTTCTGCATCCTCGGGTCGATTCCTCATTCTGAGAGCGACGTTAAAAATTACCTTCTGGTATCGCTCGACGATCTGTTCAAATGCCCTCCTATCGCCGGCCAGAGTCCGGCAAACCAGGGATTTATCTTCGTCATCTACCATACATACACCGGAAACAGAGAAAAGTTGGTGCTAGCGCGCGCTGCCCGGTAATCCGGGCCGGCCCCCTTCCGGAACGGGAAATCAGCGGATTTCGAACACCCGGTCAAATCCCGCATATCGAAAGATATCCCTGATATGGCTATTGAGGTTGACCAGGGTCAGTTTCTGGTCCGACTCGCTCAATCTCTTCTGCGTCATGATCAGAACGCCCATGCCCGCACTCGAGATATATTCAAGACCTCGGAAGTCTATCGTGGAGGAGCGGTCGACTCGATCGAGCGCTTCTCTGGCAACCGCAACCTGGGAGGCATCGAGTCGTCCGACAAGCTCGATCTCGTTATTGCTCTTGACTGTGACCCTGAACACCGGATGACTTCAGATTTTTTGTGACCATGATTTTGCTCACACGATTGGAGTACTCGTACCTCATTTCGTCGACCATTTTCCGCACGAGATGAACCCCGAGCCCCCCGACCGGTCTCCGGCGCAGCGGTTCATCGACGCTCACTTCCGGGAGTTTCGTCAAATCGAATTCATCCACGTCGAAATCCGTGAGTTGGACGACCGCCGAATCACCAACCTTCTCGAGACTCACGGCGATCTCGTTCTGGCTGCCGCGGTTGTACTTCACCAGGTTTGTGAAGAGCTCCTCGACGATAAACCGCAGCGCGTATGTTGCGGAATGATTGAGGCGATTTAAGAGCATGAATTCGTCAATGTACTCGAAGACCGAATTCAACGACCCCATCTCCTTCGGAAACTTTTTTTCCATTGGAGTGAAACTGGTAATGAGGAATAGCCCGGGCGACCCGAGCCCGTCGCGCTTGATCTGATGAACCCGCCCCCGAAAGGATTGGTCAATTGTATGAAGTTCTGAGTCGAAAGTCAACACGGCCAGGGAGCCGGAATTGCAGGCCGATTCGCCCCTTATTCGGCGGTGCCGAAGATCCGATCGCCCGCGTCTCCGAGGCCCGGCAGGATGTATCCCTGCTTATTCAGCTTCCGGTCGAGGGCGCACGTGTAGACCCTTACATCGGGGTGGGTTCTCGTGAGCAACTCAACGCCCTCCGGCGCGGCGACCAGGCATACGAAACGGATTCTCTCGGCGCCCTTCTCTTTCAACAGCGTAATGGCGGATGTTGCGCTTCCTCCGGTGGCAAGCATGGGGTCCAGAACGATCACGAGCGCAGGGCGCAATCTTCTGGGGAATTTCAGGTAGTAATCCACCGGTTTGAGCGTCACTTCGTCCCGGTACAGACCGATATGCCCGACCCGGGCCTCGGGAAGAACTTCCACAAAGCCGCCCACAAGCCCCAGCCCGGCGCGCAGAATCGGGACAAGGATAATCGAATCGGAGACAGAGTAGCCGGTTGTTTTCTCCAGCGGCGTCGTGACGGACACCCGCCGCACGCCCAAATCATCCGTCACCTGGTAGGCCATCAGGCTTGCCACCCTCCTTAACACCGAGCGGAAAATGTTGCTTGGGGTTTTTCTGTCACGCAGAAGCGTCAGATCCCGCTTAATCAATGGATGGTCGATCAGTGTAAGCTTCGGCGCCGATCGGGTGCGGGAGCGTTTCTTGCGGCTCTTAGTCGGCATGTTGTACCCTCTTTTTCGCCTGGTTGGCGGCGACGAGGATGGGATCCCAGAGCGGCGCAAACGGAGGAGCATAGATCAGGTCAAGCCGGGAAACCTCCTCGATCGTCAGTCGCTGCTGTATCGCCACCCCAAGAATATCCGCGCGCAGGACCGCCCCGTCTCCGCCGTAAAGATTCGCCCCAAGAAGCCGCTTCGACCGCCTGTCGAGTATCAGCTTCACGGTTGTCTTCCGGGCTCCGGGCATAATGGCGACTTTCCCGAATGCAGTGATCGATTCAGTGGCTACCGAAAACTTGGCCGCCCTTGCCTCTTCGGAACTCAATCCTACCTGCGCAACCTCGAGGCCGAACACCTTTACGGCGATCGCCCGAATGCCCCCTTTGAACGTGGCGTGACCTCCCGCTGCGTTTTCGCCGGCAACCCATGCCGCCCTGCTCGCCAGAGTTGCGAGCGGAAGGTACATGCGCTTGCCTGTGATGACATTTTTTACCTCGCAGCAGTCTCCGGCGGCAAGCACGGCATCCACGCTGGTCTGTTGCCGCTCATCGGTAACGATCCCGCCGTACTCGCCCAGCCTGAGGCGAGCTTCGGCCGCAAGCTCAACGTTGGGTTCGACGCCGAGTGAGAGGATAACGAGATCGCACTCGAAGGAACCCCGAGTGGTCACTACGTGGCGAATAATTCCCTGTTTATCCTGCACGAGAGATTCCACCGACGCGTTCGACACAAAATGGATGTCATTGTTTACGAGCTCATCCAGGATCTGCTCCCGGGTCTCCTGCTCTAGTCCCGCCATCGGGAGGCGGTAGCGGTGTATCAGCGTCACATCCAGACCCCTCGCCCTCAACGCCTCCGCAATCTCCATGCCGATGTATCCGCCGCCGATGATGACCGCCTTGCCGGGGGACTCGATCTTGAGATAATTCAGAATTTTGAGTGTGTCGTCCCGCGTGCTAAGGTGGAACACATTCCGTGCATCCTCGCCCTCGACGTCAAGACGGCGGGGGCGCGAACCGGTCGCAAGAATAAGCTTGTCATAGTCGAATTCAATCATCGAGCGGTTCTTCAGGTCCCGGACGGCAATCCGGTGCTTGCCCGGCAGAATCTTTTCAACCCGATGAAGCGTTTTGACCTCGAATCCCTTCTCGCTGCGGAGGCGCTCCGGGGTATAGGCCACGAGCTTTCCTTCCTGCTCGATCATCCCTCCGATCGCGTACGGCGCTTCGCAAATGCCGTACGAGACGGTGTCGGTCGTCTCGAACATCGTGACCTCGGCAACCGGGTTCGTTCGCACCGCTTTGGCGGCAGCGCTCGGGCCTGCGGCGAGTCCGCCCACGACGAGGATACGCCGCTTCTTCATGATTGATCGTGCGGGGTTGGAGATGCTGGGGACAAGCGTTCTTCAGCTGCTTTTTCGGAAGTAGACGGAAACGGGGGCGCCTGTGAAGGAAAAATGCTCGCGGAGTTTCCGTTCGAGGAATCGCCGGTATTCATCCTTGATCAGTTTCGGCTCGTTGGTGAAGAAGGCAAAGGCCGGGTGATCGCTTTTCACCTGCGTTACATACTTGATGCGGATCTCCTTTCCGGTCTGGGACGAGGGCGGAGTCTCCTCGATTACTTTCATCAAGAGGTTATTGAGCTTTTTCGTCGGAACTCGCTTGGTCTGCTCCGCGAAAACCGACTTCGCCATTTCGATCAACTTGTAGATTCGTTGTTTGGTCAGGGCGGAAATAAACATGATCGGAATATAATCGTAGATCCGGAGCAGAGATTTGAGCGACGATTCATACTCGGCGGCTGTGCGGTCGTTCTTCTCGACAAGATCCCACTTGTTTGCCGCGATGATTGTTCCACGGCGGCGTTCAGCGATGCTTTCCAGAATTCGAAGGTCCTGGCGGTCGACGCCGCTTTCGGCATCCAGTACCAAAATCGCGACGTCACACCGGTCGATGCACTTCAGTGCCCGAAGCGTGCTGAAAAACTCCACATTCTCGGTGATGCGGCTCTTCCGGCGGAGTCCGGCGGTGTCGATCAGGACGATCTCTTCCTTTTCGTACCGCAGGATGGAATCGATGGAATCCCTTGTTGTGCCGGGGACGGGCGTCACGATCTGCCGGGTCTTTCCGATGAGCGCATTCACCAGCGACGACTTGCCGACATTGGGCTTCCCGATGATCCCAATCTTTAACCGATCATCGGATTCTTCCAGCTCTCCGTTGAGGGGCATGCTGGAGGTGATCACATCGAGAAAATCGCCGATCATCCGGCCCCCCAGTGCCGAGACACCAAACGGGTCGCCGAGACCCAGCCGGTAGAACTGGGCTGCATCGACCTCACGCTCACTGTTATCGACTTTGTTGACGACAAGGTGAACCTTTTTGCGGGACTTTCGGAGGATTGCAGCGATCTCCTCGTCGATGGGAGTCGGCCCTGTGAGCCCGTCTACCAGAAAAATGACTGCGTTCGCTTCTTCAAGTGCGATTTGAGCCTGCTCGCGGATCGCCCGCTCGAAGAGATCATCGGAGCGCGGGACGTAGCCCCCCGTATCGATGAGCGTGAAGCTTTTACCCGCCCATTCGGCCGTTCCGTAGTGCCGGTCGCGCGTGGCTCCGGGCAGATCGTCGACGATCGCTTCGCGCTCTCCCATGATGCGGTTGAAGAGAGTCGACTTCCCGACGTTTGGCCGGCCTATGATTGCAAGGATGTGAGACATAGAACATTTCCGGAGGCAAAATACGTATTTCCGTTCAGAGATTCAACGCGTTCACGAGACGCGCGCGTAGCGGGCGACGGACGCAATGTCCGAATTGAACTTGTCAAAGCCGCTCGACTTGCTGATGTAGGCCACGGCGCCCGTTTGAAATGCATAGGAGATATCCTCCTCGCGGTCGGACGTGCTCACGACGACGACGGGGATTTCTTTCAACGATGAATCCTGCTTGATGATTCTCAAGACCTCTCTTCCATCCCGTTTCGGAAGATTCAAATCGAGGAGAATCAGATCGGGCGCAGGGTATTTTGCCGCGTCCGAAAAAGCCCGTTCACCGTAAAGATAGTCGAGCGCCTCCTGCCCGTCGCGCACAACGATGAATTTCCCGTGGACGTTGTTCCGCCTCAAGGCGTACTCGGTAATCTTTTGATGCTCGAGGTTGTCTTCGACGATCAGAATATTAATCGGTGGGGAATTCAAAACCAAGGCAGGGTGCTATAGTATTGTCGGGGCGGGCGGATTTGAACCGCCGACCTCTTGGTCCCGAACCAAGCGCTCTAGCCGGGCTGAGCCACGCCCCGTTCTCATATGTTGCGAATGAGCCGATTGCACATGTCTCGTGCCCATCTTTATCTATCACCGACTCGCGCGATTGCTCGATAAGATACTAAAATCGGCTGGATTTTCAAAACTACCGGAACCTATGCCGAAAGAAAATAGGAAGAAATTGCAGAGGCCGCCGGGGGAAAATCGTCTTCGTCCCGGAGTTCGAACCACCGGATGCGCGTATCTCGCCGGAACCAGGTCAACTGGCGCTTCGCATACCTGCGGGTCTCGCGTTTCATGAGCGAGACCGCTTCCTCGAAGCTCATCTTCCCCGCGAGAAAGGCAAACATTTCCCGGTACCCGGGTGTCTGGAGGGCATTCAGGTCCGGCGAATACCCTTTCGCCTGAAGGTCTCTCACCTCACGGATCAAACCCTGTTCAATCATCCGATCGGCCCTCCGGTCGACTCTGGCGTACAAAGCGCCGCGGTCCCAGTTCAATCCAGCCAGGACGGGCCGGAAGCTAATCTCCAGGCGATCCTTCTGAAGTTCAGAGATCGGTATGCCCGTCGACCGGAAGACCTCGAGAGCGCGGACAATTCTCCTCGTATTTCCCGGATGCATTCGACCCGCGGCCGCAGGATCCACGCGCGTCAGCTCGTTGAGAAGTTCGACGGGACCCTCAGTCCTTAACCGCCTCCGGAGTTCCTCCCTGATTTCACGTTCTGCTGAGACCCCATCGAAGAAGCCGTCGATGAGGGCTTGGATGTATAGCCCTGACCCGCCGACGACGAGCGGCACTTTTCCACGCCCCAGAATGTCTTCGACTGCCGCCCGGCCCCGTCTTCCAAACTCGCCGGCATTAAACTCCCGATCGGGCGGCTGAAGGTTTACAAAATGGTGCTTCACACGCTTCCGTTCTTCATCGGAGGGCTTCGCGGTGCCGATGTCGAGGAACTCGTAGAGTTGGCGGGAATCGGCGGAGATGATTTCAGCGTCGAGTTCTGCTGCTATCAGAAGTGAAAGGGCTGTCTTGCCGGAAGCGGTGGGACCGACCAGGACGAGGACACGTCTCGAATGATCATGCCCCACCCGATCAATTCCCGATTTCACCGGGGGGATATTCGGACGCCGCTCAAGCGGCGCCGAATCGTGCGATCATGGGACGGCCGCGTCATTTCCAGCCCTTTTTGCCGATCAACGGGACAAACTTGAAACCTGAGACGACTCTCGTCTCGTAGCGCTCCCCCCTGCGCTCGACGACGTGGAGATTCTGGACATCCATATCGCCGATCGGAATAACCAGGCGGCCTCCTTCCCCCAGTTGCTCGAGGAGAGGCTGGGGTATATCGGGCGCGCCCGCGGTGACGAGGATGCCTTCGAAGGGGGCGAACTCTTTCCACCCGATCGTGCCGTCGCCGCACTTCGAGGCGACATCATAGCCGAATTTCTCGATAACCTTGCGCGCGTCGGTCAGAAGGTTCATGTGCCGCTCGATCGTGAAAACGCGAGCTCCCATCTCGGCAAGTATGGCGGCCTGATAGCCGGAGCCGGTACCAACCTCGAGAATCCGATCCCCCTCCCGCGGATCGAGGCACTCTGTCATGAACGCGACGGTGTACGGCTGCGTGATGGTTTGCGATTCCCCGATGGGAAGCGCAGAGTCCTCGTAGGCGCGATTGACAAAGGGTCCGGGAACGAATTCCTTTCGGTCCACAACCGACATTGCCGCCAGTAACCGCTCGTTCCGAATGCCGCGGTGGCGAAGCAGGTCGATCATTTCAGATCGCTCGATGTTAAATCGATGGGATGCCTTCCGGGCGGGGGAATCGGCCGGCGGGCGCTTAAATCGCGGGGGACTATCCATGGGCCCTCAAGACCTTCCAGATCGAGCGCGCCGTGTGAGGGGCGGGTATCGTCAGGCGCGCGTGCAGTTCTTTCCTGAGCTCCTGGGAAGAGAGACCCCGCTTCAGAACCCCGTTGTCTGCGAGTGAGATCATGCCGGTTTCTTCCGACACGACCACCGCGACGACATCGGCTTGTTCGGATATTCCAAGTGCGGCGCGGTGCCGCATCCCGATCACCGTGTCGCCGATTCTCGTCGTCTGCGACAGGGGAAGTGTAACCCTCGCGGCTTCGATGACCCTGTCCCGCACCACCACAGCCCCGTCGTGCAGGGGCGAGCGGGGATTGAACAGCGACACGAGGAGCGGCCTGCTGATCCTGGCCTGGAGGGTGAGGCCGGTGTCGACGAATGTGCGCAACCCGGTGGCACGCACGACAACGACGAGCATCCCGTGATGTTTCCGGGCGAGCTCGGAGGCGGCGCCGGCGATCTCTTCGATCGATTCCTGAACATCAAGGCGGAGGAAAAGCCGCACGATCCGGTTGCGGCCCACCAGCACGAGCAGGCGCCTCAGCTCGGGCTGAAAGAGGACGATGAACGCGATGACCCAGATGTCGGTCAGCGTGCCCAGGATCCAATTCATTGCCTTGAAGTTGAATGCCTGGGTGAGAAATGAGAATCCGAGGATAAGAACGAGGCCGACAAAAATCTGGGAAGCCACCGTTCCCCGCATCAGCATGTACAGCTTATAAAAAATAAAGGAGACGAGCGCGATATCGAGAACATCAACCAGGGTGACGTGCAGAAATCCGATGTTCACGAGTTCCACGATTCAGGTCCGATTCTGCCGGCCGGCGCGCGGCCTAGGAGTGGACGATTGCATCAGCGACCCGGGTGACGCGCAGCATCTGTTTGACATCGTGAACGCGGACAACATTTGCGCCGTTCATCACCGAGGCCGCCACGGCAGCCGCAGTCCCCTCAAGGCGTTCGTCCGCGGGAAGATCCAGGATCTTTCCGATAAAAGATTTTCGCGACGGTCCTACCAGAATCGGATGCCCGAGCGGGCCGAGTTCGCCCAGGCGGCGGATTATCTGCACGTTGTGGGAGGGCGACTTTCCGAAGCCAATCCCCGGATCGATGAAAATCTGTTCTACGCCTTTTGCCTCGGCGACGCGGATTGCGGCCGCCAGATATTCTGCGATCTCTGCGATCACGTCCTCATACACCGGGTCTGCCTGCATGCTCTTCGGAGTCCCCTTCATGTGCATGATCACAAGCGTCGCGCCGCCTCCGGCAGCGACATCCGCGAGATCCGGATCAAAATGAAGTCCGGAAACATCATTGATGATACGCGCACCAGCCTCAAGCGCCCTCTGTGCGACGGCTGATTTATACGTATCGACGGAGATCGGGATATCCGTGGCCTTGGAAAGCCTTTCGATCACCGGCAGCACCCGCCGCAGCTCTTCTTCGACTGTGACAGGGTCGGAGCCGGGTCTTGTCGATTCTCCGCCCACGTCGATGAAATCTGCACCCTCCTCGACCATCTCAAGACCCCTCCGGACCGCACGCTCCGGATCGCAGAAGAGTCCCCCGTCCGAGAAAGAATCCGGGGTAACGTTGAGGACCCCCATCAGGTGCGTGCGGGCCGTAAGATCGTACTCGACGGCGCCGAACTGATACAGTGTCTTGACGGCGTTCGCCATTGTCGTTGATGCTACATCCTCTTGCGCGCGCCTTCGCGGGCGGCTCGCTGCTTTGCCTTCACCCTCTTGACATTCCTCCGGTGCTTCTTTCTGGCATTCTTGAGTTTCTTGTTCATTCGACACGCTCCGCGTTGAAAAAGTACGACCAGTTAGTCTGTGAAGTCTCACATTCTAACCGCATGATACAGGTTTTTCAACTCGGAATCAAGATGCAGGGGTGAGCGAAGAGCCCTCGGGGAAGTCCGTATATCGCCGGGCCCGGGCCTACCCGGGACGGTCCTTCGGCGGGCTAGCGCCCCGTCCCGCCCGGCGGGACTCCGGGTGAAACAGCGACCGGTTTAATGATCGAGGAAAGCAAATCCGGCTTCGACGGAATCCGTTCCAGAGAGGGGTAGCGCAAACCGAGGTGGTAATCGACGCGGTACGTCTTATAGAATTCTCCATTGGCTGCGAGCAGTTCGAGAGGAGAAGAATCCTTGACATGTCCTCTGAGCGCATCAAGCAGGATGTCCTTTGAAAACTTGCGGCCGTCGACGGCGACCAGTTTCATCCCGGGGGCCAGCCCAGCCTCGGCCGCCGGTGACGTGGGCGATACGTCGACCATCGCTCCTTCGTCACTCAAAACTACGCCGATTGAGAAGCGAAGATCGAACGACTTGTGTGCAGACTCCTCGGCCTCCTCGATGGAGGAGGGGGTATTCTTGTATACCAGCTTCCAGCCGGACAACTCAATGCCCCCCAGCGGAGCATGGGGAGCCAGAGACTGCAATCGAACCTTAAGAAAGCCGGCCCAGTCGTAGCGCGCCACGTCGCTCAACGCGGCAAGAACATCTTCGAACGCGTACGGTTTCACCACTGGCTCGCTGTTGGTCCCGCCATGGAACGCCTTACAAAAATCATCGAGGGACTTGGCCCCCCGGCTCTCCTGGCGGATGATCGCGTCGGCTTCGAGCCAGATCAGATTGCTCTCATCGTAGAAGTCTGTGCTCCGCCGGTACGCTTCCCAATCAGACCCCGCGTTGTAAAGGATCTGCGCCTCATCGGCGCAATCCTGAAGCGGCCGCCACTCACGTCCGGGCCGGTAATCCAGGCGCGCGGCGAGCAGTGCGAGATCCTCGCGGTGCTCCTCGGGAGTCCGCAGGCCGGAGCGCGCCGAAAGGACCTTTCCCAGGTACTGCGTCAGGCCCTCGTAGACCCAGAGCAAGTCGCCCTTCATTGGCGTGGTATAGTCTCCAGTCGCCAGACCGGTGGGCCTGCGGTATTTTCCGTTCCACGAATGGACAAATTCGTGAGGAAGCAGGCCGGCCGCATTCCTCCTCAATTTCTCGTCCACCAGGGATCGTTCCGGAAGACGATCATCGCTCGATTGATGATGTTCAAGGCCGAAGTGCGCGACGTCGTCGCTGAGCGTCAGAAGGAAGTCGTAATGTTTATAATGGTGCGCCCCAAACAGGCCGTTTGCCTCAAGGACCAGTTTGCGGTACGCGCCGACAAGCTGGTCGTTCATCTCGAGCGCCGCCTCATTGTCGCTCACGATGTCTAGATTATGCGGAGCACCGGCCACCGTTCCGAGATCGACGCGGCGGAAGTGTGCCCCTGTAACCACCGGGGAATCAATCAGTTTCGCTAATGGAACCGGTTTGAAGGTGATTGCCCTGCCCGCCTCGCGGTCGGTCTCGAGGGCGCTGCCGAATTTCCAATCGGGGGAGAGCGTGAGAGTCGCGCTCACGTTCATTTCGTCGGGATCCGCACCTTTCGGAAAGAGGACGACCTGATTCCAGTTAATGACGACGAGCTGGGCGGTCGACGATGCGCCGGAGGAAAAGCGTTCACCCTGCGGAGGGAGGAGAAAATCAAAACTGAGGTCGACCCGGTTCGTTCCGGATGGTACATCGCAGTGAATTTCATACATCTCTTCGAGATCCCGCCTCCAGGCAACCGCTGCCCGGCCGGCGAAAATCTTGATTCCGACGAGATCGGCGATCGGTCCGGTGGGCCCGTGCTCACCCGGAATCCATTTTGGATAAACCAGGGTCAGAGGCCCCGGTACGACCGCGATCGACTCCTTGACATGCAAGAGCCGCCTCGGCGATTCCCGTGCGTCCACCGAGAGGACGATCCCCGGCTGTTTCCCTTGTGCAATCAGAGAATGAGAGGGCGCCAGAATCGCCGACGCGATCGCGAAGAAGTGAATAAGCCGTCGTGTCATGGATGAATGTACTCTGTTAGACCGGGATCGCGCGAGTCTGCTGCGCTTCATAATCAGGCACCAGTCGCTCATACTCGCCGTCCATCAGCGGAGAGGAGATCATGAAATCCGCCGTCGCGCGATTGCACGCAATCGGTATGTTCCAAACTACGGCCATCCGCAGGAGAGCCTTGACGTCGGGGTCATGCGGCTGCGGTTCGAGCGGATCCCAGAAAAAGATCAGGAAATCGATTTCACCCTGGACGATCTTGGCCCCTATTTGCTGATCTCCCCCCAGGGGGCCGCTCTGGAGCTTGGTGATGTGGAAGCCAAGCTCCTTCTCCAGAATCGTACCGGTCGTACCGGTCGCATAGACCTTGTGGTGAGCAAGGAGATCGCGATTGAAGCGCGCCCATTCCACCAGGTCGTGCTTCTTGTTGTCGTGAGCAACCAGCGCGATCTGCTTGTCTGGTTCCATCGGGAACTTCTTGTAGGACATATTCAGAACCATCTATTGATTGTGAGGGGTTGCAGGTTCCTCTCATTTGCCGGAGAAACGTTTGGCTACTTCGTCCCAATTGACAACATTCCAGAAGGCAGCGAGGTATTCGGCCCTGCGGTTCTGATACTTCAGATAATACGCGTGTTCCCACACGTCGATGCCGAGGATCGGAACTCCCTTCACATCGGCGAGGTCCATCACTGGATTATCCTGATTGGGCGTGGAAGTGATTGCAAGCTTTCCGTCCTGCTTGATGAGCCAGGCCCAGCCCGATCCGAATCTGTTCATACCGGCCCCGGAGAGCTGCTCCTTAAACTTTTCGAACGATCCGAAATCCCGGGTGATGGCCGCCGCCAGGTCGCCGGTGGGTGCCCCTCCCCCTTTCGGTTTCATCCAATTCCAGAACAACGAGTGATTGTAATGTCCCCCCCCGTTATTTCTTACCGCGACCGGAAGCTTCGAAACACCGGCAAGGATTTGTTCGATGGATTTCTTATCCCATTCCGTCCCTTCGATCGCCTTATTCAGATTGGTTACATATGCCGCGTGATGCTTTCCGTGATGAATCTCCATGGTCATCTTATCGATGGAGGGCTCAAGGGCATCAGTCGGATACGGCAGGTTGGGAAGTGTAAATGGCATGGTTGATTGCTCCTGTGATTGTGTGATCGGTTTGATTGATGACAATAATCGATTGTTCTGCAGCAGTGAATACGCGCCGCTCAGCATAGCGGTTGAAATAAATGTTCTCCGTTTCATCTCCGGTTTCCTAGTGGTGGTTGCGAGGCTGTGTTCTTGCGCGCAAATTGTAGGCGATGAGACCGGCGCCCGGCACAATCAGCGTGATGCCGTGAATGTGCGATAGATTGTAGCTGACGCTCTGGGGGAAAAGGACTGCAGAAGGAATGGCAAGCAGCAGGAGAAAGATGATCTTTTTCATGCCGGGACATCCTGATCAAAAAATCATTTCAAAGGCCGGACGCGATCGGATGGCCGCCGCGCGGCAGGTCAAACGCCGAAGGAGTTGCCGCAGCCGCAGGTCTTCGCTGCCTGCGGGTTATTAAACACAAACCCCTTCCCATTCAACCCGTCCTGAAAGTCGAGCTCCGTTCCCGAAAGAAAAAACAGACTCTTCGGATCGATATAAACGGTAATCCCCTGGATCTCGAGAATCGTATCACCCTGTTTCGATTCTGCGTCAAATCCCAGAACATAGGTCAGGCCCGAGCATCCGCCGCCCTTAACGCCGACGCGTAATGCGTGACTGTCGGGAATCTTGTTTTCCTTCTTGATTACGAGAATATGCTCCGCGGCCTTCGCAGTCAGGGTGATGTCCTCTTTCAATTTCGGTTTGTTTAATGTGGTCGTTTCCGGCATCGGTCTCCTTTTTCTGTTAACGATTAAAACATTCCAAGCTCAAGTTTCGCAGCCTCAGACATCATCGACGGATTCCACGTCGGTTCCCAGACGACCTCCACCTTTGCGCTGGAAACCCCCTGGACGCTTTTTACTTTGGATTCGACGTCAGGCGGGAGAGATTGCGCTGCGGGGCAACTTGGCGATGTGAGCGTCATGGCGATTTTCACGGCGCCGGCATCGTCCACGTCGACGCGATAAATCAATCCGAGCTCATAAATATTCACAGGAATCTCCGGGTCAAAACAGGTACGGAGAGCTTCGATGACCTGCGCTTCGATGATATTCCTTTCAATCAAACTGATTTCATCCATCCGTGAAGAGTTCGTTGTTTGCTCCTCTCGTATATACGCAATTTTGAAGTCTTTTTCAACATGTTCTGGTATCGCCACGGTTCTCTTCTACTCGGTCGAAACGACCGCCTCCTCTGATGCAAGCGCCGCGTGGAGCGTGTGCCACGCAAGCGTTGCGCACTTCACGCGTGCCGGAAATTCGGAAACCCCGGAAAAGGCGGCAAGCTTTCCCAGATTCTCAATGTGATCAGTGGCATCGGGCTCGCCGGTCACGAGGTGATGGAATTTCTCGAACAGAAGTTCGGCCTCCGCCTTCGATTTCCCCTTCACGACGGAGCTCATCACCGAAGCAGACGCCTTCGAGATTGCGCATCCGTTTCCTTCAAAACTGACATCCGCGATGACATCGCCGTCGATCTTCAGGTAAATTGTGTAGTGGTCGCCGCACAGCGGATTATACCCTTCCACTCTACGGTCGGCGTGCGCCATCGTTCGGAAATTGCGAGGGCTTTTATTGTGATCCAGGATAACCTCCTGGTAGAGCTCTCTCAGGGCGGACATTAGCTAAACACCTTCACGGCGTGATGAATTCCCGCGACGAGCGCATCCACTTCTTGCACGGTATTATAGAGCGCAAACGACGCCCGGGCCGTCGCCGGGATTCCAAAGCGCTGCATAACCGGCTGAGCGCAATGGTGTCCGGTGCGTATCGCAATTCCGTCGTCATCAAGAATGGTTCCGATATCGTGAGGGTGGATGCCGTCAAGCACGAACGAGACGACTCCGGTCTTCTGTCGCGCCGTCCCGATCATGCGCAGCCCGCTCACACCGGCCAGCGCCGAGGTCGCATAGCGCAGGACCTCGCGCTCGTGTGCCATCGCTCCTTCAACCTCGATCCGCCCGAGATAATCGACTGCGGCTCCGAGTCCGACGCCGCCTGAAATATTCGGCGTCCCGGCTTCAAACTTATGCGGAAGATCATTATAGATCGTCTTTTCGAATGTAACCGACTTGATCATGTCTCCCCCTCCCTGATAGGGCGGCATCGCTTCGAGCAGTTTTCGCTTCCCATAGAGGATCCCGATTCCCGTCGGCCCGAACATCTTGTGCCCCGAAAATACGTAAAAGTCGCAATCCAGATCGCGAACGTCCACCGGCATGTGCGGGACCGCCTGGGCCCCGTCGATCAATACTGGCACTCCCTGGTTATGCGCCACGCGGATCATGTCTTTTATGGGGTTGATCGTCCCGAGTGCGTTCGATACGTGGCCGATCGAGACAAGTCGCGTCTCGGTACTGAAAAGTTTTTCGTAGGCCTTCAGGTCGAGTTCTCCCTCATCGCTCATCGGGATGATTCGCAGGCCCGCTCCCCGTTCGGCGCACACGAGCTGCCACGGAACAATATTTGAATGATGTTCCATCGCGGAGATGATGACCTCGTTGCCGGCTGCGAGATGAACAGCGCCGTACGAACGTGCAACCAGATTGACGCCCTCGGTCGTACCCCTCACGAAGATGATTTCCTGCGGAGAGGCCGCATTGATGAATTTCTGAATTTTGACGCGCGCCGCCTCGTACGATTGCGTCGCTTTATCGCTGAGCGTGTGAACTCCGCGGTGGATGTTCGAATTCTCCTCAACGTAGAATCGGGTCATCGCGTCGATGACGGCTTGCGGCTTCTGGCTCGTCGCCGCATTGTCGAGGTACACCAACGGCTTCCCGTTGATCCGCTGCTTCAGGATCGGGAAGTCATTCCGGATTTTCCCTACGTCGAAGGATTTCCCGACTGCATCGAGGATCGCTGTATCGTGAACCGTTCTCATGCCGCCTCCTTCGCCGCGCGCTCGTCTTCAAGCCGCCGGTGAATAATTTCGTGGAGGCTCTTGCTCAGGGGCTCTAGTTTGATCCGGTCGATCACATCCCCCGCGAAGGCATCGATGAGCATATCGCGCGCTTTCCCCTCGCCGATTCCGCGTGAACGCAGGTAAAAAATCGCCTCCTCGTCGAGTTGTCCGATGGTGGCGCCGTGGGTGCATCTCACGTCGTTGGCGAAGATCTCAAGCTGCGGTTTAGTATCCACCGAAGCATTGTCGGAGAGAACCAGGTTTTTGTTTGTCTGTTTTGCGTCGGTCTTTTGTGCGTCTTTGCGAACTCGGATCTTTCCGTTGAACACCCCTTTCGATCTTCCGGCGAGGATTCCCTTGTAGAGTTCATGGCTGTTGCAATGAGGCATCGCGTGGTCGATCTCCGTATGATTATCGATGTGCTGTCTGCCGGTGGCGACGTAGAGTCCGTTCATCGTGCACTCGGCGCCCTCGCCCTCCAGGACCCCGATAAGATTGTTCCGCACGAGCGCCCCGCCCAGCGAAATAGTGTGCGAGGTGAACGTGCTGCTGCGCTGCTGGAGAACGTGCGTCGTTCCCACATGGAAGGACTGGTCGCGCTCGTCCTGCAGCTGATGGTACTCGAGAACGGAGTTTTCACCGAGGAGAATCTCGGTGACCGCATTGGTGAAGCAGGCGTCTTCCGTGAGGCTCCGATGGCTTTCCAGAATCGACACCTGGCAGTTCTTGCCTATCAAGATAAGGTTCCGCGGATGCAGTGCAGTGGGCCCGCTGAGTTTCGTCGAGACGAAGAGGAGGTGAATCGGATCTTCGAGAACGATTCCGTCCGGAAATGAGAGGAATGCTCCATCCTGGAAAAAAGCCGTGCTTAACGCGGTGAACGCGTTATCATCATACCGCGCATACTTTGATAAATGCCGGATCAGCAATTCCGGGTCATTTCCCAGAGTCTCGGCAACGCTTTCCGCCCTCACCCCGCGTTGCGGAATGGACGTGCGGGAGATCGTCGAAAGCTCCCGGGAGAAGCGGCCGTTCACCCACACCATGGTGTTCGGGGTCAGATTTTGATATCGAAACGGCTCTATCTCGCCGGATGTGAGGCCCTGCGGGGTGTCCCCGGGCAAAATATGAAACGGCACCTTCGCGAGCGATGAAACATCGGTGTACTTCCACTCTTCATCCCGGGTCGTTGGAAATCCCAATTCCGCGAAGCGCGCGATTGCCTGCTTGCGGATGGCATGAATGCCGGAGGAGGCTTCGCCGTTGAGACTCTTTTCAAAGGCCTCAAAATTCGACAGGTACCAGCGGGCTCCCCCTGAACCTTCCGGAACGGCATCGGCCCGTGGTCGCAACTTCGCATTATTCTGTCCCGATTCGGTCAATTGCCTACTCATAGTTCAGGTGCTCATCTCAATTTTATCAGCAATGTCCTTCACCCAGTCGTACCCCTTCTCCTCGAGTTCGAGAGCCAGCTCTTTGCCGCCCGATTTCACAATGCGGCCGTCGATCAGCACATGGACGAAATCAGGAATAATATAGTCGAGCAGTCGCTGATAGTGGGTCACGATAATCGTGGCGTTTTCACTGCTCCTGAGCTTGTTGATGCCGTCGGCGACGGACCGTAGGGCGTCGATATCGAGTCCTGAATCTGTCTCATCCAGGATCGCCAGCCTCGGCTCCATCACCGCCATCTGAAATATTTCATTCCGCTTCTTCTCTCCACCGGAGAATCCCTGATTCACCGGGCGGCTCAGCAGTGATTCGTCGAGATCGACAAACTTCGCTTTTTCCTTTACCAATTTGAGAAAATCCATCGCATCGAGTTCTTCCATCCCCCTGTATTTTCTGACGGCGTTCAGGGCGGCCTTCAGGAAATATGTATTGCTGACGCCGGGAATTTCGACAGGGTATTGGAAGGCCATGAAGACTCCCTCGCGGGCCCGGTCCTCGGGCTTCATCGCCAGAAGGTCTCTTCCCTCGTATGAGACATTCCCCGCCGTAACGAGGTAAGACTCCCGGCCTGCCAGCACCTGGGCCAGCGTGCTCTTTCCGGAACCGTTTGGGCCCATGATGGCATGCACCTCGCCGATCGCTACCTTCAGGTCGACGCCGCGCAGGATCTCATTTCCCTCGATGCCGGCATGGAGATTCTTTACTTCGAGCATGGTCCGTTTTCGCTGTGAAATTATCTGGGGAATTATCTGTGGTTTGGTATTTTGCCCGCTCATCCGACGCTCCCCTCAAGACTGATGCCCAGGAGCTTCTGTGCCTCAACAGCGAATTCCATCGGAAGCTCGCGGAACACTTCCTTGCAGAATCCGTTGACGATCATGTTGACGGCATCCTCCGTGGAAAGTCCGCGTTGTTTGCAGTAGAAAATCTGATCTTCGCCGATTTTCGAGGTCGACGCTTCGTGCTCGATTCTCGACGATGTGTTCTTGACCTCCATATACGGAAACGTATGAGCGCCGCACCGGTCGCCGATCAAAAGCGAGTCGCATTGCGAAAAATTCCGCGCACCGGTCGCCTGTTTTGCAATTCGTACAAGTCCGCGATAGGAATTTTGGGCGACTCCGGCGGAGATTCCCTTCGATACGATCGTGCTTCGGGTGTTCTTTCCGAGGTGGATCATTTTCGTACCCGTGTCGGCCTGCTGATGATTATTGACCACGGCGACCGAATAGAACTCGCCGACCGAATCGTCACCCTGAAGGATGCAGCTCGGGTATTTCCACGTGATCGCCGCTCCCGTCTCAACCTGTGTCCAGGTGATTTTCGAGCCCTTCCCCGCGCACTTTCCGCGCTTGGTCACAAAATTGTAGATCCCGCCCTTGCCGTCCTTGTCGCCGGGGTACCAATTCTGAATCGTTGAGTACTTGATCGTGGCACGATCGTGCGCAATCAGCTCGACGACGGCGGCGTGCAATTGATTCTCGTCGCGCATGGGGGCGGTGCAACCCTCCAGATAGCTTACGGATGCGCCTTCATCGGCAATGATCAGCGTTCGCTCGAACTGGCCCGTATTACGCGCATTGATGCGGAAATAGGTCGACAGCTCCATCGGACAGCGCACGCCCTTCGGAATGTACGCGAATGACCCGTCGGTGAACACCGCGGCGTTGAGCGATGCGAAGAAATTGTCGGTATGAGGGACCACCGACCCGAGGTAATTTCGAACAAGATCGGGGTGCTCCCTTATGGCATCGGTCATCGAGCAGAAGATGATGCCGAGATCCGCCAGCTTCTCGCGAAACGTCGTGGCAACTGAAACGCTGTCGAACACCGCGTCGACCGCAACTCCGGAAAGAAGCTTTTGTTCTTCGAGAGGAATTCCCAGCCGCTCGAATGTTCGCCTCACCTCGGGATCGATCTGGTCGAGGCTCTCCAGCTTCGGCATCTTCTTTGGGGCGGAGTAATAGCATATCTCATTATAGTCGATCGGGCCATACTTAATATTCGCCCATTTGGGTTCGGCCTGTGCTTTCTCCAATTTCGACCAGTGGCGGTAGGCCTTCAGCCGGTACTCCAGCATCCACTCCGGCTCCCCCTTCTTTTCCCAGAGCTCGCGGATAATATCCTCGTTGAGCCCCTTACGGACGGAGTCGTACTCCACGGCCGTTTCAAAGCCGTACTTATACTCGCCTGTCGCGAGAGTTTCGATGCTGCTTGGGCTATTCGGTATATTCGGTTTCGTTTCCATCATTTATTCCAAATCATGATGCCGGCACTGCGGCTTTTTTCTCGGTGCGCGGCAGAGCAAATTCCGGGTAGTTGAGGAGCCACGATTGATGATCCATTTTCTTAAAGATCCCTTTTCGTTCGAGCTCGGCTCCCACTTCCCGGGCGATTTTTTCGGCGTCGTAGTACTTGAGTTTGATCCCCTTCTGGGCGAGGTACGACATCACCCCGTAATGAAAATCCCGGAAAAAAAAGTTCGACATGTGAATCATCGCGAATTTCGACTTCAGGTATTTCATGAACTCCGATTGATTCGCAAGAATAATATCGGCCTCTTTCATATCGCCCTTCCGATGGTAGCTTCATCCCGCACGCGGGATCGGGATGACCGGGAAGCCGGCATACGCTTCCTCAGCGTCTTCACCGACTCCACGATGCGCGCAAGGACATAATCGGCCTCCTCCTCGGTTGTGAATCGCCCGAGCGAGAAGCGAATGGCAGAATGGAGCCGTTCCGGCCGGAGGCGCAGCGCCTTCAGAACATGGGATGGCTCCGGGTCGGCGGTGCTGCAGGCTGAACCGGTCGATACAGCGACATCCTTCATGCTCATCATGAGCGCATTGTCCTCGACGCCGAGGAAACTGATGTTCAGGTTATTCGGGAGCCGGTTCGTCGGATGCCCGTTCAGGCATACGTCATCGAGTTGAGTGGTAACCGCGCCGAGCATCTTGTCCCGCAAGACCGTCAATCGTTTCGATTCCTCGCGCATCGAAAGGATGCTGAGCTCCATGGCCTTTGCGAATCCGACGATGCCGGGAACGTTGAGCGTGCCCGACCGGATCCCCCTCTCATGACCGCCCCCATCCATCTGAGGCGCTAGCTTCACGCGGGGATTTGAACTCCTGACGTAGAGTACGCCAATCCCTTTCGGGCCGTACATCTTGTGGGCGGAGCAGGAAAGAAGATCGATCTTCAACTCCTGAACGTCGATCGAAAGCTTCCCGGCCGCCTGTGTCGCGTCGGTATGGAAAAATATGCCGCGATCCCGGCAGATCGTTCCGATCGATCGAATATCCTGGATCGTCCCGATCTCGTTGTTCGCAAACATGGCAGACACGAGAATGGTCTTCGGCGTAAGCGCCGCGCGGAGCTGGTCGAGATCGAGAATTCCTTGCTCGTCGACCTGCAGAAAGGTCACCTGAAATCCAAGCTTTTCAAGCTTGCGGGCCGGATCGAGGACCGAGCGATGCTCGGTCTGAACCGTAATAATATGGTTCCCTTTTTGTCGTAAAGCCTCGCCCGCTCCCTTCAGCGCCAGATTATTCGACTCCGTCGCGCCGCTCGTAAAGATAATTTCCCTCGCCTCTGCTCCGAGAGATCGCGCGATGGCTGCGCGCGCCGATTCGACCGCTTCTTCTGTAACCCAGCCGAAGCGGTGCTGACGGCTCGCGGGATTGCCGAAATTCTCCGTGAAATACGGCAGCATCGATTCGACCACGCGCGGATCGACGGGCGTCGTCGCCTGATAGTCCATATAGATGGGGAGTCTCATCACACCATCTCGCCGATGGAAAGATCCTCGAAGACTCTGTTGATGTTGAGCTGCAGCTTCACAAGGGGGTTCTTGATTGTGCACGTGTCGTGGATGATACAGTTTTCGGGGCTCTCGGCCTCGCACTGGATGATGGTCACGTTGGGTTTCCCTTCGATGGCGTTGATAATCGCCGCCACCTTAAGCTCGGCCGGATTGCGGGCAAGAATATAGCCCCCGTGAACTCCCTGATACGAAACGATGCACCCCTTCTTGGCAAGCTTCTGCATGACCTTCGCAAGAAGCTCATACGGGATATGGTATCGGTCCGCGATTTCCTTGGCAGTATGAATCTGCCCGGGACCGCCTGCCGCCATGTGCCGGATGGCGATTAGGCCGTATTCAACTTTTTTCGATAACTGAAACATCGTCGCTTGATCCTCTAAACCCGACCATTATAGTCCACTTTCGGGTCAAAAAAAGATTCCGCTACACGGAATCTTTGTATCTATGGAAAACTGACTTTCGTGGTTCGAAAGACCAAGTCCCGGACGCGCCGGGAACTCAGTTCATACTGATTCTCACCCGCTTGTTTTCGGCGGTTGACGGTCCACGTAAGCTTACCTCGACTTTATCAAGGTCGATGTGGACCACCTCTTCACAGTATGCACAAACTTTGGTTATCTGACGATCGAAATTGATCGGATTTCCGCAACAAGGGCAGCTTGTAATCACAATTCCGATGACTTTTGCCTTCTGCTTCACGTTCGCGAGTCCTTTCTCATATGCTCAAAAACTGTTAATTTCCAAGGATTTGAGAGGCCACTTTTAACAATATAATAAGTTTTTCGGGAAAAACAATCCCGTTCCCAAATTAATTTTTTTTCATTGCTTTTTTGGGCCATTTCTCTCACCTTTTCATTCAAAACACCAAAACCGCCCGGGAAGTTCGCAAAACTCCCAGGTACCGCAGATACAATTGTATTTGCCCCGATTTCTGGTTAACTTCCCCCTGAGGCATCATGAATATCGGCATCTCGTGTTATCCGACATATGGGGGAAGCGGGGTCGTTGCGGCGGAGCTCGGCAAGGCATTGGCGGAGCGGGGCCACAAGATCCATTTTATCAGCTATGCAATGCCGATCCGGCTCGACGGGTTCGTGGGCAATATCGTCTACCACGAGGTCGAAATCTCCACATACCCCCTCTTTGATTTTCCGCTGTACACACCGGCGCTCGCCAGCAAGATTGTCGAAGTCGCCAAATTCGAGCATTTGGACATCCTGCACGCGCACTATGCGATACCGCATGCGATCAGCGCATACCTGGCCAAACAAATCCTGGGGAGTGCAGGCCCAAAAATCGTCACAACGCTTCATGGAACGGATATCACCCTTGTCGGCCTGGAGCCAAGTTATTTGCCGGTCATGAAGTTCAGCATCGAACAGAGCGACGGGGTAACCGCAGTATCGAGATTCCTCAAGGAAATGACGCTCACGAACTACCATGTCAACAAGGACATTCAGGTGATTCCGAATTTTGTCGACACCGGGAAATATCGCCGGGTCGATGCCGAGAAGATCAGGAAGGGAATCGCCCCGCGTGGGGAGAAAATTCTTATTCATGTCTCCAACTTCAGGGCGGTGAAACGGGTCCCCGACGTCGTTCGAATCTTCGAATTGGTCCGGCGGAAAGTGCCCGCGAAACTTCTTCTTGTCGGTGACGGTCCGGATCGCTCAACGTGCGAGGGGTTGGTGAGGGAGCTCGATCTCACCCAAGACGTTTTATTTCTAGGAAAACAGATCGAACTGGTTCCCCTGCTCTCCGCCTCGGACCTGTTCCTGATCCCGAGCCAGTCGGAGAGCTTCGGGCTTTCCGCCCTCGAGGCGATGTCCTGCGAGGTGCCGGTGATTGCATCGAGCGTCGGGGGGCTGCCCGAACTGATTCTCCACGGCGAAACCGGCTACATCGCAGAGATCGGTGATATCGAGCGGATGGCAAAGTACGCGATCGATCTCCTCACGAACGAAACAAAGTATAAGTCGTTCTCTGCAGCCGGCCGAAAACGCGCAGTCGATGAATTCCGGGCGGAGAAGATTATCGATCAGTACGAGCAGTATTACCAGCAGGTACTTTCGGAAAAACCTGTTCTTGCGTTCTGACTTCCTCCTCTTTCTGCTGGTGGGTGTCCGGCTCACCCTCCTTGCGGACCAGCCCCCGTTTTTTTGATTCAAACGGTTTTTTTTGTATACTCTGCGAATTATTCAGGCCGTCTTCAATTAAACCTTCGACTTCCTCAGGAGATTTTTGATGCTCCAAAAATCAGCTGTCAACCCATTCTCAAGCGCCGTTCGGGCCTGCCTCGGGTCTCATCCTCTGGTCGCAATCTGGGGGATATTGCTTCTTGCCGGATGCGGTGGAGGCGGAGGTGATAGCGCGATACCGATCGGGGAGTATTCGTCCCTCACCGGCACCGCCGCGACGTTTGGCACATCCACGCACAAGGGCGCCACGCTCGTCATGGAGGAGACGAATGGCTCCGGCGGCGTTCTCGGGAAACAGATCAAGCTCCTCACCGAGGATACGCAGTCGAAGCCCGAAGAAGCGGCCACCGTGGTCACGAAATTGATCACGCGGGACGGTGTGAAAGCGATCGTCGGGGAGGTCGCATCCGGCCGAACCTTAGCCGCGGCTCCGATCTGTCAGTCGAACGGAGTCCCGATGATCACCCCCTCCTCGACAAATCCGAAAGTCACTCAAGTCGGCGACTACATCTTTCGCGTCTGTTTCACGGACGATTTCCAGGGGGATGTGATTGCGCGGTTTGTCCACAATACATTAAACCTTAAGCGTGCCGCCCTCCTGAAGGACGTGAAAAACGAATACAGCGTAGGCCTCGGAAAGTATTTCGCCCAGAGTTTTAGGCAAATGGGAGGGGAAATTGTCGTGGAGCAGGCGTACAGTGAGGGGGACAACGACTTCAAAGCTCAGCTCACCGCTATTAAGGCCGCCAATCCGGAGATCATCGTGGTGCCGGGTTACTACAACGAAGCGGCCCTCATCGTGAAACAGGGCCGTGAGCTCAACATCAGTGTGCCGTTTATGGGCGGAGACGGGTGGGATTCAGCGAAGCTCCTGGAAATCGGCGGCACGGCAATGGAAGGGACGTACTATGCCAACCACTACAGCACGACAGACCCGCGCGACGTCGTTCAGAACTTCGTGAAGAAGTTTCACGAGAAGTACAACGAGACTCCGGACGCGATTGCGGCCTTGAGCTATGACGCCGTCAGGATCCTCATGGACGCGATGCGGCGCGCCGGATCGACGGACGGGCCGAAGCTGCGGGATGCGATTGCCGCCACGAAGGGCTTCGACGGCGTCACCGGAACGATCACCATCGACGCCAACCGCAACGCCTCCAAATCAGCGGTCATTCTCGCCATTAAAGACGGCAAGCTCACCCTGAGAGAGACCATCCGGCCCTGACGACCGCCAACCGTGACGGTCACCCTGATCAGAGCACATGAGCGAACTGCTGCAGCAAGTCATTAACGGGATTTCCCTCGGCAGCATCTACGCGCTTATCGCTCTCGGCTACACCATGGTTTACGGAGTCCTGCGCTTTATTAATTTTGCGCACGGCGACGTGTTCATGGTCGGCGCGTTCGTCGGATACTATGCCGCTCCGCGCATCACGCCGCTCGTCGGCGGCTCGCTTCTTATTGCCGGGCCGGTCACGCTGCTTCTCTCGATGCTCGTCTGTTCGGCGCTGGGAGTGACGATAGAAAAACTGGCTTACCGGCCGCTTCGTCCCCGCCCAAAGCTCACGATCCTGATCACGGCAATCGGCATCTCGCTCTTCCTCGAGTTCGGCGGACAGCTGGTCTTCGGCCCCGATCCGAAGTCATTCCCGACCCTTCTTCCATCGACGGTGCTGATCAACACCCCGAACCTCGTCCTGCGCTCGACCCCCGTCATCGTGATCGGTACGGCCCTGGGCCTGATGCTGCTCCTGCGCTTCATCGTCCTGAAGACCAAGATGGGGACCGCCATGCGGGCGGTTTCCTACAACCAGTCCGCCGCAAGCCTCATGGGAATCAACATCGATACCGTAATTTCATTTACGTTCGTGCTCGGCTCCAGCCTGGCCGCCGCCGCCGGGATTCTCTATGGCAGCCTCTACCCGAGCATTAATCCCCTGATGGGGGTTTTCCCCGGCCTCAAGGCGTTCATCGCAGCCGTCCTCGGCGGAATCGGCAACATTCCCGGCGCCGCCCTCGGCGGCTTTATCATCGGGCTGATCGAGACGTTTGTCACCGGCTATCTTTCCCCGACGTATCGGGACGCGATCGCGTTCGGGATTCTCATCCTGATCCTGCTCTTCAAACCGTCGGGAATCCTGGGGCGAGCCGAAGCAGAAAAAGTGTAGCCATGCGCAACCACGCGTCCAAGATGCTGCTGTTGGCCGGCATTCTGCTGAGCTTCATCGTCTCGCAGTTCCAGTCCCAGATCAACCCGTACTTTCTTCAGATCATCATCTACATCGGAATCAACATAATCCTGGCAACCAGTCTGAATCTCATCAACGGCTACGCCGGTCAATTCTCGCTGGGGCACGCCGGGTTCATGGCTCTCGGCGGGTACACCGGGGCTGTCGTATCGACCACGCTGGGCGCTTCGGCGGGCGCCGGCTCGGGCCTGATCATTTTGCCGCTCGCCCTCATTCTTGGCGGGGTCGTGGCGGCTCTCGCCGGCCTGCTCGTCGGAATTCCGAGTCTGCGGCTTCGCGGTGACTATCTGGCCATCACGACGCTCGGATTCGGCGAGATCATCCGGGTCGTTATCCAGAATCTTGAATTCCTCGGAGGCGCAAGAGGATTTACGGGAATTCCCAAGCTGACCAACTTTTTCTGGGTCTTCAGCGTCGTTTCCATTACTGTCTTCGTCGTCACAAACCTCGTCAACTCTTCCTATGGCAAGGGATTTCTCGCCGTTCGGGACGACGAGATTGCCGCCCAGGCGATGGGCATCAATACGACCAAGTACAAGGTGATTGCGTTTGTCACCGGTGCGTTTTTCGCCGGGATCGCAGGCGGACTCTACGCTCACTTCGTTTCTTATATAAATCCCCAGCAGTTTAGTTTTATAAGGTCGATCGAAATCGTGGTCATGGTGATAGTCGGCGGGATGGGCAATACACCCGGCGTCATCATCGCGGCGACGCTTCTGACGATCCTCCCGGAAGCGCTGCGCCCGATCGCGGAATACCGCATGGTCATCTATTCGCTCTCGCTGGTGATCATCATGATCACGCGGCCTCAGGGCCTGTTCGGCAGGGAGCTATCCGTGAAGTCGCTCCTGCGCCGTCTGCGCAAACAGGCGATGCCGGTGTGAAGACCACGGCGGGGAACATCCTCGAGCTGAGGGCGTGCGGAATAAATTTTGGGGGGCTCACCGCCGTTTCCGCTCTCGAAGTCGGGATCGGCCGCCACGATCTGCTCGGAATGATCGGACCAAACGGCGCCGGAAAAACGACGGTATTCAATATGATCACCGGAGTCTATCAGCCAACAAAGGGGAGCGTCCTGTTCGATGGCCGGAATATCGTGGGACTGAAGCCGTATCAGATCGCCGGACTCGGGATCGGCAGAACCTTCCAGAACATCCGCCTGTTCCCGAGCCTCACCGTCTATGAAAACATCCAAGTATCGTTTGTCAAGACTCTCCGCCACGGTTTCAGCCACTCCACCCTGCAGCTCCCGAGGTTCCACGAGGAAGAGCGCGCCGTCCGGGCGTCGATCGTTGAACTTCTGGAAATTTTTAACCTGACTCAGGTGATGAACGAACGGGCGACGTCGCTCCCTTATGGCGATCAGCGGCGGACCGAGATTGTCCGGGCGCTGGCCACAAGACCGCAGCTGCTATTACTAGACGAACCGGCAGCGGGCATGAATGCCACTGAAAAGGTGGAGCTGATGCGGCTGATCCGGCTGGTGAAGGAGAGGTTTGATATCGCGATTCTATTGATAGAACACGACATGAAGGTTGTCATGGGAATCTGCGAGCGGATCATTGTGCTCGATTACGGCATCAAGATCGCGGAGGGGTCTCCCGAAGCGATCAGGAACAACCCGAGCGTTATCGAGGCTTATCTCGGAGAACAGGCCGCCTGACGACGCGGGCCGCCATCCCATGACCATGCTTACGATCGAACGTCTCGAGGTGCGCTACGGTGCAATCCATGCGATCAAGGGAGTTTCGCTCTCAATCGCACGAGGTCAGATCGTGACGATGCTGGGGGCAAATGGAGCGGGCAAAACCACGACCCTGCGGACGATTTCCGGCCTCGTCAAAGCGTCCAGGGGAACGATCCGCTTCGAGGATGTGGAACTCACCAATCGCCCCCCGCATGAAATCGTCGCCCTCGGTGTCGGTCAGGCTCCGGAGGGAAGAATGATTTTCGCCAACCTCACGGTGAAAGAAAATCTTGAAATGGGCGCTTACCTCCGGAACAACCGCGCCGAAATCCAGAATGACATGGAGTTCGTCTTTTCGATTTTCCCCCGCCTCAAGGAACGAATCAAACAGCCCGGGGGGACACTCTCGGGCGGAGAACAGCAGATGCTCGCTATCGGGAGGGCCTTAATGACGCGGCCCCGTCTTCTGCTCCTCGATGAGCCCTCATTGGGCATCGCCCCGATTCTGGTAAAGACAATCTTCGAAAAGATTCAGGAGATCAACCGGGAGCTCGGGATGACGATCCTTCTGGTCGAACAGAATGCACATCTTGCCCTGCAGATCGCCCACTACGCCTATGTCATCGAAACCGGCGAGCTGATGATCGAGGGGAAGGCGTCGGAGATCGCGAAGAACGAGGGGGTTCGGAAGGCTTATTTAGGCGAAACCTGATCCCGCAGTAATCCGCTCTTCTTGAAGCCGTAGAGGAAATAGATCACCATTCCCACTATTAACCACCCGCCGAACCGGACCCACGTCACCGCGGGCAGTCCCAGCATCAGGTAAAGGCACGAACCGATTCCGAGCATGGGAACGACAGGAACCCATGGTGTTCTGAAACCTCTCGGGCGATTCGGGTCGCGTTTCCGCAGAATGAGAATTCCCGTGCAGACGAGCGCAAACGCAAAAAGCGTCCCGATATTTGTCAGATCGACCATCTCGTCGATGCTGACGAACATTGAACAAACCCCCACGGCCACACCCGTCAGAATCGTCGTGACATAAGGCGTGCGGAACTTCGGGTGCACCTTCGCGAACCCCGCTGGCAGCAGGCCGTCCCTGGCCATCGAGAAGAAAATTCTCGGCTGCCCGAGCTGGAAGACAAGCAGCACTGCAGTATGCGCGACGACCGAGCCGAATGCAACAATCCCAACAAACAGGCCTGCATACTTTTCGATGTTGGCATATTCCAGAGCGAGCGTCAGCGGCTCCGCCTGCTTCGTCGCCAGCATCTGGACGAGGGCGGAATAGGGTATAATGCCCGTGAAGACGGCGGCGACGACGATATAAATCACCGTGCACACGATCAAAGAGCCGATGATCCCCCTCGGCAGGTCGCGCTTGGGATTACGAACTTCCTCGGCCACCGTCGAAACGGCGTCGAACCCGATATAGGCGAAGAAGACGACCGCAGCGCCGGCCTGGATCCCTCCCCAACCGTTGGGGGCGAACGGATGCCAGTTTTCGGGCTTCACGTACTTCCACCCCACAAAGACAAAAAACCCTAGAACGGCCAGCTTCAGAAGGACCATGAGCGTATTGATTCTCGCGCTTTCTCTTATTCCGATCACGAGCACGATCGTGATCAGCGAAACAATGCCGAAGGCGAGGATATTAAACACAATCGGGACGCCAAAAATGTGGGGGGCATTCTCGAGCAGACCGGGGATTCTTCCTGCAGTCCGGTAATCGGTCGAGAGCCAATCGGGGATGAAGAGATGGAACCCCGCGACAAAGGTCTTGAAATAATTTCCCCAGCTTATGGCGACGGCGACGTTTCCGACCGCGTACTCGATGATCAGATCCCAGCCGATGATCCAAGCAACGAACTCGCCCATCGTGGCATACGAGTAGGTATAAGCGCTTCCGGAGATCGGAACCATGGCCGCGAACTCCGCGTAGCAGAGCGCCGCAAAGCCGCACGCGACGCCGGTGAGAACGAATGAAAGAATAAGCGCGGGGCCTGCGCCCAATCGCGAGGCGTCACCTGCCGCGGCAGTGCCGATCGTTGCGAAGATGCCCGCCCCGATGATGGCCCCGATGCCGAGCATAACGACGTCGAAGGCGCCGAGCGCGCGTTTGAGCTGGTGCTGGGGGACTTCGCTCTCGCGGAGAATCGCGTCGAGGTCTTTCCTCCGGAGCAGTTGTTTGAGCATCGACATCTTAGTGATGAGGGGACATAAACGGGGAAAGAATCGGGTGTGGTCTTATTGAATCAATCGGGCGGCTGCGAAGAGGTATCTTCCTCGGCGCGCTCGTTCAGCACAGCCCGGGCCTCCACGAGACGCTCTTCTTCGACGAGGACCCGCACACCCTCCGATTCCTGAAGCACGGGAAGCATCCCCCCGATATCTTCGTACTTGAGAAATGACTCGATGCCGGCCGCAGCCAGTGTCGCCTGCGCCAGCTCCGCTTCGAGTTCATTCATGTACGTTGCTACCGCGACAAAACGCTCCATGGAATCACTTTCTCCGCAAAAAGGGTAGATTCTGACGGAACTTACTAAAGAAAAGAGGAAAATGCAATGAAGCGGGCTTGAGATTCCTAGAGGATTTTGAGCCGCGCATACCGAACAAGAAGGTTTTTTCTTCCTGCCTCCGGAAAATCGACCACCGCTTTCAGCGTCTCTCCGTTGCCCGACAGATCAAGGATTTTCCCTCTGCCGAAGATTTCGTGTTCCACGAATCCGCCGATCCTGAGAGCCTGGGGCTGATCGAAATCGGATCCCGTCTCAGCGGGGGGATCGGAGAAATATCGCGAGTCGGAATCGGCCGTTCCGACCTGTGAGCGCGCCGGTTGAGGCATGCGCCGCTGCGGCCGGGAGCGGCCGGCAACATTGACCGTTTCGACGAGGGAGGGTTCGATCTCATCGAGAAAGCGGGAGGCGGACTGGAATGTCACGTCGCCGAACCGGTAGCGGATCCTCGCGCGGCTTAGATACAACTTCCTCATCGCCCGCGTGACGCCGACGTAATACAGCCGCCGCTCCTCTTCCAGATCTTTCGGGCCGATCGGGGATGTGTAAAATGGGAGCAGTCCTTCCTCCAGACCCGAGATGAACACGACGGGGAATTCCAGGCCCTTGGCGGCATGGAGCGTCAGGAGGGTGACCTCGGCATGGGTATCGTCCCATTGATCCACATCCGAAAGCAGGGAGACTTCCTGGAGGAAATCCTCAAGCGTCGAGCCGGAGTGCTGGTCGGCGTATTCGGAAATTGCCGACAACAGTTCGTGCACGTTTTCCCGCCGCGCCATCGATTCGGGGGTGCCCTCCTCTTTTAAGAGCGTGAGGATCCCGACTTCGTCGATCATCGCTCGTACGAGCTCGCTCACCGACACTTCCGCCGACAGGCCGCGGTACTTCTTAAATAGCGCGGCAAGCTCCGTGAAGCTCCGCTTCGCCGAGGCTGACAACCCCGCTATCTCCCCCGCTCTCGCGGCCGAGTCGAGGAGATTGATCCCCTTGTCCGAAGAAAACTCGGCGAGCCGATTCAGCGCCGCCTCACCGAGTCCCCGGGGAGGATAGTTGACGACCCGCAGGAGGCTTTCGCCGTCGGCATTATTGGCAAGCACCCGGAGATACGCCAGGACATCCTTGATTTCTTTTCTCTGATAGAATTCGATGCCTCCGACGATTACATAAGAAACGCCGCTGCGGCGCAGGGCATCTTCGAGCGTCCTCGATTGCGCGTTCGTCCGGTACATGATCGCAAAACCGGAGAGATCGATTTTGAGTTTGCGGGATTCTTCATAGATCAACGATACGATCGTTGCGGCTTCCTGCCGGTCGTCCTCGCACTCGAGCACCGTAATCAAATCGCCGGCTGCGTTCGAGGTCCAGAGATCCTTCCGCATTTGATCGATATTGTTCTTGATGACCTGGTCGGCGGCGGCGAGGATGGTTTTTGTGGACCGGTAATTCTGTTCGAGGCGAATGATCTTCGCATCGGGGTAATCCCGCTCGAAATCCAGTATGTTCCGTATATCAGCCCCCCGAAACGCATAAATGCTCTGGGCGTCATCGCCGACGACGCACACATTCCGGTACTTTGCCCCGAGCAGCTTCACGAGAGCGTACTGAACGCGGTTGGTATCCTGATACTCATCGACCAGAATGAATCGAAATCGATCCTGGTATTTTGAAAGAACCGCCCGGTGCCCTTCAAAGAGCTCGAGCGGCAGCAGGAGCAGGTCGTCGAAGTCCATCGCATTCTGCCGCTTCAGGCCCGCCTGGTACTCCGCATAAATGCGGGCGGCCTTTTCTTCGAACGGGTCTGTTGCGAGCCGCGCATATTCCGGGGGGGAGAGCGATTGGTTTTTCGCTCCGCTGATCCGCGAGCGGATCGCTGCTGGATTGAATTGCTGCGCGGGGATGTTCGCCGCCTTCATGATGCGCTTTATAAGCGCGAGGCTATCCTGCGCATCGTAGATAGAAAAGTTTTTCTGGAAGCCAATTTTCTCGCATTCCACCCTCAAGAGTCTCGCGAGGAGTGAATGAAATGTCCCCATCCAGAGGCGTGCGGCCTGATCGCCGACGAGCCGGGTGATGCGCTCTTTCATTTCACCGGCCGCTTTATTGGTGAAGGTCAGGGCAAGTATTGAATACGGGGGAACGCCGATCTTCATCAAGTGCGCGATCCGATGTGTGAGGACCCGGGTCTTGCCGCTTCCGGGTCCGGCGAGGACCATAACGGGCCCTTCAACGGTCTTCACCGCCTCCTGTTGCCTGGGGTTGAGATCGCTCAGGCTAGATTCCTGCATCGTCCGCATACTCACAGATCCTGGCGATCCTCCCCGGTTGCGCCCAGCTCCTCGAACCCGACATCTTGAATGATTCCAAATAGGCGGCGATCTCTGGGCGAGACAGGGCTCTCAAGGTGCTCTCCGCCTCGGACTTCGTCCGGCACGGCACGTAGGCGTGGAGTGCCTGATTCCCCTGCCACGGTTTGCCGAGGTTTGTCCGAAAAACCCTGGGCTTGAATGACGTGCGTCCATATGCCATCCATGCAACTTTGTACGGCATGAACGAGTAGGGCCCGACGCCGAGAGAGGCCCACCAGTAACCGCGCCGGATCCAGTTTCCGATCAACGCCCCCCTTCGCGCCCGCAGCATGGATGACGCCGCCTTCAGATATTCCCATAGCTCGGGATACTCCGTAATTTCTAGGAGATCGAGCGGCTTACCTGAAGATTCATCATAGGGCAGCAGGATGAAGTCTTCCGGCACTTGCCGCGGGTTGTCGAATACCCGGCGGTCGAGAAGGGGGTAGAGGAATCTCGAAGGGAGGGTCACGGTTCCGAATTTCTTCGACCGGGCGGTCACGAGATCAGGGCTGATTCTTTTTACGTCAGAGAAAATCATCACACTATTGGATCCGCACGTGTTAACGCCCTGGCGGGGTTTTGCTCCGGGCGGAAGCGTCAGCCGGAGAGTTTTGAAGCTCTCGAACGCTTTGCGAGTCGTGAGTATCGATAGCGCGCCGTGGTCTTTTCTGACCGGAGCAGCCCACCATCGGCGCCAGCGGCCGGATTCGTATCTGATGCAGGGAATGGGATAACGTTGGATCAGATCGCGCCGGAAGCGCGCGGCCCCAAAGCGCGTTGCAATTCCGGGAAACGCACCTGTACCCTCGAGGTCGATCAATTCGCCGACCGAGAATCGCACATCACGGGCGTTGAATTGCCTGAACCCCGAGTGGGCGCCTTCATTCAAGAACAGGGAAAGTGGAACGAAGAAGTACGCTTCTCCGTTCGCAGCGAGATTGGAATGGATCGTCTTGGCTATAATCAAAGCGGCCAGATCGGTCCTTGCATGACCCAGGAGAAGGCTCCTCGCGTCTCTCACCAGGCCGTATTCGAGAAAGAGCGGCTTTAACCGGGTTTTATAATCGTCGGGCAGATCCGTGAAATTCATCCAGGGGGGATTACCGATGAGGATGTTCGTCTTGAGCACGGGACCTTCTTCCAAAATATCTCGGGTGATCAGGTTACGGGCCGGCATCTCGATCCCGAAATCCCGCGCGAGGCGGTCCCGCAGCTCATCGACGAGCGTCTTCTCTTTCTCGATGCCGAAGAGACTTTCCAATGGAAGCTTCCGGGGGGGAATTCCGCCCTCGAGGGCCGTTGCGATGATGGAGACGAGGAATTGACCGTTCCCGCACGTTGGATCCAGTATTGAAGCGCCGCGGAGCCACCTCTCGACGACGCCATACCTCCCGATCAGCCACAGGGCCCACGGTTCCGGAGTGAAGACAGTTCCGATCGCCGCAGTCATCGAGCGGCCCCGCAATGGTCGGGGACTGACTCCTGCGGCGCCGCTATAAAATGATCGCGCCTTCGAGCCGCAGCAAGAATTCTTTCGTCTTCACGCCGCAGGAATAGCCGACGAGAGCGCCGTTCGATCCGAGGACTCTGTGGCAGGGCACGATGATCGGCAGCGGGTTGGCGCTGTTGGCACGTCCGACGGCTTGAGAGGCCTTCGGAGCGGCAACGCGCTTCGCCAGATGTTTGTACGTGATCGTCGTCCCGTACGCGATTTTCGACAGCTCCTTCCAAACCCGTATTTGAAACGGCGTCCCTAGCAGGTCGAGGGGGCAGGTAAATTTCGCCAGTTTGCCGTTGAAATAGCGGCTCAGCTGGTCGATAACCTCCTTGTTGCGCGCCCTGTTGTCGAGGACGTTTTCGAGGTCGAAGTGTCTCTTGAGCCATTCAAAAAAATCCTTCCGCGATTCCTTGGGCACGCTGATCTTGCAGACCCCCTTCTCGGTCGATGCGACGTAAATGCGGCCGATGCGGGAATCGAATGACGTGCAGTAAATCTTCGTCCGCGTGTCCTGGGCTCCGGGGCCCGTGCCTCCTTCTCTCTCACCCTCGAATCTTGTCCTCTTCTTTACCGAGTTTGCAACGCTTGCAGTATCAATAGTTGCAAGATCTTCAAGCATAGATGTTCATTCTGGGAGAATCATGGTCTTTGATCGTGTGTCGGGATAATACAGAACGGCAAGACTGATCTTACATCCCCCTTCAGATTTCCTTTTCGAATGAGTAATGACGCGTACGGCGAGTGGAAGAACGAGCACGCGTGCGAGCGACCAGCGTGCTGTCATTATAAACATATTGGAAAAGAAAAGCAAGATAAAAATGCACGATGAAAAAAAATTTTCTCACACCAAGGACGATTGTACACACTCGATGCAAATCTCCTGCTCGTCCGTTGTTCACATGTGAAACGGCGTGGAACAATAGCCGGATATGAGACCTCACTCCCGAATGCCCGTGATCGGATGGGGAAGGTATCACCTTAGAAGAATGCCCTAACTTCTGCTTTCGCCGTATGCACCGTAGGCGAGCCTCCTTCACTTCGGCCGTCGTAGGAGATCGTGCTCTGAAGAAACTGTGTCATCCTGTAATCAAAGCTGAAATGCCAGAGCCAGGATTTCCCTCCCACCCTACCCTCGGTGAGCTCAAACGGAATCTGAACTCCGGCCCTATGAAGAAGGACTTCCTCCCGGCCGAGTTCACCCTTTGCCTGGCCCTTCTCGCTCAGCGAATAGACAAGGCGGGCCGATTCTGTGTTGAGCCGCGCGGTTGCGGTGTCGAAATTGACCGCCTCGCCGACCGATACCCTGATCCCGAGCTCGACGCTCTGTTCGGGACGGTAGGCCCAGTCGGTCGAGAAGGCCCGGGAGACAATGTTCCGGGCGCGATAGTCAACTTGCTGAGAGCTGAGGTTGTCCTTTTTCTCGGTCAGGTCGGTTTGGTTCGAGAACTCTTTCACCAATTGCCAGCGGATTCTCATAGAGCGCTCGTCAGCGTACGTCCGCTCATCGGTCAGGGCGTATTGCGTGAGCCCTTTTCGCCGGCTATAACGGAAGCGCATGGAAAATTCCGGCCGATTCTCGAGCAGATAGAGGTCCTGGGTGATGAGATCGCTCCCCGCAATCGTCGTCTGATCATTGAGGAAATGGCTCAGGTGAAGAAGATAGATTTGTTTCTTATCCGCTTCGCTGCTTTTCTCGTCGACCCGCAGGTAGGTCTCCGAGGAGAGGGCTCCGAGGACATTCTCGAACCACTCGTGCCCTTTGAACAGGCGGCCGCCGTTGAGGCGTATCCGTGAGCTCGCCTTCAGATCGGTCACGGGGATGAGAAGCCCCGTGGGAACGATAACGCTGATAAAGTCGCCGTCAAAGCGCGTGAGGCGGAAGTCTGCGTCATCGACGATATGATTGCCGTTGACGTCGCCGAGATAGACGTAATTGCCCGTCCCTTTTGGCACCTGCTGATACACCCGCTCGGGCCTGGCTGTTTGCTCCGTCGAGAGCTCGTAGAACCAATCCGACTCAATCGCGTGACCGGGATTAAACCGGGTTTGCGAACGGACAAGCACAGTTTGCACGTCGCTCTCACCCGGCCGGCGAAACGGTTCGAGGAAAACTTTGTTCTGGAAAGTCACGGTGAGTGAAGACGCGAGCGAGTTCCAATCGCGAAGCTGCCAGTTGTACGACTGCGTGAGGGACCTCGAGGCCGGCTTGAGCAGGCCCGAGGAGAGCGAATCAGCCCAGCGCCAGAGTAGTTCCGCGTGCACCGACATGCTGCCGAGGCTGTCGGAGCCGAGGCGCGGACCGAGCTCATGAAATCGGAAACTTCGTCGATTCAAAGTATCGGTGCCGAGGGCGCGGCTCCGCAGCACTTCCCCGTTATACGAAATCCCGGGGGTAAAAGATCCGATCGCGTACTCGGCCAGGCCCCGGTGACGAAACCATGTGCCGTCGTCATCCACAAATGCGTCGCGGCTCCTGATGAGTTCGAACTCATACGTCGCGCGCGGGATTCGTTCCCCGCTCACGGAGGCCGACGCCGTGTATCGTCTCGATACATAGGGCTCCCCCCTTCTCATCCACCCGAGGCCCGCCGCCAGAGAAAGAACGGGAACGGGCCGGTATGCAAAGGAGCCCTCACGCAGTTCTTCGTCGCGGCTTGAAGAATCGAGGATATTCCACTTGCGGTTGAACTCGACCTCATTCGCACGATCGGGGGAGACGTAGCGATGATCGATGAAACGCTCCTTGAGGCTCGCCTCGATCGAACCCAGGCCGTGGCCGCCGATCCGCAACTCCTTCTGATCATAATGCAGGCTGACGTTCGCCGCCGATCCGCTGTTATTCTCATCGTCGATTTCTGAGAAACGATTGGGATCGAAATTCGAGAAGGCGTATTCGGCCTCCAACTTGAGATCGCCCGTGAGTTGACCCCCAACGCTGAGATCCGCGAAGCGGTGGGCGGATGGCATCGGCAAAAATCGAATCGGCAAATAGCTCCCTTTCCCCAGGCCTGCAAACTGGTACCGCCCGGCCGCGATCAGATCGTAATCTCCTTTCCCGCTCCCCACGTAGCTGAACGTGACGCTGTAAACCGCGGCTGCCGTATCGGAGGGACTGAACCGATAGATCGACAAGGAAGTATCCGGGCCGGAGGGAGAAGCGACGGTCGTGTCCTTCCGGATGTACTGCCCTTTTCCGGGTCCCTGGAGTACGGCTCCCGAGCGGACAGCTTTTAACCGGTCGTTGCCCGCTGAGCGGAGGATCGCCTTGTCGGAATCGCTGAGGGTTATATCGATCGGTGAATCCTCATTGTCGTTTTCTTCGAGGGCCGAAGCATTCACCGTCAGGCGATGGTTGGAGAAACTGTTTTCCGATTTAAAAGCGAGCAGGCTTCTGTTAAACTGCCGATCCGTGTACTCAAAGTCGACGACAATCCGCGAAACGCGGGATATCAATTTCGTCGGTGTGAACGTAATCTCCGCGACGGCATAGTCGATGATATAGTCGGCTGACTCTCCCCGCGTCATGCGCTCGCCATTCACGTAGACGCGCTCGGTCCCGGCGATCACAATAATGTCCCGCTCGTTATGCTGTCCGGTCAACCGGTACGGGCCCTGCACGCCGTCCTTTCCGTCAAACTGATTCGTTGCATATTTCCCCCGGGCAAGCGCCCCGGCAACGAGCACATCGCCCTCCGCGTTCCCGCCCCGGTAAGACGCACGCCCCTTCGCGCCTTGCAGTTTTCGGTTCAGGCGCCCGAACTCGGTCCCCGACAAGCCGAGATTAAAATCGCCGAGCGTGGCGGAAAGATGGGTCCCCCTGAGCTCGATAAAAACTTTATCCACCTCCTGGAGTGTGCGCGTCGTCCCCTCGGGCTGAATCGGAGAATTCTCGTCGGTGAGTGCAGCCACCACTTCCACATCGTCGGTCAGATTGCCTGCCATCTGCATGCGAAAGCCCGAGTTGAGCGAAAGGTCGCGATTGGAGCCCACCGTGATCCCCCGGGCAATACTGCCGCTCTTTTGTAGATTTGAGCCGAAGATCTGATCGAAGGAAAATCCGCCTGGAGCCTTGGAGGCGCTGATGCGCGCCGCCGAATCGGGTCTGGCGGCGGCCTCGCGATGGGTGTACACTTCTTTAAAGCTGAAGGGCAGGGCTTGATAGCGAACCGATACGATCAGCGGCCGCGGGGTGCCGGTGCGGTGAACGGTCAGCAGGCCGGTGCGCGCATCGAGCGAATAATCCACGCCGCTGCGAAGCCGGACAGTATCGAGAAGGACGGTTTCCGTCCCCGGAATGATAAATCGATGCCGAAGCGAAACCGCCGAATCCCCGGGCGCAAGCTTGAAGGTTTCAATGATGAAATTTCCCGCCTCGACGGGGGAAGGGCCCTGTGCACGGAGGCTCGTTATAAAGAAGATGCAGGCGGCGAGTAGTAGCCCGCGATGTTCACGGAGGAGACTGACGGATCGCATTCGAGAACAGTTGGAGAACGCTGCGCGAATCAGTAGCGGTTGCCGATCGATCCCCTTCCTCGAAGAATCATTCGCATCATGGTACTCTTTTTTTCCCCGATATCCAAAGCCCGCGCCGGATCACGTCCAATTGCCGCTCGGTCTATTGATTTTATGGGCGTTCTTTGCTATCTTGCATATCGAGCGATGCCCCTGGTTCCGCAATATATTGAATCACTTCGTCCGTACCTTCCCGGCAAATCAATCGCGGACATCCGGCGTGAATTCGGGGTGCAGCAAGTCGTCAAACTTAATTCCAATGAGAACCCTCTCGGTCCGTCGCCCCTCGCCCTCAAGGCCCTCGAGCGCCAGGTCGCCGATCTTCATCGATATCCCAACGGCGGTCTCGACCTGCGCGCCGTTCTGGCACAAAAATTCCAGGTCAAGATCGAGAACGTGGTCGCGGGCTCCGGGTCTGAGGGGATCATGTCCAACATCATCAGGACGTTTCTCTGCGATGACGATGAAGTTCTGACGACGGAAGCCGCATTCATCGGTTTTCAGGTCCTTGCCCGGTCGCGGGGAGTAAGGTACCGGACGATTCCATATAAGAACTGGCGCTACGACCTTCCATCGCTCGCCGAAAGGATCAACGACCACACAAAGATTGTTTATCTGGCAAATCCGAACAATCCGACGGGAACGATCTTCACCCGGACGGAGTTCGACGATTTTTATAAAAGGGTTCCGGAACGGGTCCTGATCATCCTTGATGAGGCGTATTTTGAGTACGCCCGGCAAAACCCGCTCTACCCGGATTCGATGCAATACCGGTATGACAATGTCATCACGCTTCGCACGTTTTCAAAGGTCTACGGCCTCGCGGGAGTACGGATCGGATACGGTTTCGCGCACGGGGACCTCATCAAGAACCTTCTCAAGGTCAAGCTGCCGTTCGAGCCGAGTTCGCTTGCCCAGGCCGCCGGAATTGCCGCTCTTCTGGACACGGAATTCATGCAGCACTCTCTTGAGCTCAACCAGAAAGGACGAGAGTACCTGATCAAGGCGCTCCGCGAACTTGAGTTTGAGGTCGTGCCGTCGGAAGCAAATTTTATCATGATCGTACGCGACAATGAAGAAGAGGCAGACTCCCTCGTCAAGGATCTGATGAAGCAGGGAGTCATCATTCGTCCCTTGAAATCGTTCGGGCTCGCCAATTGCGTTCGCATCTCTGTCGGTACTTTGGAAGAAAACGAACTGCTGGTCGGGGCTCTCATTAAAATTCGATCGAAGACCTACGTATAGGCCTCGAAGGAGCATTTCCATGGCAAACAGGGGACAGACACAAACCGGGCGGGCGATCGCGGAAGATTTTCTGCCCATCAACGGCACCGATTACATTGAGTTTTACGTCGGCAACGCCAAGCAGTCCTCCTACTACTATCGCTCGGCATGGGGATTCAAACTCATCGCCTATGCCGGACTCGAGACCGGGGTGCGCGATCGGTCATCCTATGTCTTGCGGCAAAACAAGATCCGCATCGTGCTGACGACGCCTCTCCAGCCGGAACACCCGATCGCCGACCACATCAAACTCCACGGCGACGGCGTGCGCGATCTCGCGCTCTGGGTCGACGACGCCGAAGCTGCCTATCGCGAGACGACCAAACGCGGCGCGCGCGGGGTCATGGAGCCGGCCGCCTTTCGGGACGAATTCGGCGAGATTAAGAAATCGGCAATTGCGATCTACGGAGACACCATCCACACGTTTGTCGAACGGAGAAATTATGGGGGCATCTTCATGCCGGGCTACCGTGCCGCGGCCGACGACGATACGCTGGCGCCCGACGTAGGCTTACAGCACGTCGACCACTGTGTCGGCAATGTGGAGCTTGGGGCCATGAACAAGTGGGTCGAATTCTACATCAACGTCATGGGCTTCAAGATGTACCAGCACTTTGACGACAAGGATATCTCCACCGACTACTCGGCGCTGATGTCAAAGGTCCTTTCGAACGGAAACGAACGGATCAAGTTCCCGATCAACGAGCCCGCGGCGGGCCGGCGCAAATCTCAGATCGAAGAGTACCTTGAGTACTACCGGACTCCGGGGGTCCAACATATCGCGATGGCGACAGACAATATCATCGAGACGGTGGGCCTGCTCCAGTCGCGCGGGGTAGAGTTCCTGCGTGTCCCGTCGACGTATTACGACGACCTCGAGAACCGCGTTGGTAAGATCGACGAGCCCATCGGCGCGTTGAAGAAACTGGGCATCCTCGTCGACCGCGACGACGAGGGTTACATGCTGCAGATCTTTACAAAACCCGTCGAGGACCGGCCGACGCTCTTTTTCGAATGTATCCAGCGCAAGGGAAGCCGGAGCTTCGGCAAGGGGAATTTCAAGGCGCTCTTCGAAGCGATCGAGCGCGAGCAAGCGGTCCGGGGAAATTTGTAGAGCTCCCCCCTAGTCCACTCACCTAACCACTCCACGATAGGCGCGTGCGCCTTTGCACATTCGAGGTTAAGACCCTTCTCGGGAAGCAATCGAGGCTGGGAATCGTTTTCGATGAGAGGAGTATCATCGACCTCAATTCCGCCTGTGCATGGCATCTCCATACGAAGGGCGAACCCCAGCCCTACCGGCTCGCGAACGCCCTCGTGCCGCCGGCTATGATAGAGTATCTGCGCGGCGGCGCAACCTCGGTCACGTTTGCGAAAGCCACCCTTGAACACCTCACGCAGGAGTTGAAGGCGGGTACTTCCCCTTCGGGCCTCAACGGAGAATCGATCGTCTTTCGCCCGCAGGACGTGCGCCTGATGGCGCCTCTCCCCCGCCCCGCCTCCATGAGAGATTTCTACGCGTTCGAAGAGCATGTTAAAAAGGGATTCGAGAAGCGCGGCGAGCCGATGCCCGGCGAATGGTACGAAATGCCGGTCTATTATAAAGGCAACCACCAGAGTATCATCGGTCCGGATGAGGACGTCCACTGGCCCTCGTTCACCCAGCAATTTGATTATGAACTGGAACTTGCTATCATTATCGGCAAAACGGGCAGGAATATTCCGGAGGCGCGGGCGAGAGAGTATATCGCGGGCTTTACAATAATGAATGATTTCAGCGCGCGCGATATACAAAAAAAGGAGATGAAAGTGCGGCTCGGGCCCGCGAAGGGAAAGGACTTTGCCACGGCTATCGGCCCGGCCCTCGTCACTCCCGACGAGCTCGGCGATCCCTACAATCTGAAAATGACGGCAAGAATCAACGGCGAAGTATGGTCGGAGGGCAATTCGCGCGCGATGTACCACTCCTTCGAAAAGATGATCGCATTTGCGTCGATGGACGAAACGATTCACCCGGGGGATCTCTTCGGTTCAGGGACTGTCGGGAAGGGCTGCGGCCTTGAGCTCGATCGGTGGCTCAAGCCGGGGGACACCGTGGAGCTCGAGATCGAAGGGATCGGAATTCTTAAAAATAAAGTCGTCAAGCCCTAACGCACATAAGGAGTTATCCATGTACCCATTGCAAAAAGGAAAGAGCGCCAGACAGGCTCATGTCGGGCTCCCCGCGGGCACGTTCGAAGAGGAACACGGCCGGCAGGGATTTTACGGAAAATCGTCCCATCTCTATCATGCACATGCTCCGACCGACTGGATCAGGATCGAGGGAGCCGTTCGTCCGCATGCGATCGACTGCAACAAACTCCAGGCCGGCGACCGGACCGACCCGGGCGGATCGCCGGTTGCTTTCCTGCGAAATGAGGAAATCACGATGTTCGTGTCCCGGCGTTCCAAGCCGATGCCCTTTTATTACCGGAACGCCGACGGCGACGAGCTCTATTTCATCCATGAGGGTGCCGGCGTGATCGAAACGGATTGGGGCCCTATCCGCTACGAGGCGGGCGACTACATCAACATCCCCCGGGCAAGCACCTACCGGGTAATGCCCGATCAGGCCGATAATTTCTTTTTGATTATACAGTCCTCCGGTGAATTCGATCAACCCGACAAGGGTCTGCTCGGTCAGCACGCGCTGTACGATCCCGCCGTCGTGGTGACGCCCGATCCGTCGCCCATTCTGAACGACGGTCGCGAATGGGAGGTGCGGATTAAATTCCAGAATCAATTTTCGTCTGTTTTCTATCCTTTTAATCCGATGGATGTCGTCGGCTGGAAGGGAGATCTGACGGTGTGGAAGATCAATATGCGTGACATTCGACCGATTGTCAGCCCGCGCGCGCATCTTGCCCCCAGCGTGCACACCTCATTCGTCACCCCGGGGGCGACGGTGTGCAGCTTCGTCCCGCGCCCCATCGAAGAGGAGCCGGATGCGTTGAAAGTTCCGTTCTTCCATCGTAATACCGATTCCGACGAGTTTATTTTTTATCACGCAGGTGATTTCATCAGCCGGCAGGACATCAAGCCCGGAATGGTTACGCTGCACCCGCGGGGGATCCACCATGGTCCGCATCCGAAGGCCCTGGCCAATCAGGGGAAGAAAAAATATACCGAAGAGTTTGCGGTCATGGTCGATACGGTCAATCCGATCTTCCTGACCCCGGAAGGAGAGGCAGCCGAGTGGAAGGATTACTGGAAAAGCTGGATGGAGAAGTGATTGATCCTTAATCCCTCCGAGCACGATGTTCGAAACGTCTATAAGCTGATGGTCGGCGTGATAGTGCCGCGCCCGATCGCGTTCGTCTCGACGATCAGCCCCGAAGGAATCCGCAACCTGGCGCCGTTCAGTTTCTTTACGGGAATCAGCGCCAATCCTCCCACCGTTTGTTTTTCGCCGGTGATTCGTTCAAGCGACGGTAATAGAAAAGACACGCTGAATAACATCGAGGCGACAAAAGAATTCGTCATCAATGTCGTTTCCGAGGAAATTGCAGTGCCTATGAATATCTGCTCGATCGAATTCCCTCCCGATGTCGATGAGTTCAAGGAAGCCGGCCTCACTCCGATCGAAAGCGATCTCGTGAAGCCGCCGCGCGTGAAGGAGTCGCTTGTCAATATGGAATGCAGGCTCGTACAAGTGGTACACGTGAGCTCGAAACCTTTGGGGGGCAGTCTCGTGATCGGGGAAATCCTTCGATTCCATATCCGCGACGAGCTTTTCGACAATTACAGGATCGATCCCGATAAGCTCCGTCCGATCGGGCGCATGGCCGGTTCCACCTATATTCGAACGACCGATCGATTCGAGCTGATCCGCCCAAAGGCCGGAGAGGTGAAGAATCCGTGAGCCCCGATGGCTGGTAATCGAGCGGCTCCGGTTTTCTCCCGGGAGGGGCCGACAGCCATACCGCATCGATCGTGGTTCTGCCTCTCCCCGATCCTGCTTCTTCTGATCCCCCTTGTCGCCGCCTCCGGGCAGACGGCCCAGCGGCCTCCGAACTCCAGCAGCATCGCGCTCTACGGGCTGAAAGCGGTCACCTCGCGTATGATAATTTCGGTCGGCAAGCCCCATCTGATTCTCCGGTCGACCGATAATGGGAAAAGCTGGCGGTCAATCACACATCCCGGTGAAGGAACCGACGATCTCTACGGAATCGATTTCATTGACACGAACCGCGGCTGGGCCGTGGGAGGGCGGGGAGCGATCCTCGGCACGACCGACGGCGGCGCTTCCTGGACAAAAATGCAAAGCGGAACGTCCAACAACCTGGTCTCGGTCCATTTTGCCAATCCCTCGACCGGCTGGAGCGCCGGTTTTGGCGGAACGATCCTCAAAACGGCCGACGGGGGGAAGACGTGGTCCGCCCAGCGGAGCGGTGTCAGGGACAACCTCTGGTCGATATCATTTGCCGGCACAGAATCCGGGTGGATCTCGGGCGGGAGCGGCACAATTCTGCACACATCCAATGGTGGAAAGACTTGGCAGCCCGAATCAAGCAAGGTCAAGAGTTTCCTGTATTGCATCCGATTCGTCGATACCAAGACGGGGTGGGCGGTCGGGGGTTACGGAGCTGTGTTAAGAACTACTGACGGGGGGAACAGCTGGGCCCCGCAAAATCTGAAAAAGTATCTATCGTTTTTTGAATCCAGAGCGTTCCACTATTCCGTTCATGCCTTTAGCGATACATCGGCAATCCTCGTCGGCACCGAGGGCACCATTCTTTCAACGCGCGACGGGGGAGAAACGTGGACACAGAGGGCGAGCGGCACCGAGGCGACTCTCTTCTCGGTTCATTTTGCGAACGGACTCATGGGGTGGGCGGCGGGTGGGCCCGGGACCATCATCAAGACGACGGACTCCGGTGAGACCTGGAGACAAGTGTTCGGAAAGAAATCCCCCGAGTGAAACGCCCCTCGATCCTGTTGTTTTTTATTTCCACGTCTTTCGCGCTCTCGCAGCCGCAGTTCTGCGGAATCCAATGGGGAGACACCTACAGGGTCAGCCTGGACAGCGCTCTCTCCATAAGACCCGTGCTCTCGGTCGACGGCGATACCGTCAACATCCTCTGGTTCGGGCTCGACACGCTCGGTACGCTGACAAATTCAGGTATCCAGTTCAGCCACAGTTTCGATGGGGGTGACTCCTTCTCGCCCGAGACCACGTTGATTCCCCATACGAACGCTCTGCTTCCCGGATTGATGAGCTCCGTCGGTTCGTTCGTGTATGTCGCGTTCGCCGCGTCGATCGATACGTTTTACGGCACAGCTCTTCTACGCAGCACCGACGCGGGTCTGTCGTGGGGAACTCCCGTCTTTCTTCGCCCGAACGCGTTGCCAGATGCGGTCACGGCCGCAGATTCGAGGGTCTATATTCAATTCCAGGACATTCGGAGCGGCCCATCGGGATTGCTCGAGAGCAGCGATCACGGCGCGACCTGGGCTGCTGTGACCCCCGCGAGGGCCCCACGGCTCGACGTCTTGGCATTGACGCGGACTCGCATCCACGGTCTCAATGTCCAGGGCTCCGGGTCCTCCCGGGAAATCGGCTACTTCTCCAGTCCGGATGGCGGAAACACGTGGTTCGGCCCCGATATCCTCTCGCAGGAGGATACGACGTTCTCAACGCTTCCGGGCCTCGCCACGAACGAGCGCGGCGACCTTGTCGCCATATGGAACGACCGGGGTTCGATCGTCGGCCGCATCAGCAGAAGCGACGGTTCCTCCTGGTCTCCCCAAACCGTTATCTCGGGAGGGAAGAATGCCGTCTTCTCTGCGGTTGCGGCGGCCAATGAATTCGTCGCCGCGATCTGGGACAACGATTTCGGGGGATACGGCGGCATCAATCTAATAGAAAGCAGCAACGAGGGTTTGGCATATTGTCCGGAAAATTCGCCGACCCAGGCAACGGCGGTCGGGGAGCCGTCCGTGGGCATCTTCAATACTTTGCTCCACGCCGTCTGGTCGGAAGACGTCGGAGCCGACAAGGAAATTCTTTACCGGCGGGGAGTCCTGACCGAGAATCCCGACTTTGCCCCCGGGCCGCCGAAATTATACGCTCTCAAACAGAACTTTCCCAATCCGTTCAACGACGCCACGCAAATTGCCTACGACATCGCGCAGGAATCGCATGTCACGCTCGTACTCTACAATGTGCTGGGACAGGAGGTCAGCCGGCTCGTGGACGGCGTCCAGTCGCCGGGGCGCTACTCGCTGCTCTTCGAGGCGGGCGCTTATCCGACGGGTGTGTACTGCTATCGATTGAAGACCGAATTCTTCACCGAAACGCGAAAGTTCATCATCGCGCGCTAGAGACTGTCTCTCACCTCGTCTTTTCTATCGAACTGATCTCCCGCAGGAGGTCGTTCTTCGTGAATCGTGACTTGCTCATGATCGTCGAGATGAAACCCTGCATCTGCGTCTTGGTGTCTTCGTCCACCTCCATCGAGGTAAGAATAATAATGGGCGTGTTCCTCGTCGCAACCTGCTGTTTTAACTGGTAGGCGACATTGAACCCCGAGATATCTGGCATAATCAGGTCCAGGATGATGAGGTCGGGCGATTCTGCCGCGGCGATTCTGACCCCCTCCTTCCCGTTCATCGATTTGATTACGTCATACCCCTCGGCCTCCAAAATCACGTGAATGAGGTCCGCCGCCGTACGGTCGTCGTCAATGATCAGGACCTTTGGATGCTGTTTCTGCTTCATCGCCCGCAGGGGGATCTTCTGCATCACCTTCAACAACTCCTCCCGATTCACCGGTTTCACGAAGTAATCCACGGCTCCCATGCTGAAGCCGAGTTTCTTCTCGTCCGTGATCGAGATGATCACGATCGGGATGTTTTTACAAATCGGGTGCCGCTTGAGCTCTTTCAACACCTGCCATCCGTCCTTAATCGGCATAATCATGTCGAGTGTGATCACATTGGGCTTCAACCGCTTCGCCTTCTCGAGTCCTTCTGCGCCGTCGCGGGCGAATTCCGTGCGGTAGCCGGCTTCCTGAAGATACATCTGGATGAGCTGGCCCGCCTGGGGATTATCCTCGATGATCAGCACGAGCGGCCGTTCGCCTTCGGGCAGGTCCGAGACCGCTTCGGCCGGGGTGTGCACAAGTTGATCCGCCGATTCGACGACTTCGCCCGCCAGCACCATCGGGATGCGAAAACGGAAGGTGCTCCCCTTCCCCCATTCGCTATCCACCCAGATCTGTCCGCCGTGGAGCTCCACGAGCCGCTTTGAGATAACAAGCCCCAATCCCGTTCCTTCGGACGACACACGGGCGTTCTTTCCCTGCTGGAAAGCGGTAAAGAGTCTCGCCATATCCTCCGGTTTGATCCCGAGTCCCTGATCCTTGACTTCGATCTCGATTTCGTTTATGAACCGGCGGATGGAGACCGTCACGCTTCCCTGTTTGTTGCTGTATTTGATCGCATTCGATACCAGATTCACGAGAATCTGTTTGAAACGCGTTTGATCGACGACGAGCTGCTCCACATCGGGTGAGATATCGAAGGCCAGCTTGGCCTGCTTTTGCTGGAGCGCCGCCTGCATGACGCGCTGGACGCTCTCGACGAAATACGAGACGGGATAGGCGTCGAGATGCAATTCCATCTTGCCCGCTTCGATCTTCGAGAGGTCCAGAATATCGTTGATGAGACCCTGGAGATGTTTGCCGCTCTCGTTTATATTCTTCATGAAATCGTTCACTTTTTCGGGCGGAACGGTGCGTAAATCGGATGTGAGGATGTCGGAGAAGCCGACAATGGCATTAAGCGGCGCGCGCAGCTCGTGGCTGAAGGTGGCGAGAAACCGTTTCAGCGTCTCATTGGCGTCGTCGGTCCGCTTCTTCTCGTTTTCCAGCTCGATATTCTTGATCGTGATCTCATCCATGAGCCTCTTTCGGCTCATTCCAATGGAAAGTTCATTCGCGATGATTGTCAACAACTTCAGTTCTTCCTGCACATACTGATCGACCTTGGGAGAGAGGACTTCCAGCACCCCCTGCAGCTCGTTTTGCACCATCAGGGGGAGCGAAATCAGGGATTTCAGCTTCAGCGCAGTCGTCTCGTTGAGAAAGTAGGCGGCAATCGAGCTTCGGGAGAGTTCATCGGTTACGACGATCTTTCTTCCGATCGCGGTCTGTACCGCAATCGTGTTGGTCTTCTCGTGAACAATCTGGTGCTCGACCTCGGGATCCACCCTCACATCAATTAAAGACGGCGCCATCAAGTGGAGGAGCGACGACCGCTGATCATACCGGTAGATGCAGACAAACTTCGCCGGGATCTCCATGAATGCGGCGATCCGTTCGCCCGCATTGAGGCACAGTTCGTCGAGATGCTGAGCCACATTGATGACATGCGATACCTCCATCAGCATTTCTTTCTGTTGCTGCTGGCGCTTGTTCTGGGTAATGTCCTGGAAGAAAACCGAAATGCCGCTCTCGGTCGGATAAATTCGAATGTCGAACCATGCCTCAAACCGTTCATCCCGGTAGGATGTCTCGAAACTCTGAAAGGCCCTCTTCTCCATGGCGAGGCGGTACTTTTCGCCGAGCTCCGCATCTTGCGCGTTCGGAAAGACCTCAAATACATTCTTGCCGAGGACCTGCTCCCGTTTTAGTCCTGTCCCCTCTTCCGCGGCCCTGTTCCAGTATGTGAACCGGTAGTCCGTGTCAAGCGCGAAAAAACCCCCGGAAATACCTTCGAGAATCTCTTCGAAATTCTGGGACGGTTTCATGTCGTTCCTGTAAACTGGTTTAAATTGGCTTCCGGGACATCCCACAGACAAGCGGTTGAAGCATACGTAATTCTATAATAAGATGCAAGATATTTTTTAAGGAAGGCTTGAGGTAAGTTCATAAAGCCTGTGTCATGTATATCGAAATTCGTTTTCCACAACCTATCAAGCAGGAAAAGGTCGAAATCGTGCAGAATTCAGGATATTCTCACAAGATATCCACATGGGGTTGGGAGATCAGGAATGAAGCCAAACACCCGATGGCTCCAAACGATGAATTTCGGTCGAATGGGGCGCTTATCCGGGCCGGAGCAGGCAGTCGTCTCCCGAACGATAGGTGCAGGTTCTGCAGATTTGGATCTTCCGGTCGAACTGCCCCGACTTTACCCGGCCGATTACGTCGCGGAAGATTAGCTCATCCCGGCGGGTTTCAGCGGGACCAAAGATGAAATGGACCGGCGATGACGGGTGCTGAAGGAACAGGAGCGAAGCGCGCACCGATTCCTGCCGATACGCCCTCTGGATAAGCCAGGCGTAAACAGCCAGCTGCGGCCTATACAATTCCGAGCGGGGACTCACATCCTCCCTCGTGATCCCATCTGTTTTATAATCAAGTATATGCCAAATTCCGCTCGCGTCGCGGTACAAGCGGTCGATGGTTCCGGTTACAAAGTCTTCCCCCAGGACAGAGTTAACAGTGAATTCTGTCTTTGTTTCCGCTGCTGAAAGCACTTCTCTCCCGAAGCCGGAATGGAGAAAACTTGTTACGTTCCGCACGACCGCCGCGTTCGCGCGTTCCCGCTCTTCCGGAGCCAGCATTGGAGTATTGAAAACCAGGCGGCGCGCCCTCTCTTCGACCTCGCCGGTGGTAATGACGTTTGATTGAATATCCCGCAGGATAAGGTGCGTCAGGGACCCTTCAAGCTCCCCCTCGGACTCGTCATCCGATTCTTCATGAAGGCTGGGCAGCGCACGGGTCTCTGGCAGGCCGAGCCGGTATCTAAGATAGTACTTTGTCGGGCACTCCAGATAGGTTTTGATTTGCGAAGCAGAAAAAACCTCGCCGAGCACTGTTCCCTCGACCGGTTCGATCCAGAGTTCCGGCAGGCGAAAATTGGCTTCTCCACGATCGGCTATGAAGGGCCTGATGCCCGGAAGACGCCCTTCCAGAGCAATCGAGAGCGCCAGCGCATGAGGCTTTTCTCTGACCTTACCGGAGCCGTTCGACCATTCCATGACCTTCAAGGGGGCCTCTGGAAGGACGGTGTCGCCCTGGCGGATTGACCGGGGGTCCAATCTGAGCCCATCCAGGATCCACCCGAGGTACGATGGTTGTGAAATCTTGCCATTGAGCTGGCCCGAGAGAACAAGGACGTCGCGGGACCGGGTGCACGCCACATAGAGAATCCTTTTTTCCTCGGCTTCGGTCTTCCGGATGCTGTCACGCCTGAGCAATTCAAAGAAGGGGGTGCTCCGCTCTTGCGCCGGATCGGAGGGGTCGGGCGATTTGAAGGCGATTCCCATGCGGGAATCGAGAAACGGAGAAGCATCATATTGAAACTTCTGATCGAGAAACGGGATGAACACCACAGGAAACTCCAATCCCTTGGCTCCATGGATTGTCAGGATCTGGACGCAGTTCTGCGCGATTTCCGGCGGCGCCTGCCCTTCATGCCGTTCGTGATCGGCGAGGGTTTTGAGGCGCTCCGCGAAATCAAAGAGTGAGTTGAATCCTCTCGCCTCAAAATCACGCGCTATCCGGAGCAGCTTGTCGATGTTGGCGACATTCTGGCCCCCGAAGGGTAATCCGGAGACAGTTCCATGCCAGCCGGTTTGTAGGAGGATTCGTTCAACGAGCGAGGGTATGGACAGCCGGTTGGCAAGCTCGAGATCTTCCCTGAGAATTGAAGCTGCTCGGACAAGCATCGCATCCCGATGGTGAGCCGCATACCGGTTCATTTTACCCCAGAATGTTTCTTCCCGCGTCTCGCGCGACACCTCAAAGAGCAGGGAGTCGGGAATGGCAAAGAAGGGGGAACGGAGCAGAGCCACGAGGGCGACATCATCCTCGGGGTTCAGGAGGAACTTGAACAATGAAAGAAAGTCGAGGATTTCCTGAGTTTGATAGAATCCGATTCCTGCTGAAAGAACATAGGGTATGCCATGCTCTGCGAGGGCTATTTCCAGCGCCCGGAGGTGCGTGCGGCCCCGGAGAAGAATGGCGACATCGTTAAACTTGATCGGCCGAGGAGTCTCCCTCGCCCCCTCATAGACGATTTCCTTCCTCTCGACCATCTTTGTTACCCGTTGTGCAATCATCCGGCACTCGATCGCAATACCGTCGGTTACCTGGTCGCTCACGCCTTCTTCGACAAGGAGCATTTCCACCTTCCCCTCGGCGTTGTTCGACCGTCCCTTGATCAGCTCCTCATGCCTGATTTCAGGGCTTGGGCGTGCTCCGCCCATTATTCCGGAGAAGACACGGTTGACAAAATCCGCCGGGCCGGTAAGGAGGCGAAAGCTTTCCGCAAGAGAAACATCGTTTTCCAGGCCGGCTCCGGATGCGGCCGCGATTGCTTTCTTGGTCTCCTCAAATACCCGCACTTCCGCATTCCGAAATCGGAAAATCGATTGCTTCGGATCTCCGACAATGAACAGGTTGCCGGATCTAAAATCAGAAATCAGGAGCCTCAGGATTTCGTATTGCAATTGGTCGGTGTCCTGATATTCGTCAATCATTATAAAACGAAATCTTTCGGCCAGCTCCTTTCGGATATGCTCGCGACGGAGAAGCTCACGCGTTTTAATCTGCAAATCGTCGAAGTCCAATTGTCCGAATTCTGATTTCCGTGAGTCATACGAATCCAGCGTTTTCCGATAGAGGTTCAGTAGAATCCGGACCAGCCGGAGCATAAGTTGCTCCGCACCGGGGTCAAAAGTGCTCCGTACTCCATCGGAACTCCTCCAATGAGCATGGAGAATCGCCGCATCCTCCCCTTCGTCCCAGGCCGCGGCCTGCGGGCCGGTCCAATCTCTGCGCAATGATCCTGACGATGTGAAAACAATCGGGCATAACTCCTGATACCACCGTATCTTCTCTTCCTGTGAGGTCAGGCTCCCCCAGCTCGACAGCAAGGCCGATAGTTCACCGGCTTTTTTCCCCGATCCCTGCTTCACGAGCCTCCCCAACGCTTCCCTCCATTCGGGTTGCCCGGCCGACTGCGCCAATTCTTCTTGAACCATCCGCTGCCGCATGTTAAGAATGTCGGCGTCGGAGAGGTGGTCGGCCATGCAGCCGTCGGGCTCCGTCATCCGGTCGATAAGCTCCCTTTTTTTCAGCCAGTGCTCTAAGTACCGAAACACCTTTCTTCGACCCAGCAGCCGCAACACAGTAAGCAACCCCTCCCGATCGCCGGCATCTGCATGCTCCGACAAGAGGGCCTGAAGAGTTTCCCGGAGCGATTCCTGCAGGAGGAGCTCACGGTCCACACCCTCGATGACCGTGAAGGAGGCGTCAACGTCCGCTTCGACCGGATATTCCCGCAGCAGGTGTGCGCAGAACGAATGGATTGTCCCGATATTTGCGGAAGAGAGCTCGTCTCTTGCGCGCTCGAGGAGCTGTGTCTCCTCCTCGTTGCCTTGCTCTAATTTAAGTTCGATGAGATCGGCGATCCGTTTTCTCAACTCTCCCGCCGCGTTCTCGGTAAATGTGATCGCCACAAGCCTGCTTACCGGCTCGCGGGTCCGGATCAGAATCTCAATGAATCGCTGGACAAGGACGGTCGTCTTTCCGGCTCCGGCGTTTGCCGTGACCGAAAGATGGCGTTCGTGCTGGAGGGCTCTTTTTTGATGGTCGGTCAACATCCTGTTCATCCTTTCATGACCGCGAGAGGCACGAGCTTTGCGACCTTTCGCGCGATCCCGGCCCCCTGGACGACGTCGACGACGCGGCTTACATCTTTGTAGGCATCCGGTTTTTCCTCCACGAGGCCGGAGCGAGTCTCGCCTCTCACAAGAATTCCTTTCTCCTTCATTTCGCTCAATAGTTCATCCGCCGTCGTTTCGCGCCGCGCCTGCGTGCGGCTCATCGCTCGTCCCGCGCCATGGCACGACGAGCCGAATGTTTCCTTCATCGCCTGCTCCGTTCCGACCAGAACGTAGGATGAAGTCCCCATACTCCCGGGGATCAGGACGGGCTGCCCGGCGCCGCGCAGCTCCTCGGGAAGAACGGGATGTCCTGCCGGGAAGGAGCGCGTGGCTCCCTTCCGGTGAACCAACACACGTTTCAGGGTGCCGTCGACCTCGTGCGTTTCAATTTTGGCGATATTATGGCACACATCATACACGATCCTCAGATCCCCGCTGCCCAGGACGCGGCGGAACGCCTCGCGGGCCCGGTGCGTCATCATCTGGCGGTTCGCGAACGCAAAGTTTGCCGCCGCGGCCATGGCGCCGAGATATGACCTCCCTTCCCGGGAAGAAATGGGCACGCAGGCAAGCTGGCGGTCGATGACCGACAGGCCGTACTTTTTCATCCCCGCTTGCATGAGATCCAGGAAATCGGTGCAGACTTGATGTCCCAGGCCCCGCGAGCCGCTGTGCATGAGAACGACAACCTGACCCTTCTGAATCCCGAACGTGCCCGCGACGCCGGGCTCGAACACCTCGTCGACCGCCTGAATTTCAAGAAAGTGATTCCCCGACCCCAGGGTGCCGAGCTGATGCTGGCCCCGGTCTTTGGCGCGCTCGCTCACGAGGGCGGGTTCGGCCTCGGGAAGGGCCCCGTAATCCTCGATCCGATTGAGATCCGGTTCCTTTCCGTGTCCGTTCCGCACCGCCCACCGCGCGCCGTCTTTGAGGACGAGATCCAATTCGGACCGCGAGATTTCCACAGGCCCTTTGCGTCCGGTTCCGCAGGGGATATCCCGGAACAATTGATTGAGAAGCTGATCGAGCTTCCCCCGCACATCATCGACGGCAAATGGTGCCGCGAGCAGCCGGACGCCGCAATTGATGTCGAATCCCACGCCGCCGGCCGAAACCACGCCCTCTTCGAGATCTGCCGCCGCGACGCCCCCGATGCAGAAGCCATAACCCTGATGAGCATCGGGCATGGCGAGCGAACGACCGACAAGGCCCCTGAGCGTTGCGACATTCGCTACCTGATCCTTCGTCTGATCCCGCTCAATTTGTTTGATGAGCTCATCATCGGCATAGATGAGACCCTCGACGTTCATCCCGGGCTTGTACGTCTTCGGTATGACAAAGCGATACTGATCGATCTTCTTTACCATGACGCGATTTGAGGGATTTCCGGATTCCGCTTTGCGGGATCAGATATCGAGAAACACCCGCGCCACCCATCCTTCGTCGTGTTGGCGCACACTCAATTGATGGTAGGTTACGGCCTTGACATCCAGGAGCCTGCTGTGGATGGAGGGTCTGAGGGCCTCTCCGAGAACCGTCGCCTTCAGGTTCGTGCTCGACAGACTCTCGACTCTAAAATCCTTGCAGACGAAACCGGTCCCGTCATAGAGATACAGGATCTCCGTCAGCCAACGGACGAAGAGTTGCTCTCTGTCAGACGCGGTGATGACAACCTCTCTCTGCTCCCTGACACGTACCGTTTCAAGCTCAACGATGATGGAGCAGAGCGCGGTTGCCGCCCGTTGAAACAATTCTGGAAGGGTCCTCCCCCTGGCCTCAATTCCAAGATCCGACGGGTGTTCGAGGATCGTATAGCCGGCCCTCACAATCTCGGCCCGACCGAGAAATAAAATAAAATCGGGCCAAGGCTGACGGAGGAATTCCCGCCTCCCGCGTTCAGATAAAAACTCCTGCCTGCCCCGAGCGAAGTCTCGCCGAGCGGGGTGTCGAGCGCAACGCCGACACCGAGGCCGTGCCGGAAGCTGTTGAACTTCAGTTCCTCCGGGATAAGGGAGATCGTTCCGAGGTCGTATCGCGCCTTGATGTAGGTCTCGAAGATCACTTTGAACGGAAGCCAATAGCGGTATTCCACGTTGACGACGAATAACTGTCTCCCGTAACTGTCGTCCTCCCTGAGTCCGAGAAACGAGTCGAAGCCGCCGACCGTGAACTGCTCGGCCAATGGGAGCGTCGCATCGGCGAATCCGACAGTTATTTTCGGGCGGACGGTATGACGGGGAAGAAAGGTGAAGTACGATTCGTAGGTGACTCCGACTTTTCCGAACCCCACCTCGCTCCCGAGGTTTCGGAGGGCGGTTTCGTACGAAAGCTCGAGGAACATTCCCGAGGTCGGAAAATGGAACTTGTTCTCGGTGTCGACGGTGCTCTTGAGTCTCAAGGAAACGAAGCGGTACCGTTCAGGCACGTAGCCCTCGCCGCTCATCTCCCGGATCTGATGATTTTCAACGCGCAGTTCGGCGCTGACGTCCCCGAAGCGCTCAAACCGGCTGCCGAAGGCGAGCGCCCATCCGTACTTATTTACTTTGTAACGGCCCAACTCGATCCGGTCCCAATCCGCCCCTGTGGGGGCGGGATCGTCGCGGTACGTGATGACATCCCGGGAGGAAAAATATCCTTGCGTATTGAATGTGAAGTATGTGTTAAAGATCCTGTTGATCGTGTAACCGAGACGGATTCCACGGTCCCGATATCCGTACCGCATGGTGAGTCCCAGGTCCTCCCACGCCCCGCGAAAATTGGCGTCGTGAATATCAACCGTGCTGACCAGACTGTGTTCGTTGTCGGCGTGGAGGCCGAGGCGAAGAACCGACGAGCTGCTTTCTTTCACTTTGAGGACGACGACCGGTTCGTTCCCGCGGTATCGCACATCGAGCAATACGTAGTCGAAGAGACCCGTGCTCTTGATATTGACAATGCCGTGGGAGGCCTGATCGATCCTGAATATATCGCCCTCATCGAGAGGAAATTCGCGCCGGATGACATAGTCCCGCGTCCGTTCATTGCCCTCATACCGGATCTGCGCGATCGTCCCTTCATTGATTCTCAACCGGAGCCGTCCGTGTTCCCGGTCGAGATCCAGAGAATCGATCCGTGCCAGCGAGTAGCCTCGGACCCGATAGAGCTTGATGATCCGTTCGAGAACCGCCTGCAGGTCCGAATTCTCGAACGCCCTGCCTTTCACCGAGTCGAGCTCTGCAGAAATCAGCTTGCCCGCAAGGGCATGGTTCCCCGTAAAAGTTACCTCCTCCAACGGCGCATACGGCCGGAGATAGAAAACCACTTCCGCGGGGCTCGCCGCCTCGGTGACCCCGGCGTACACTTCCCGATATCTCCCGCTCGCCGCGAGGCGATTGACATAACCGGCGATGCTTTGCGGGGAGAGTGTCCGTGTGCCGGCATCGCGCAAGATTTCGATTTTGATCCCCTCCGGCAACGAATCACCGCTTGAGCTGACCTGGGGCGCCTTCAAGGGCTGCATCGACAACGGGGAGCTTTGCTGAATACGCTTTTTGAGAGCATCGAGGATCGGGCCGATGGCCCGTTCACCGGCAAGCTCTCCCGCAGCGATCAACGTATCGACGCCCGAGAAATCGGAGACGACACGCTCCCGCGTGGCCGGAGTAATGACAACGTCGGCGAGGCCGAGCTGGCGCTCGTTCGGCTCCTGCATCATGATCGTCATGATCTGATCCGCGATTTCCCACGGTGCATTCAACTGAGCGGCGCCGCGCATAGAACTGGTGGAGTTCACCGCGATCACGACATCGCAGCCCGCCGATCGTGCTACATCGACCGGGATATTCGACTTCAGTCCGCCGTCCACCAGAAACATGGAATCACGCTCGAGGGGGGAATAGAGGAGAGGAACGGTGACGCTCGCCCTCATCGCTTCCGCCAGAGAGCCGTGGTCAAGGACGACGCGCCGGCCCGAGAGGAGATCGGTCGCCGTTGCGCGAAACCGCACCTTCAGATCGTCAAAGCCGGGATTCGGATGATAGACCGCCTGCAGCGTCAGATACGAGAAGAAATTTGAAAACCGCTGGCCGGTGGAAATGGCCGAAGGGATGATCGGCGCAAGGCCGTCGAAGCGGATAAGCAGGAAGCCTTCCTCTTCGGACTGTTTTTGTCCCACAAACAGGTCCGTCCGCTTCGTATCCCCCGAGAAGGAAAGTAATTCGCTCCAGTTCGTGTGGGTCGCGATGCTCTCGATCGCCGTCGTGGAATATCCCGCCGAGTAGAGCCCGCCGATCACGCTGCCAAGGCTGTTGCCGACGATGAAATCGATCGGAATCCCGCGCCTTTCGAGCGCCCGGAGCACACCGATCTGGGCGAGTCCGCGCCCACCGCCGCCGCTCAACACAAGACCGACCTTTGGACGGGCGGGTTGTTCCTCACGGTGCATGGAGATCCCCCGGAAGCGATCCGGCGTGACGGTCGGCCGTATGGTAAAAGAGTTTTGGGCGGACGCAGTGAGGACAATGAAAGGAATCAACAGCCGGAAGGTGACTCGGCCAACGAGCCTGGTCCGATGCTCCATCAGACAAGAACTGTGCAAGGATTCTCCGCTCGTAATGTAGAGAATTGAACCTGGAAAATCAAGAACTCCGATATCAATTCGATGCCGCTACTCCGCTCACGGAGTCGATGAGGGCCGAGAGCCGGTTTTTACAAATTTCTTTATTGAATTGGGATGCGTGTACTCTCATCGCATGCCCGTCAAATTTGATTTTCTCAAATTGATTGACTGCATGGGCGAGGGATTCCGGGGTTTGATCAGAGAAGAAGACTCCGGTTTTCCCGTCCACGACCGTCTCGAGCGCTCCCCCCTTCGCCAACGCGATGACGGGCTTGCCGCACGCCATCGCTTCAACTGGCACGATGCCGAAATCCTCGACTCCCGGGAAGATCAGCGCCCGGCAGCCCCCGTAGTATCGCTTCAGCTCGCGCTCATCCACCCAGCCGGTGAACTCGATTGTCCCGCCGGCAACCGCGCGGAGAGCGCGCTCTTCCGGGCCTGACCCGACGATGACCAGGCGTTTCCGCAGGCGGTTGAATGCCTCGATCGCAACATCGAGCCGCTTGTAGGGGACGAGGGCGGAGACGGCCAGGAAGTAGCCGTCGTCTTTCAACGAGAGCTCGAAGCTGCTCACATCGACGGGGGGGTAGATCACGGTCGATTCCCGTCCATAAATTTTCAATATGCGAGCCTGCACCGCACGGGAATTCGCTATAAAATGCCGAACATCCTTCGCCGTTTCGACGTCCCACCGTCGAAGTCCGGCCAGAAAATAATTCATTCCCTTCCGGACTGCGAACGGCGCCCGCCCGGCGCCGAAATACTGCTCATATTGATCCCAGATGTATCGCATCGGAGAATGGCAGTAGCACACGTGCAGAGCTCCCTCCCGGACCCGGGCCCCCTTCGCCGCGGCGTGACTGCTCGATATCACCAGGTCGAATTCCCGGACATCAAGCCCTTCTGCGGCGTAGGGAAAGAGGGGGAGGAAATAGCGGTAATGACTCCGGCCGAACGGGAGATGCTGAATAAAAGAGGTCCTGATGGGCAAGCGCTCGATCGACGCAGCGACGCTGCCGGCCCGGTGCACGAGCGTAAAGAGCGTTGCGTGCGGGAACAGTTCGCACAAAACCTCCAGCACCTTTTCACCGCCTCTCATGCCGACGAGCCAGTCATGCACGAGCGCGACTTTCCCCGGAAATGGATTCATGGACAAAAATATACGAATATTGGGCGAGAGATGGAATCTCTTGCATCCCGATCTGTCTCTTCCTATATTATTTGGATTCCCCCACAACATCGTGAAATTCACATCGGCACTTCCCCTCATAGATGACATTCGTCCTGCCGCTCGGAGCGGTTCTGCTGCTCTTTCTTGCGAGCGCAACGATCATCCTCCTGGTGATCGGCCCCAGCATACTTTTGAAGCCGCGGAGGCGAACGCCGGAATTTTACCGGGCGCTCCACCTGCCCACCATGCCGTCGGAATTGCACCTGCCTTCCGAGCAAATCGATGTCCCGATTGAAGAGGGGATTTCGCTCAGTTCCTGGCTCATCAGAGCCGATCCGCCGGTAAAGGGAACTGTTCTGTACCTTCACGGAGTGGCGGACTGTAAAATCGACGGGCTGCGGCTGGCCAAGCTCCTGCATGACAACCGATTTAATGTGTTCCTGTACGATGCACGGAGGCACGGTGAGAGCGGCGGGAAGTTTTGCACCTACGGCTATTACGAAAAGATCGACGTCGTCAGAATCATCGATTATTTGAACGCCCGGAAGGATCTTACCCTTGGAAAGATGGGAGCGTTCGGCACTTCGATGGGAGCCGCAGTGGCCATTCAAGCGGCGGCCGTCGACCCGCGCATCGCGGCCGTGATTGCGGAAAACTCATTCGCAACCCTGCGCTCGATTTTCGATGATTATCAGAAGCGGATGATCCGTCTTCCCTTTCACTACCTGCGGAACCTCGTCATTGTGCGCTCGGAGAGAATTGCGAATTTCCGGGCGAGCGACGTCTCACCGGTTCAATCGGTGAAGAATCTCGACATCCCCATCTTGTTCATCTACGGAAAGAACGACCGCCTCATCACGCACAATTACTCGATCATGCTCTACGACAACACCCCGGCGAAAAAGGAGCTGTTTCCCATCGAGCATGCCTCCCACAACGATACATGGGAAGTGGGCGGTAAGGCGTACGAAGTCAAGCTGCTTGAATTTTTTGAAAAAAATCTCGCATGAGATTCCGTCCGGCGCTCTTCCTGTTCCTTCTCTGGCCGCTCTCCTCGCACGGCCAATACTCGGCGGAGCGCGCCGTACAATTCGTGCGGCATCTCGCCGTTGAGATCGGACCGAGGCCCATGGGCTCGCCGTCGGAGCACCGCGCACTCGAATATGCCGTTTCCCAATTCAAGGCGGCGGGCTGCGACACCGCCTACATCATGCCCTTCGAACGCACATCGAAGGTGAATACCTCCAGCGGCATTGCCGTGGGGATCAAGAGAGGAAGTTCGACCCGGATTATCCTGATCGGGGGCCACATCGACTCCGCCGGGCCCGAAGTCCCCGGCGCCGATGACGACGGCTCGGGAGCGGCGGTGGTGATGGAGCTCGCCGGCGAGCTCGGCCGGAAACCGATGCGGTCGACGCTTGTGTTCTGCTGTTTTGGGGGTGAAGAACAGGGACTGGAGGGTTCAAAGTACTTCGCGAGCGCGTTCAGCGGGATCGACAGCGTCGATCTCATGTTGCAGGCCGATATGGCGAACGGGCTCGGGCGGATTGAAATCGATCCCGACCGTCACGGCGCCAGCGCGCCCTCCTGGCTCGTAAGCGCAGCCATCCAGGAATTCTACAACCTCGGATACGACCACCTTGGGTACCCGACGCATTTCTTCTCTGAGAACTATGCATTCAAACAAGGTTCCGGCTCCGATCATGAGCCATTTCTGGAGCGCGGCATCCCGGCGGTCGACGTTTCAACCGACATCGGCAAGCCGATCCACACGCCGCGCGATAATTTTGAGAACTACGACGCCGCGGGATTGAAGCGCACGTCCGAGCTCTTCGCCAGGCTTGTCGACCGGTTCGATTCCGGAGTGCCGGCCCGGCGGACCGAGCAGTACTGGCTCTATCTGGTCTTTCATACTCCGATCTTCATCCCGCTCTGGGCTGTCGTGGGATTCGCCGTGCTGGCGATCGCTCTCGCCGCGGCCGCCTTCGTCCCGGTTCGCCGACGGCGCGAGCCTCCGGATTCCCCTCTTCGCGTCCGCTGGTCGGGGATCAAGATCGCTCTCGCATCGCTCATCATCGCTGTGTGCGGCTGGCTGTCATCGGATGTCATCGCGCTCATCAGGGGGATCCGCCATCCCTGGCTTACCTCGATCCCCCTCTACTATGTTCTTGCAATCCCGTCCGTCGCTATCGGCGCCTGGCTGACAGTTCGGCTGCTTCGAAAACTGAGAGTATCCCTCTGCCCCTACGTCTACTTCAAGCGGTCGGCAATTCTTCTGGCGCTGCCGATCGTGGTGCTGGCGGTTGCGAGTCTGGCCAGCGGAACCTTTTATCTTAAGCTGGCTGTCGAGCCGGCCGTGGCGCTTTTCCTGATCAGCCTGTCGGCGTTCGTCCGTAAGCCCATTCTCAAGTTGTGCCTTGTGGCCCTCTCCCCCTGGTGGCTCTTCCGTCTGATCTTCTCCGAGTGGGACGATCTCGTCTTCCGCAGCATCGCATCCGCGATCCCGTCAAGTCCGGGCTCGTGGCTGATCTTTAACGGTCTGATGATCGGCTGGTTGAGCGTGACCCTTCTGCCGTTTCTGTATGCGCTCTCCTTCATCATCAGAGATTCCCGCGAACTCAAGCCCCTTGTTTCGATCATCGGATCGAAGGCCGCGCTTTTCATTTCCGTCGTTTTATTCATTTGCATGGCAGGGTATTTGACCGCCATTCCGGTTTACAACCAGTGGTGGTATCGGGATGTGCGCATCAATGAACGTTGCGATCTCTCGCGCCACACCCGGGCGGTCGCTCTTCAGGGTTCAGAATATTTGAGGGGAATGAAGATTGCTCATGCCGGCACCGATACCTCGATCGGCTCGACAATCACGGAGCTCGATTTTCCGCCGGGGCCGGAATTTGACACCACATGGCTCTCCGTCGGGCGGTCCGAGCGGCACGAGAAGTCCGGAGATACGACCCGCTACGATGTCGAGCTGCGGCTGGCGGCAACGAGGCGGTCTTACACCGTCTCCGTTACGTATTCGACCGCCGGACAAAACGTCGGAGGATTCGAAAGCCCGTTTTACTCTTACACGAATAAGGGAGGCACACACCTCGAGTGGTACTCGTTCCCGGACTCGGTTCTCACGATTCCCGTGCGATTCTCGGTCGTTGGCAGAGACACTGTTCGGGAAAACATCGAGGTGATGTTCGACGGCCTCGCGGACCCTGTCACCGTCGAAGGAGAGATGACCTACGTGATTCCCCGGACAGTGTTCAGTTCGACCGGTCGCTATGGCAGTTAGCCGGAGCGATGCCCTTCTCAAGGCGCGTTCGATCGGGGGAGTCCCTGCTGCCCGGCGGAGCACCGCGTATGCAAACGTGGGCGAATTGTTGCGGTCTCAGGTGGAGAGGTATGGCGATAAGGTGTGGCTCATCTTTTACCCGGATCAAAAAGATTCCGGCGCGCTCCCAGATGCGCGCCGCACGTACACGTACAACGAATTCTCCGGACTCGCCGGCCGGACCGCAAATTATCTCCTGAGCGCCGGTATCCGCAAGGGCGACCGGATCGCCACTGTATCGTTCAACCATCCGGATGCCGTCATACAGTATGTTGCCGCATTCCTGATCGGCGCGGTGGTGGTGCCGGTCAACGTGGGAGAAGACGATCGTCGGATCGGCTACATCCTTCAGAATTCGCGGTGCAAACTCGCGCTCGTCCGCGAGGAGTTTTTCGAACGGCTCGGGAGAATCATCGCCGGGACCCCCGGCATCAAAACGATCGTACGCGTCGGTTCAGAATCAACCGGCGGCCCCGAAGGAAATTTCCACGCACAGATTGCCCGCCAGCCGGCGGCCGTGCCGCCCGATCAGCAGCCGGACGGGAACGACGAAGCCCTTTTAATTTACACCTCCGGAACAACGGGCCTCCCGAAGGGCGTGGTGCTTACACAGGAAAATCTTCTCGTCGATGCTCAGGGGATCGCGGAATGGCACGGGATGACGCCCGATCAAAGAATGATGTGCGTCCTGCCCCTTCACCACGTCAACGGGATCGTGGTCACAATCATGACTCCCTTGTACTACGGCGGCAGCGTGGTCTTAAATCAAAAATTCCATACCGGCAAATTCTTTCCGCGCATCGCCGCCGAAGGTGTCCATGTTGCGAGCGTGGTTCCCACGCTGCTTCAGTTTCTGTTGCACGAACATCCCGATTGTCCGGCGGAGGATCTGTCGCGCTTCCGGCATCTTATTTGCGGAGCCGGCCCGCTTACCACCGAGCTCGCCGGGCGCTTCGAAGATCGTTTTAAGATTCCGATCGTCCACGGATACGGCCTCTCCGAGACGACCTGTTACTCCTGTTTCCTTCCCGTCGACCTCTCACCCGAAGCGCACCGGCGTTGGCTGACCGGCTGCGGATTTCCCTCCATCGGCGTGCCCATTCCGCCGAATGAAATGTCGATCCATGACGATCGCGGAAACGAGCTCGCGGAAGAGGCGCGCGGAGAAATCGTGATCCGGGGCCTCAACGTCATGAAGGGTTACGACGCAAACGCCGAAGCCAATGACGCCGCGTTTACGCATGGGTGGTTCCGGAGCGGAGACGAAGGTTTTTTTCGCTACGATGAGAACGGAAGAAAGTTTTTTTTTATAACGGGCCGTATCAAAGAGCTGATCATCAGGGGCGGCGTGAATATCTCGCCGTTTGAGATCGATGAGGTGCTCATGAACGTACCGGGGGTCAAGGCAGGGCTTGCGGTCGGCTTCGATAACGATTGGTACGGTGAGGAAGTGGGAGCCTACGTTCAACCGGAGGAACGCGCGAGCCTGAGCGAGGAGGACGTGATCGGTTACTGCCGCCGGTTTTTTCCCTTCCCGAAGTGCCCCAAAGTCGTCGTGTTCGGGAATGATATCCCCGTCACCTCCACGGGAAAGTACCAGAGGAACAGGCTCAAGCCTCTCTTTGAAAGATGGAAGTCGGAGCAGTTTACCGAACGGAGCGAGTCGGGCACCTAAAAAAGAAACGTACCGACGAACACTCCCCCGTTGATCATCCAACCCTTGCCGCTGATATTGTCTGGAACGCCGATGAGTTCGTACCGGTCGTCGATTTGCCAGCTTCCCCCGGCCATTCCGAGATAGCTCGCCCCGGCCCGCAATCCGAGCCAGCGCAGGAGTGCGAATTCGATATTAATTGACGGCTGGTAGATGAAAAACCTCCCCGAGAGCTTGCGGGAGTATTCCACTGCCGCCGTGCCCGGATCCCCGAAATCGGTCCAGACTTTGTCCCATGTTTTCGCGAACCCTTCGTCGCGCGACATCGTGATATCCACGCCGCCGCCGCCCACAAGGACGCCCAGCGAAAGATCAAGCCGCGGAACGACCGGGATGACGTAGTCGAATGATGCGCCGCTGAATCCGACCGAAAGGTCGATGTAACGGCGCGTATTTCCCTCGACCGAGAGCGACTTCCGGGTCCCCCCCATGTTCAGATACCCGATGCGAAGATTGGGGACAATCATGACATATCCGTACCCCTGGCCGCCATACAGGACCATCCCTTTACTGCTGAACTGCGCCGCGCTTGCATTGCCAAACACCTGATTGAATGCATCCATGTCGAGAAAGAGGTAGCTCGTCGTGAAACCGATGGCCCCGCCGATCTTCGCCGCTCCGCCATGCCGCGGCGGAGGAAGCGGCTCTTCCTCGTCCTGCTGGGCGAGCAATGCCGGTCCCGTGGAAAGAAACATCAACAGCAGGAAAGAGGATGCTCGGCGCATAGAGTATTCTCCTGAAGTACTGGTTGGGCGCGGAAAAAATTATTCGGAATGTAGAGAAATAACCCGAGAGTTACAACAGATCAATACCTCCTCATCGTTCGATCAATCCGCTGAGCCCAGGCGTCGATTCCCCCGGAAAGATTTTTCACGTTCGAGAATCCCGCCTTTCGGAGCAGATCAACGGCCTTCGCGCTGCGGCCGCCGAGCTTGCAGTGGACGATGATCTCGCGCGTCGCGTCAAGTTCGGTCAACCGTCCGGGCAGGGCGCTCAGGGGAATGAGGCGGCCGCCCAGATTCGCGAGCTGATACTCATGGGGTTCGCGGACATCCAGAATAAAAATATCCTCGCCCCCATCGAGGCGCGCCTTGAGGGCTTCGGGAGTAATCTCAACCCCTTGCGGAGTATCAGCCGGCGATCCGCAGAACTGCTCGTAGTCGATCAACCGGTCGATCGTCGGGTGCTCGCCGCAGATCGGGCACTCCCGGTTCTTCCGCAGCGTGAGCTGCCGGAAGCTGACTTTGAGTGCATCAAAAAGCACCAGCCGGCCGACCAGCGGTTCCCCCTTCCCGACGATGAGCTTGATCACCTCGAGCGCCTGGAGGGATCCGATGATTCCCGGCAGCACGCCGAGAACGCCCGCCTCGGCGCAGCTCGGAACGAGTCCCGGCGGCGGAGGCGCCGGAAAGAGGCAGCGATAACATGGGCCTTTTTTTGCATCAAAGACGCTCAACTGGCCTTCGAACCGGAAAATGCTCGCGTAGACATTCGGCTTGCCCAGCAGGACGCACGCATCATTCACCAGATACCGCGTCGGAAAATTATCCGTCCCGTCGGCGATGATGTCGTAGTCGCGCAGGATCTCGAGCGCATTCTCGGATGTCAGGCGGGTCTCGTGCAGTTCTATACTAATATGCGGGTTGACCCCCTGCAACCGTTCCTTCGCCGACTCCAGCTTCGATCGGCCGATGTCGCGCTCGGAAAAGAGCACCTGTCTGTGAAGGTTTGTCGCATCCACCACATCGAAATCGACGACCCCGATCGTCCCGACACCCGCCGCCGCAAGGTACAACCCGAGCGGCGAACCCAGCCCGCCTGCCCCGATGATCAACACGCGCGCTGCCTTCAGCTTTTGCTGCCCCTCGATTCCGATTTCGGGCATGATGAGATGCCGGCTGTACCGAAGCATCTCCTTATCCGAAAGCGGGAGTTTCGTCTTCATGTCATGTTCACTTTGTCATCTTTAATATAGGCCGGGGGATCGGATTTTGCAACCCGAGCCTTCGTTTGGTATATTGCAAAAAAAATTCTGCGTATGATCCGCCTCGGTTCTCTCGCCGTACTCCTGATCCTGCCGGTGGCGGGCAGGTCCCAGGCATCGGACGATTCAGAAGTCCGGTTAAAATTATTTCCCGCCGGCCTGCAGTTCACGCCGCTGAAAGCCAACAGCCAGGAATCACGAATCGGCATCATGAAGTTTCTCAGCGCCGGGGAGCTCGTTCTCGATGTCGGAAATACGAGCGATCTGTTCGTGCTTTCCCTGCCCCGGGCAGGGATGAGCGTGGCGATGGGGGTGGATTTTTTCGGCAAAGGGTTCGTTACGGGCAGCCAGGGACTGCGCTTGCAGGTCGACGCGCTCGACGGGTTTATCGGCGGCCATCTTTCCTTCTCAAAAAACGTTTCGGAAAGCCGCCTCATCGGCCGGCTGCGGATCTTACACCACAGCGCACACCTCGTGGACGGCCACTATAACGTCAGCGACGGAAGGTGGATTGACAATCGGGGGCCGATTCCGTTCACAAGAGACTTCGGCGAATTCACCATGGGGCATCTGCTGCCCTATCCCTCGGGAAGCTTGCGTTATTACGCCGGAGTTGCCTATGCCGTCTTTGTCCGGCCGGATGATATCGGGCGTCTTTCCTATCTCGGAGGGGCGGAAGGCACGCTGGAGAACCTGTTGGGCCCCTTCATGGACCAACCCTCGCAGCTCTATTGCGCGTATCACATTTCCGTGACGGGCACGCCGGTTTACGCCGCATCAAATCAGATTCAGGTGGGGATAAAACTCGGTCGGTGGTCTGGAAGAGGAACCGATTTTTACCTGGCCTTCTACGAGGGCAGGCAGCTCTTCGGCGAATTCTTCGATCAACGGCTCACGGCGTTCGGAGCGGGCTGCATGGTCGATTTCTTCTAGGACGCGGCGGGTTCGAGGCCCAGCTCACCTGCGATCGATTTCATCGCATCGATGACCGACCGGATGTGCTCATCGAGCGGAACCCCAAATTCTTCGGAGCCCTTGAGGATGTCCTCGCGGTTGACGTTGCGCGCGAATCCCTTATCCTTGAGTTTTTTCTTGACCGACGACACTTCGAGATCGGCGATCTTGTTGGGACGGATCAGCGAACACGCCATGACGAAACCGCAGAGCTCGTCGCAGGCATAGAGCGCCTTCGCCATGCGGGTCTCCCGGGGTACTCCGGTGTAGCTTGCATGGCCGAGAATCGCGACTCTGACGTCGTCGGGACAGCCCCGCTGTTTGAGGATTTCCGAGCCTTTCAACGGATGGTCGGGTGCATTCGGGAACATCTCGTAATCGAAATCATGGAGCAATCCCGCGAGGCCCCAGTTCTCCTCATTTTCCTTCTCCCGGCGGGCGTAGGCGCGCATCGCCGCTTCGACCGCATACATATGTTTAAGCAGCGCGTCGCTCTTGGTATATTCCTTGAGCAGCGCCAATGCCTGATCGTGATTCATGATCTGTCCTCATGTTGTTCCGTTTGACTTTCCGGCGATTCTTCCTATATTAAAAAATGGACATCGTCAATGCTCATATTGTCGAGTACCTCCTCAACGTCACGCCCGATCGGGATGACACGCTCGCAGACATGGAGCAATACGCCCTGGCCAGAAACTTCCCCGTCGTCGGCCCGCTGGTCGGCCGGCTCCTGTATCAGTTCGCGAAGATGTCGCGCGCAGAGCGGATTCTTGAGCTCGGTTCCGGATTCGGTTATTCTGCGTACTGGTTCGCGAAAGCCCTCGGCAAGGACGGCCGTGTGATCTGCACCGATGGGAATCCGGATAATGCGGAGCACGCTCAGGTCTATTTTCATCGGGGCAAGATCGCCGGCAAGATTACGTTCCTCGTCGGCGATGCCCTGAAGCTCATCGACGAGGTCGAGGGTCAATTTGATATCATTTTCAACGACATCGACAAGCACCAGTATCCCCGGGCATTCCGGAAGGCCGTGCCCCGCCTCCGGAGGGGCGGGCTGCTTATCACAGACAACGCGCTCTGGAGCGGCAAGGTCCTCAACCACAAACCGGACAGCGACACAGCGGGGATCCTCACCTACAACCGGCTGATCTACTCGTCCAAGGAGCTGTTCACGACAATTATCCCCCTGCGCGACGGGGTGTCGGTCAGCGTCAAGCTGTAGAGTATGGCGGTAACAATTCTTGCGGTGGTGTTCCTTTTTCTCCTGACGGTGGTCGCCTTTGCCGGCGTGAAATTATTGGGACGAGGCGGGAAAAATCAGGAAAATGCCAATTCCCGGAAATGTTCCCTCTGTCTGCGGCCGTTCGAGGAAAGCCGAATGATCACACGCCAGGTCGGCGACTATCGACTCTTCCACTTCTGCCGTGACTGCGTTCTCAGCCTGTATTCCGACCTCGGCCTTAAAAGCTGACGCGTTGGTTCACCGTATTCGCCCGCCGGCAGACTTACCAGTCTTCTTTTTCGAATCGGATTTTGTTTGTATTGGCTATATATTGAATATCGGCCATGCCGGCCGGATTTCCGCACGTGATGATCACGGTCTGTGGCGGGTCCATTCTTCCGAGAAGCAGCTCGCGGGAAAGGTGCCGGGGCAAGACGGGTTTGACTGTTTTTTCCAGGGCCGCCTTTGCTTTTGCAGAATCCCCTCCCGCTTCAACCGCCCGCCGAAACTCTTCTTCTTCTTTCAATTCCATGCCCAGGATGTGCCGGAGGATGTTGTTCGCTCGTCCCTTTCCGAGCGACGAATCGGCGAGCACTTGTGGATTGGGGCGGCTGACCGAGGGAAGATAGACAAAATCAAACTTCTTTGAGGCCTCGATCTCGAGCAGCTGCCCGTGATAGCCGAGCTCTTCGCGTGTCCGGTTGGCATGGATGAGCGTAAACAGCTTATCGGGACGGGAGCCCCGCCCTGCTTCAAAATTCACCTGCTTGATCATCGACGCAAAAGGAGCGAGGCCGGTCCCCGTCCCGACCATCACCACATTCCGGTCCGCAGCCGCCCTCTTATCGAGCGTGAAATCGCCCGCAATTTTGTTCATATAGGTGATGCGGTTGTCGGTTTCCGGGTCCAGCTTGAACAGGGATTCCGAGAGCCGTCCGGGCGTGCCCGTCTCGATCATTTCAAGCACGACGTAAAATTCAAGGTATCCGCCCTCCTGCGTTTCGAAGGGCGCCGAGGAGATGGAGTAGGAGTGTGTCACCGGCCCCTTCTTTGGTTTTCCCGACTCATCGAGATCGTAGACATACGTTATCTTCCCGTCCGGACCCACAACTTTCTTCGTGAGCTTACAGCTGTCTCGCGAGAGGGCGATGTACTGGCCCGCCTTGTATTCCGGGAAACGGCTCCCGGCCTCGGGCGCGAGACGAAAGAGCTCCAGAATGTCTGAGAAAGTGAGCTTGTAGATAACCTGCCCGACTTTTTTCTCCGCCACCGCTCCGTATCTCCTCAGTGCTTGGGATTTGTCGGACGAACATCCACCTCGCTCACCATGACATTCCTTGGCATCCGCAGCGCATCGACGACGACCCGGGCAATATCCTCCGCCTGGGGGATATCACCCGAGCTCCGGTGAGCGAGTTCATCCTTCTCGCCGCCGAAGCCGGTGTCCACCGATCCGGGACAGACCGTAATGACGCGGATGTTGTGCGTGCGCACTTCGAGCATCAGGCAGCGGGCAAATCCGATCAGTCCCCACTTGGTCGCGCAATATGCCGCCCCTCCGACGAACGCATTCCTGCCGGCGAGGGAAGCGACGTTGACGATGTCTCCCGAATTCTTTTGCACCATGTGAGGAACCACGGCACGCGCGCAGAGGAAAACGCCCCGCATGTTCACCCTGACCATCTTGTCGAACTCGCTCGCCGCCAGATCGACAACCTTCGCAAAGGTTCCGACGCCGGCATTATTAATAAGTATATCGATGGCGCCCCACTTCTGGACCGTCTTGGAGACCAGCATGTTGACATCAAATTCCTGCGAGACATCGGTCCGGACCGGGAATGCCGCTGTGCCAACGGCCTCGATCTCCCTGGCCACGGCATTAATCTCCGTCAGCGTCCGGGCGGCAACGACCACTCGGGCTCCCTCCCGGGCCAGCGCAAGAGCGATCGCTTTCCCGATTCCGCGTCCCGAGCCGGTGACAACCGCTACTTTATCCTTCAGCATCATCTATACTGCATCGTCTATCCCCCGAGGTCGCCCAGCATCGGGCGAATCACCATCTCGTCGACCACGACGTCGTCCGGCATCCGGTAGACGGCGAGCACCGCATCAGCGACGCTCGACGGCTTCATCATCCGGTATGAATACTTCTTCCGTAGAGTCGCGCTCCACATCCTGGTTTCCGTCGCCCCGGGGAGGATGTTCACAACTTTGACGTGATGAGCCTTCACCTCTTCCCTGAGAACTTTTCCCAGGCCGAGCATCCCGGCCTTCGCCGCCGTGTATGCCGAGGAGCCCTCGAACGTCTTGATCGCGGCATTGGATAGAATATTGAATATGTGCCCTCCCCTTCGCCTCACCATCGAGGGTAAGACAGCCTTGATCGACGCGATCTGCCCCAATAGATTTGTGTCGAGGATGGCGCTGAATTCCTTCAGGGAAGTTTTAATAAACGTCTTGAAGACGGTAATGCCGGCATTGTTGACGAGCACCTCGACGTCGCCGACGGCGTGCCGGATGCGACGGGCCGTGGATGAAACCGAGTTGATCTTCCTGATGTCACAGGGAAATGAATGCGCCCTGCCCCCCAGCCGCCTGATCTGGCGGACGGCAGACTCGAGGTCCGAGGAATTGCGCGAGGAGAGGCAGACTTCACATCCGATGGCCGCAAACCGGCCGGCGATCTCGCGACCGATACCGCGTGACGCCCCCACGACCCAGACGACCGGGCGACGGAGGCGGAGATCAGCCGCACGCTCTCTCATCTCAGGTCAGTTTGATCGAGACGAGATTCAGGAACTCATTTCGGGTCCGGTCGTCCTCCCGGAACGACCCGAGCATCGCGCTCGTCGTGGCCGCGGAATTCTGTTTTTCCACCCCGCGCATAATCATGCAGAGATGGCGCGCCTCGACAACGACGCCCACACCCGCCGGTTCGAGCGCTTCAAAGAGTGTATCGGCGATCTGCTGCGTCAATCGTTCCTGGACCTGCAGTCTGCGGCTGAACACCTCGACGAGCCGGGGGAGCTTGCTTAACCCGAGGATTTTGCCGTTCGGTATATACGCGACATGGGCCTTTCCGTAGAATGGCAGCAGATGGTGTTCGCACAAGCTGAAGAAATCGATGTCCTTCACGATGACCATCTCGCTGTACTTCTCCGAAAAGATTGCTCCATTCAGTACCGAGCGGATGTCCCGGCCGTAGCCGCTGGTGAGAAACTGCAGCGATTCCGCCACCCGGCGCGGCGTCTGGAGCAGTCCCTCCCGGAGAGGGTCCTCCCCCACCGTTCTCAGGATCTCCCGAACAGCTTCCTCAATGGTCGTCGTTTTCAGCAATTCTTCTTCCATGATTAACCTCGGTATTCGGCGAAATTATTTGGAGTTTCAAAAACCCGTATGGAATACAATCGGCCCGCGGTGAGCTTGGGGCAAAGGACGCGCCAGAATTCAATCGCGATATTTTCCGCGGTGGGGATAATCCCGTGGAGAAAATCCACGTCTAAATTCAAATGTTTATGATCGACTTTCGACAGAATCTCCTCTTCAATCAAGTCGGAAAGCTTCTTAAGATCCAGAATCATTCCGGTATCGCGGCCCGGCTCACCCGCGACGGTCACGTCGATCTCGTAATTGTGCCCGTGGCCGTTCGGGTAGGCACACTTGCCGTAGGTCGCGAGATTTTCTTCCTCGGAAAATTTCGGGTTAAACAATCGGTGCGACGCGGAAAAGTGCTCTTTGCGCGTTAAGTAAACCGTCGATCCCTCCTGAGGCTTGTTCGTTTTCACAACACCCACGCCTGCTGCAAAGTTTCAAGCACGTTTCAGCCCTCCGGTTTGGCGAGCAGTTTCTTATAGACGAGCGCCGCAAGCCCGGCCCCCAGCATCGGGCCGATCCAGTACACAAGATGATTTTCCCAGTAGCCGCCCGCAAGGGCCGGGCCGAATGTTCGGGCAGGATTCATGGAGGCGCCGGTCATCGGGCCCCCGGCGAGAATATCGGCCGTGATTGTGAGGCCGACAAATAAGCCCCCCATCCCCGGCCCGCGCGAGTCGATGGCGGAACCGTACACCACCAGGACGAGGAGGAAAGTCAGAATCAACTCTATGAGGATTCCCGCTCCGACTCCGACATCAGGAGCGAGCATCGGTGTCCCCAACTTAAAGAGTTCGACCGTCGATGCGGGAAAAACAGCCCTGACCGCGAGCGCTCCCACGAGAGCGCCGGAAAGCTGCGCAGCGGAATACAGAATCGCGTTCTTCGCATCGATCTTGCCGCCCACCCACGCGCCAAACGTGACCGCCGGATTAAAGAACCCGCCGGAAATATACCCCAGGGCGGCGACCATGACGGCAATCGCCAGCCCGTGCGCCAGGGCAACTCCGGGGAGCCCGGCATTCACACAGATGGAAGAAACCCCGATGAAGGTCAGCGTGAACGTGCCGATGAATTCAGCGGCGAGCTTTTGGCTGGTGTTCATGAAATCTCCTTATAATTGCTCGAGAACCTCGTCCACATGATTCTTCACCGAAACATTCTCGAAGACGTTTTCGATCTTTCCTTCCTCGTCGATAATGACCGTCGTTCGCACAATGCCCATATATTTCCGGCCCATGAATGATTTTTCTTTCCAAACGCCGTACGCCTTGAGCATTTCTTTGCTCTCATCGCTCAAGAGCGGAAACGGCAAATCGTAGTTCTTCGAGAATTTGTCGTGGGATTTGACGGAGTCTGCGCTGACGCCGATGACCCTGGCACCCTTCCGCTTCAACTGATCGGCATTGTCGCGGAAATCGCACGCCTCCTTTGTACATCCGGGGGTGCTGTCTTTCGGATAGAAATAAAGGACCACCTTCTTGCCCCGCAGATCTCCAAGCGAAATTGTGCGGCCGTCCGTCGACGGCAGCGAAAAGTCCGGCGCTTTCTGGCCGATGTTGAGTTTTGGCATCGCCCGTGGTTATACCAGGTTGAGGTTTGTGAGATTCGAGGATTGCCCTCAGGCGCTCTCAAATTGCGTATAGAAATTAGAAAATAGGTGCCTCAAAGTCAAGGAATCGGCCCCGTTTCCCTCAAATCAGAAATACACCCCATACCATATGGCGCCCGGAGAGAATTGGACTGCCGGCAGCGGCATATGCACATAATTGAGCAGCTCGCCGAGAGCACGCAGGAAGCCGGTATCCCGGGGAATAATCTTTGTCATGTCGAGATCGAGCGCGACGAGGTAAATACGGTGGGGGTCGGGTCCTGCCACTTCGCGGGCGCCGTATCCGACCGCTAGACATAGAAAGTCGGGCCAGTATTGCCCTACCCGCTCGGGAACGAGATCATGAATCGCGAGGCTCAACCAGAAGGTCTGTCCCTCATAGTCGTCGATGATGAGGTGTTTCTGCCCCTTAAAGCCGATGCCGCCCGGATTGCCCAGGAGATCGGAAGAGTGATAGCTTACTTTCAGATCGAAGTGTCGCAGATAGGGTACATAGTACCGGGCGATGGGCCACGCTGCGCCGCCGACATCGGAGGCAAAATCGACCCTGTCGAAACCCCACGTCGAGAAGCCATCCTCAATCTCCACATACGTCTGGAACAGTAAGGCTCCCCCCGAACCGATCAAGAGGGCGGTCTCTTCAGGAACGTTCGCCCACTCGACCGATCGCCCGATAAAAAACTCCAGAAGGTAGGCGCCGTAAAAATGCCCGATCTTGTCGACCGTGAGGCCGTAGACGAGATCCTCCTGAAAGTGGAACGGAGTCCGGTTGTCTTTCCACCAGCCGCTCTGCTGGTAGAAATGTATCACAACCATTGACCCTGCCAGCGTGCCGCTCACCAGGGCGAGGCGTCCGTAGAGGATCTGGTGCGCCGCCGAGTCTGCAGCAGGCAGGCCCGGGTAGAACAGTGTGCGGCCGAGGTCGACGGAGGAACGCCGGCTTGAGGGCTCGTTTGCCCGGGACTGGCCGAAGAGGAGAAGGGTTGCGAGAATGAATACCGCGGGACGTGCCACGGAGAGAGGAAAGCTTATGAGACCTGTTCCCGCACGCGAATCCTGGTCTTACAATACTCGTAGGTCTTGCTCAGGCCCTCCCTCCTGCTCACGTTTGGCTTCCACGCGAGAAGCGTCGATGCCCGGCTGATATCGGGCTGCCGGACTCTGGGGTCGTCTTCCGGCAGCGGCCGATGCGCAATTTTGCTCCTGCTGCCGGTGAGCGCGATAATCTCCCGGGCGAGTTCAAGGACTGAGATCTCATCCGGGTTTCCGATGTTGACCGGCTCGGTCACGCCGGAGATAAGCAATCGATAGATGCCATCGATAAGATCGTCGACAAAGCAGACGCTCCGCGTCTGCGTGCCGTCCCCGAAGACAGTGATCTCCTCATCGCGCATTGCCTGCGACATGAAGGTGGGAATCGCGCGGCCGTCGTCGATCCGCATGCGGGGGCCGTAGGTGTTGAAAATTCGGGCTATGCGAGTCTCCACACCGTGGTAGCGGTGGTAGGCCATCGTCATCGCCTCGGCAAAGCGTTTTGCTTCGTCATAGACTCCGCGGACGCCGATGGGGTTCACATTCCCCCAATAGCTTTCCCGCTGTGGGTGTTCGAGAGGGTCGCCGTACACCTCCGATGTCGAGGCCAGGAGAAACCGCGCCTTTTTCGCTTTCGCGAGTCCCAGGGCTTTATGCGTCCCGAGCGAGCCTACCTTCAGCGTCTGGATCGGCACCCGGAGGTAATCGATGGGACTCGCGGGCGAAGCAAAGTGCAGGATATTGTCGACGGGACCGTCGACATAAATAAAATTCGTGACATCATGATGGAGAAAGCGGAAGCGCGAATGCCCGATGAGATGTGCAATGTTGGACGCATCGCCGGTGAGGAGGTTGTCGACGCAGATGACGATATGCCCGGAAGCAAGCAGCCGGTCGCAGAGGTGCGAACCGAGAAAGCCGGCGCCGCCGGTGACGACGCTGACGGTTTCAGGTGTTGCCATTTTCCATTCCCCGGCCAATTCCGAAATAGGCGAACCCTTTTTCTCCCAGGGCGCGCGGATCATAGATGTTCCTGCCGTCAAAAATGACGTGCCCGCGCATCAAAGCCTTCATCCGATCGAAATCAGGACGCCGAAAGCCGTTCCACTCCGTCAGGACCAGCAAGGCGTCGGCTTTGCGTAGAGCGGCATAGTTATTCTTGAAGAGCTTGACGGTCGTTCCAAAGTACTTCCGCGCCTCCGTGAGCGCGACCGGGTCGTGCGCATGAACCGTTGCGCCACGTTTCATCAGTTCTTTTATGATGGTAACGGACGGCGCTTCCCGCATGTCCTCGGTATTCGGCTTAAACGAGAGTCCCCAGACGGCTATGATCTTTCTTGCCAGCTTCTTGTCGAAATATCGGACAATCTTCTCGACCAGGCGCATGCGCTGCTGGCGGTTGACCGACTCCACGGCGGCAAGAATCTTGAGGTCGTAGCGGCAGTCCTTGCCGGTCCGTACCAGCGCCTTCACGTCTTTCGGGAAACACGACCCGCCATATCCCGCCCCGGCAAAGAGAAACTGGGTGCCGATGCGCGGATCTGTCCCGATTCCTTTTCGCACATTGTCGACGTCTGCGCCGAGGTAGTCGCACAGGTTGGCAATTTCGTTCATGAAGGAGATTTTCGTCGCCAGGAATGCGTTCGCGGCGTACTTGGTCAGCTCGGCGCTGCGCTCATCCATCACCAGCACGGGATTCCCCGTACGGATGAACGGCGCGTACAGGTCCTGCATGATGCGAATCGCCCTCTCGCTTCTTGAGCCGATGACGATGCGGTCCGGCCTCATAAAATCGTTGACGGCCGCACCTTCCTTCAAGAACTCTGGGTTCGAGACAACGTCAAATTCGATGTCGGTCAATTCCGAGAGGATGCCTCGCACCTTGTCGGCCGTTCCCACGGGAACCGTGCTCTTGTTTACGACGACCTTGTACGCATCGATGTACTTCCCGATACTTTTTGCGGTCTGGAGAACGTGTTGAACGTCGGCTGCGCCGTCGGCGTTGGAGGGTGTGGGCAGAGCGAGAAAAATGACCTCTGCCGTCCGGACGGCATCCTTCAGGTTGGACGTGAAGGATATCCTTCTCTGCGCAAGATTGTTTTTTAGAAGCGGCTGAAGCCCGGGTTCATAGGTGGGCGATATCCCCCGCCTCAGCAGGCGAATCTTTTTCCGGTCGACGTCAACACAGGTGACTTCGTTCCCGGTCTCGGCGAAGCATGTCCCGACCACGAGACCCACGTAACCGGTGCCAATAATGCTAATCCGCATGAGCGACAATGGAGGATTGTATTGGGGCGACGAGAAAGCGCAGAATTGTCTCTGATTATAGGTTTTTTTTGCCGGATTTCCAAAGAGGAATCAGCTAGCGAAAGAATTGCTGCACAGCGGAAACGACATAGTCGATCTGTTCCCCGGTCATCTCCGGATAGAGTGGGAGAGAGATGCATTGCTCCGCCGCCATTTCGCTGACGGGAAAATCGCCTCTCTTGTAGCCCAGTCCGGCATACGCCTGCTGCAGGTGAAGAGGGATAGGATAGTGCAATGCGGTCGAGATCCCCTCACTGCTGAGGTGTTTCTCGAGCCCGGCCCTCACCTTCGTCCGGATAACGAACTGGTGGTAGACCTGCTCGAGTCGCGGCGACTCAAACGGGAGGGTGAGTTCTTCGATGCCGCCGAGCCGGCTCCGGTACAACCGGGCGATTTCCCTCCTTCGCGTCGTCCACCCGCTCAGATACTTCATTTTGACGCCCAGGACCGCACCCTGGATTCCGTCCATCCTGTAATTGTGGCCCGGGACATCGTGCACATATTTCGCTGACTGACCGTGGTCACGGAGCTGCCGGATCTTCGCGTCAAGAGCGTCGTCTTGCGTCGTGATTGCTCCGGCCTCGCCATAGGCGCCCAGATTCTTCGCCGGGTAAAAACTGAAACATGCCGCGGATCCGAAGCTTCCCACAGGCTTTCCGTTGAAGCGGGCCAGATGCGCCTGGCAGGCATCCTCGATAACCGGCACCCGGTACTCCCCCGCGAGAGCGAGAATTCCATCCATGTCGGCGGGGCAGCCATATAAATGCACCGGAATGACGGCCTTGATGCCACCCTTTCGATCCTGAGAGCTTAACAAATCGGCGAGGCGGCTCGCATCCATCGTCAACGTCCTGGGATCGATATCGACAAAGACCGGTTTCGCGCCCGCAAGCGAAATCATTTCTGCAGTCGCAATAAAAGTAAACGGGGTCGTAACGACGCTGTCCCCGGGGCCCACTCCCTGCGCCCAGAGGGCAAGATGCAGCGCGTCTGTCCCCGATCCCACGCCGATGCAATGCCGCACACCGTGGGCCGCGGCAAATGCCTGCTCAAACGCGGAGACGGCGGCGCCCAGCACGAACTGGGACGTGTCAATGACGTTCTGGATAGCGTGATCGATCTCGGCTCTGATCGTCAGATATTGAGCGCGCAGGTCGGTAAGCGGGACCTTCATTCGGTAATCAGGAAAATGAGGGGGGTACCCGGTGGGATCAGGTTGCTCGTTTGGATCCGATGAGTCTGGTAATCGTATTCCAATTTCTGGTCGTGACGTTATGCCCATATCCCTTTTCAAGAACTCCCATGAGGTCGGTCGATCGGCTCTCGGGCGATACCGTTACGACGCTGAACACCTCCCCCGGTGAGGCTCGGATAATTCTAAACTTCTTGTCGGGAGACTCGTACCGATTGTTCATTGCCGCCTTCGGTTTCTCGGTCAGAAAAGTGACGTAGAGCCTTGTCTCGGGGGTCACGTTCACCCCTTTGAAGGGATTTGCATCGGCCAGCCCCCGGAGCATCTCGATCGTGCGGATGAGCACGCGGATCTCGTGCCCGAATGTCTTTTTCAGCTTTTCCTCAATCTTCTTCGCGAGGGCCCTCGCGTTCCCCTGCGGCGCCTCAAAAAGAACGTTGCCGCTCGCGAGAACCGTTTTGACATTTCGAAATCCGAGCTGGCCAAACGCCTTTTCCAAGTCGGACATTCTTACGGGTTTGTGCCCTCCGACGTTGATGCCGCGGAGAAACGCTG
>DASQAZ010000133.1:0-16875 GCA_035635475.1 Bacteroidota bacterium | reverse complement strand
GGGGTCTACACCGTCCGGGAAAGCACGGTGGTGGGTTGGGTCCAATCGGTGCCTTCGGGCAGCGGTACGTACACCGTAACGGTTAGGAGTGGACTTGATTCGTCAGGTTTTGATTTTGGAAATTATGTCTTATCATCTTATCCGGTCGCGGCGGGTTGGAACCTCCTATCGCTTCCCAAGAATGCCCCCGATCATAATAAGACGGCGCTCTATCCGACTGCCCAATCGAGGGCGTTTCGTTACGTGGCGTTAAGCGGTTACCTCCCTCTCGACGTGATCCCGAACGGCGTCGGATACTGGCTGAAATTCAATTCTCCCCAGAATATTGGTATCCTCGGCGACACGGTCGTTCAGGAGACCATCGCCGTAGCTGCAGGCTGGAATATGATCGGCTCGTTGACAAGACCCGTCGCCATCTCCTCGATCATCAAGATTCCCGGCGACATGGTCACTTCAAAATATTTCCCATATCAGGGTTCATATGTCCCGGCCCCCGATTCTCTCCACCCGCATCTCGGATACTTCGTAAAGACTTCGGCGAGCGGCAAGCTGGTCCTCAACAGCTCTGCAGTGGCAATGCCCCGCAGACCGCCAGCGGAAGAACCCCTCACCGACGGTTCTCTCAATAAGATCACGGTGAAGGATGCACAAGGAAAACGCCAAACATTATATTTTGGGCACTCCCCGTTCCTGCGCGATAATCTAAGCTCTTTCGACCTTCCTCCCTCTCCGCCTGAGGGGGCGTTCGATGTGCGGTTTTCCAATGGAAGTCTTGCGTGGCTCCCCCACGAACCGGCCGATGCCATCATTATAGACCTTGCCGGTGCTGCACTTCCCCTCAGTATTTCCTGGGAGATGGCGGGATCCGGCGACGCGTATTCGCTGACAGACCCCTCCCGCACGACCGAATTAAATCCGGCCGGGAGTCTGACAATTTCAAATCCGGCCGTGAAGTCGCTGCGCCTGGCGATCGGGAGGAAACCCCGGCTCGCCTCTTATCCGAATCAGTACGCGCTGAGCCAGAATTATCCTAACCCTTTCAATCCCACAACCCTGATCACGTATCAGATCCCGTCGGATGGGAACGTCCGGCTGGAGGTTTATAATCTAATCGGGCAGCCGGTCCGTACGCTCATCGAGAAACCTCAGGCAGCCGGAGCGTACACTGTCGAGTGGGACGGTCGATCAGCCGAGGGGCTCGACCTTACGAGCGGGATATATTTTGTGCGGTTGAATGTCACAAATGGAGCAGGGCAGGCATTTACCTCCACGAAGAAGGCGATCCTAATCAGATGAACGAACGCTACCGTCGTCGGTTCACAAACAAGCATGGAAGGTCGAGCATGAAACTTGTCAAGCAGTATTTTCGATCTATTTGGATCCTGATGGGATTCATGATCCTATGCCTCTCCCCGGTTTACGCGCAGCCCTGGAGAGATAACCTCAGTCCAAATGAGACCAATTTCTACAAGATTCGCGATGAGTTCAATAAGTATTGGTCGACCAAAAATTTTGACATCAGCGGCGGCGAGGAAGGAAACCCTTGGATTCCGTTCAAACGCTGGGAGTGGTTCATGGAACCGAGGGTTTATCCCACGGGTGACTTGCCCTCCCCCGATATCCTCGTGACGCGGATGAATCAATACCGGGCCAGCTTTCCCACGCAGGCCGCCGCCGCCGGCAACTGGACGCAACTTGGACCGGGGGTCGTTCCTACGAACGGCGGCGAGGGTAGAGTGAATGTGATTGCAGTAAATCCATCCAACACCAGCATCATCTGGGCCGGGTCAGCATCCGGGGGATTATGGAAATCGACCAACTCCGGAAGTTCGTGGGGTACAACCACCGACAACTTCGGGACGCTCGGGATTTCATCGATCGCGTTCGATCCGACAAATTCCAATACCATGTACGTCGCCACAGGCGATGCCGACGGCCAGGATACTTATAGCGTGGGGGTTCTCAAGTCGACCGACGGCGGCGATACCTGGAGCACAACCGGCTTAAGCTCCACGACATCCCAAAGGTATACCAATTACGCGGTGGTTCCGCACCCGACGGATCCGAACATCCTGCTCGCAGCGGGCCGCCAGGGTATCTTCCGAACGACCAACGCCGGTTTAACCTGGCCCAGTGTTATGTCCGGCAATTTCAAAGATCTGGAGGTCGATCCCTCCGATCCCACCGTTTGGTACACCACTCTCTTCGCGACCGGTGTTTACAAATCCACCAATTCGGGCGTGTCATTCATCCAATCGACCCTCGGATTGCCGCCGGCGTCATCGAACCTTGGCAGAATTTCCGTCGCTGTCGCTCCATCCCTGCCTTCGACGCTCTATGCACTGTATGTCGATTATACCAATTTCGATTTCGGATTTAAAGGACTTTATGGATCGACCGACGGAGGCGCAAGCTGGTCGCTGAAATCGAGCACGCCTAACATCCTCGGATGGTTCGATGGTACCGGCACCGACGCGAGCGGGGGTCAGGGCTGGTACGACCTGGTGTTGCAAGTCGCCCCTGACAACCCGGCCACCGTTTATGTCGGTGGCGTGAATCTGTGGAAGTCAACATCGAGCGGTTCGAGCTGGACAAGGCTGACGAACTGGTACACGGGTACCGTGGTACCCTACATCCATGCCGATCAGCACGGTTTCACATTCCTTCCCGGCAGCTCATCGACTATTTTGGCAGGCAACGACGGGGGGGTCTTCGTATCCACGAATTCGGGAACGAGTTGGACCGACCGGAGCGCGGGGATTGCCGCGACCCAGTTCTATCGGCTCGGCGGATCGGCGACGAACCCCAACCGCGTGTACGCCGGCGCACAGGATAACGGGACAGACCGTGACCTGGGCGGGTCCTGGCGCCGAATTCTCGACGGCGACGGTATGGAAGCCCTTATCGATTATTCCGACGAAAACATAGGCTACGGTGAACTCTATTACGGCCAAATCCGCAAGACCTCCTCCGGGGGCGATTTGACCACGACCATCACCGGCTCAATACCGGATACGGGCGACTGGGTCACCCCGTACATCATCAACCCGATCAATCCCAAGTCGTTGTATCTCGGCGAGAAAGGAGTCTACAAGACCACCGATCGCGGCACTTCGTGGACAACGCTCAAGAGCGGTCTGTCTTCGGTACCGCTTACGTGCCTTGTGATCGCGCCGACAGACACAAATACGTTGTATGCAGCAACGACATCCCCGTTGCAGGTCTGGTTCAGCACGAACGGGGGCACGGTGTGGAGCTCCATCACTGCCGGATTACCCTCCGCAGCGGTGACATATCTCGCCGTTTCCCCGATCGATCCGGCCACCGCCTACGCGACGTTTTCGGGTTACGCGAGCCAGAAGGTGTACGTGACTACGAACAGGGGGACGAGCTGGACGAATATTTCAACGGGATTACCGAGCATACCGGTAAATTGTATAGCAATCAATCCATCTATTGCCGCCCATCTCTACGTCGGGACGGACGCGGGCGTCTACTTTTCGTCAAATTCCGGATCGTCATGGAGCTCATTCTCGACAGGGCTTCCCAATGTGATCGTCAACGAGCTCGAAGTTCATGTGGCGAGCCAAAAGCTTCGGGCGGCGACGTACGGTAGGGGATTGTGGGAATCGCCGCTTGCCGCGCAGGCGCCCGGTTCAATCTCCGGGACGAAATTCAACGATGCGAATGACAATGGCGCCAAGGACGGCGGTGAGACGGGCCTCGCGAATTGGACAATCCAATTGACCATCGCTTCTCCGCCATCGGTGATATCAACTACGACCGACGTGAACGGGAACTACTCGTTCCCAAATTTGCAGCCCGGCACATATCTCGTCGACGAGGTGCAGCAGGCAGGATGGACGGAGACATTTCCCGTCTCCCCCACGTACACCATTGTCATGCGCTCTGGCCTCGACACGACCGGTATCGACTTCGGAAACTTTCAAGGAGCTCAGATCTCCGGGAACGTCTTCGAGGACGTCAACGGGGACACCGTCAAGGAAGGCGGCGAGCCCGGTCTCGCCGCGTGGCGGGTCCGGCTCTCGGGGACAAAAACCGATTCGACGCTAACAGACGGTTCGGGCAATTACTCGTTCACAAATTTGATTGCGGGGAATTATACGGTCACCGAAGCCCTGCAGGCGGGTTGGCATGAGTCCCGTCCCGCAAGCGGATTCTATTCGATCTCGATCAGCGGTGGCAATCAGGTCACGGGGAAGGATTTCGGCAACTTCAGATACGGAAGCATCGCCGGATTGAAATTCAACGACCAAAACACGAACGGCATCAAGGATGGCGGGGAGCCGGGCATCGCAAACTGGGTATTGCACCTGACAGGCCCCGTCACGATCAGCGCCGTGACCGACTTGAACGGGAATTATTCGTTCGTGAATCTCGTTCCGGGCTCGTACTCGGTGAGCGAGTCTTTACGAACGGATTGGTATCAAACCCTTCCTCCGGGCAACGGATCATATGCAATCACACTGCGAAGCGGGCTCGACACATCCGGATTATTGTTCGGAAACCATTACGCACCCGGTGAGACCTACGGTGTCCTCGACGGCTGGAACCTCCTCTCGCTTCCCCGGAAGGTAGCCAACAACCACCGCAATGTGGTCTATCCCTCCAGCATCTCGAACGCCTTCGCGTATGTGGGGGGTTATCAAAGGATCGACACGCTATCGCCCGGCGTCGGTTTTTGGCTGAAATTCGCGGGCGCCCAGAGCGTCCCCGTCCATGGCGACTCGCTGCTGAATGACACGGTCAATATCTCAGCCGGATGGAATATGATCGGCTCCCTCACGAGCGCGATTCCGGTGAGCGCTATCGTGCAAATCCCGGGCAGCATTGTCTCCTCCCGCTATTTCTCATACGGAACTTCCGGCTATCAAATCAGCGATTCATTGATTCCACAACAAGGTAACTGGGTGAGGGCCAGTTCGGGCGGCAAGCTCGCATTCAGTTCCGGCGGGAGCGCCACGCCCGCTTCGCCACCCGGATTCAAGTCGTCAGCGTCTCCTCCGCTCGCAACACTCACCGTCAGCGACAGCCGCGGCAGGCAGCGGACATTGTATTTCAGCTTCTCCGGCGGGTCCGATCTGGAGAGAGAATCATATGAGATTCCGCCGTCTCCTCCGCCTGGCTCATTCGACGTCCGCTACGCTGTGGGCGGATTACTTGCACTTTCTGCCGGCCAGAAGACGCATGATTTCCCGATTCTTGCCTCATCCGCCAACTTCCCGCTGAGCGTCAGTTGGGATTTGGCCGGAGAGGCCGGTACGGGGGCGCTGATCATCGATCAACGGGAAATCTCGTTGACTGGAAAGCAGCCGGTTCGGATTGACGAGCCTCCGTCGAAGATCGTTTTACGGTTAGGCCCCGGTGCGTCAGCGGAGCGTCCCGCCCACTTTTCGCTCGAACAGAATTATCCGAATCCGTTCAATCCCACTACACATTTCGAATATCGGGTTGCCGCCGCTGGCTTCGTCGCCCTGAAGGTCTACGACGCGTTGGGCAGAGAAGTGGCGACGATTGTAGACGAGGTCAAACAGCCGGGGGTTTACCAGGTCGAATGGGATGCGAAAATCTTTCCGAGCGGAGTGTATACATGCCGGATGCAGGCGGGCTCGTATTCAAGCTCGAAGAAAGTGGTGCTCCTCCGGTAATTTCGGCCCCTGCTGCTGGTCGGAACTACAATCGCTACCTCTAAGAATTCTCGTGCCGCCCCGCGGGGCGGCACGATTGTTATTTTCTCACTCCGCAGCTCCGCATCCGGCCTTGAGCGACGGGACGGCTACGAGGACATTTCGGACAGCGATTTTCTCAGGATCCCGATCCCCTCGTCAATTTCCTGCCGCTGAATAGTAAGCGGCGGGCGAAAGCGGATCGAACGTTCTCCGCTTCCGAGGACCACGAGCCCCTTCTCGAACGCCTTCTTCCGCAGGGTCATGCGCCCCTCCGGATGGCGGAGGTCGAACGCGCACATCAGCCCGCGACCTCGCGCGTTGCTCACCAGCGAGGGAAATTCCCCCTGTATCTCGTTCAGACCTTTCTGGAGGTAGGAGCCCATCGAAGCGGCGTTCTCGATGAGATGGTCTTCGTTGATGATTTCCAGATAGCGTTGTGACCGCACCATATCGACGATGTTGCCGCCCCAGGTCGAATTCACGCGGCTCGGGACCGTGAAAACGTTTTCGGGGATTTCGTCGATCCGCCGGCTGCACATGAACCCGCACACCTGAAGCTTCTTCCCGAAGACGATCATGTCGGGGCGAACGAAGTACTCGGCGGCCCACATCCTTCCGGTCAGCCCGACGCCCGTCTGCACTTCGTCGAAGATAAGCATGATCTCGTGTTCGTCGGCAATGGCACGAAGCTCCGTGAAAAATTCCTTCCGGAAATGATTATCCCCGCCTTCTCCCTGGATCGGCTCAATGATGATCGCGGCAATATCGTCCGTATGTTCCCGGATGGCGGTTCGGATCTGCTCCCGCGCGACCGCCTCCGCTTTGACGACCGCTTGAAGATTTTTCTCATCCAACGGAAACCGCATTGCCGGCTGGAGGATCCTCGGCCAGCGGAATTTCGGGTACAGGTCGGTTTTTGCCGGGTCGGTATTCGTCAGCGAAAGCGTATAGCCGGATCGCCCGTGGAACGCCCGTTGGAAATGGATGACCTGCCTGCCTCGCTCTTCGGTGTACCCCTTTTGGAAATTTTTGCGCACCTTCCAGTCGAAGGCAGCCTTGAGCGCGTTCTCTACCGCCAGCGCTCCGCCTTCAATCAGAAAAAGATGCGGCAGATCGTCCGGCATCGCGAGACGATCCAGCGTATCGACGAATTCCGCCATCTCGACTGTGAAGGCATCGGAACAGGTCACCTTGTTCACAGCGACGGAAGCGAGTTTTTCTCGGAATTCAGGCGTTGTCATTTTGGGATGATTGAGCCCGATGGGCACGGAGGCGACAAACGTGAAGAAATCGAGGTACCGCTTTTTGGTCTTCGCGTCGACGATGTACGATCCCTGGCTGCGTTCGAGGTCAACGACGAGATCCAGCGCATCCACGAGCATGTGCCGTGCGATGGTTGCGTGAACATCCGACGGATTGATATGAGTTCGTTCGATCCCGCCGGCTCGCGCGGACGAAAATGCCGGAATCACCTCCGAGGCACGGCCGGTTGGGGAAGTTTTATGAATCATGGAGCACCTTTCAGGAAGTGAAACGTTCTGAGAAAGTGGACTGCAAAACGCACAGCCTACTCGATCTCAGAAGAATTCCTGGTGCTCGTAGAGGGAGATGGTATAGGGTCTTCCCGGAAGGGGTGAGGAGGTGTGAACGGCGTATGGAAATATGTGACTCCGGGACGATCTCATATTGTAATATAACAAGAAATTTATTCTTCGTCAACCAGATCTTATGTTCCAGCTCTCCGGTAATGAACACAAGGTTTTGAGATCCCAATTGGGGATCTCGATAGCGCCGACGAATCTATAGGTCGATCTGCGCCCTTTGCAGCTTTCCGCTGTAATCGACGTAAACGGCTTTCCATTCTGTGAAAATATCGAACACCGTCCATCCCCCCTCGCGGTGGCCGTTCCCGGTCCCTTTCACCCCTCCGAAGGGCATGTGCGCCTCTGCCCCGATCGTGGGAGCGTTCACATACGTAATGCCCGCCCTTAGGTCGCGGATCGCCTGGAACGCCTTATTGATGTCCTTCGTATAGATCGAAGACGATAAGCCGTACTGTGTATCGTTCGCCACCTGGATCGCCTCATCGAGCGATCGCACCTTGATAATGGCGAGGACGGGGCCGAAGATCTCCTCCTTCTCTACTCTCATGCCGGGGATGACGTCCGACAAGATGGTCGGCTTGAAAAAATATCCCTTGCGGCACTCTCCGGAGTCGTCACGCACGCCCCCGAGGAGCACTTTCGCTCCCTCCTGCCTGCCGATCTCGACATATTTCTGAACCGTCTGGAGCTGCTGCTCATTGATCAACGGCCCCACATCCGAATTCTCGTCGAGACCATCTCCGATTCTCAGCGTTTTCGACTTCTCCACCACCATACTGATGAACTTGTTGTACACCCCCTCATGGACGATCAGCCGGGAGGTCGCCGTGCAGCGCTGTCCGGTGGTCCCGAACGCCCCCCAGAGAATTCCTTCAAGGGCAAGCTCGAGGTCTGCGTCCTCCATGACGATCTGCGCGTTCTTCCCTCCCATCTCAAGCGCGACGCGTTTCCCCGTCCGGCCGCACGCTTCCGCTATTTTTCTTCCGACTTCGGTCGAGCCCGTGAAGCTTATCAGATCGACGCCGGCGTGTTCCACCAGAGCAGCTCCGGCCTCGATACCGAAACCATGGACCAGGTTCAGGACGCCCTCCGGGACCCCGGCTTCAATGAGGATTTCAACCAGCGTGGTCGCGGTCGCCGGCGTGTCTTCCGCCGGTTTGAATATCACGGTATTGCCCGAGACAAGGGCCGGGAAGATTTTCCAGGTCGGTATCGCCATCGGAAAATTCCACGGGGTGATCAGCCCGCAGATTCCGACGGGTACGCGTACCGCCATGTTGAACTTGTTCGAGAGCTCCGACGGGGCGATCACTCCGAAGAGCCTGCGGCCTTCGCTGGCTGCGTAGTAAGCCGTGTCGATCCCTTCCTGAACATCGCCGCGCGCTTCCTCGACAACTTTCCCCATTTCGCGCGTCATCTCGCGCGCAATATCCTCTTTGCGCGCGGACATGATATCCCCTGCCTTGCGAACGATGTCGCCCCGCCGGGGGGCGGGCACGAGCCGCCATGATTCAAACGCTTCCTTTGCCGCCGACACCGCCCGATCGACGTCTTGCGGGGTCGAGCGGGGAAATGTCCCGATTATTTCCTCCCAGCGAGCGGGGTTTCTGTCCTCGAACGTCTTACCCGACGATGACGCGGCCCATTTTCCCCCAACGTAATTCTGATAAATCTTCATCCCTTTTTCATTTTTTGGTTTGACAATCCTACCCGCTCGAAGATATGGTCGACCTGCCGGAGACTCTTCTTGAGGTCGAACAGTTCCTCGAGCTCACCAGCTTTAAGCACCGAGGTGATCGCCCTGTCCGCCTTCAAAACATCCCTGAAGCTTTTTCGGGAATTCCAGACTTCCATGGCGTCGCGCTGCACCGCGGCGTAGGCTGCTTCGCGGCTCATCCCCTTTTTCGTCAGCGCGAGAAGCACCGACTGTGAGAAAATCAGGCCTCCCGTCAGCTCCAGGTTCTTCTTCATGTTTTCAGGGTACACATTCAGCGCGTCGATGACCTCCGCGATGGTCGCAACCATATAATCCAGGAGAATGCAACTATCCGGAATGATCATGCGCTCCGCCGAGGAGTGGCTGATATCCCGCTCATGCCAGAGTGCGATATTCTCCAGGCCCGCGAGAGCGTTGCCGCGCAGCACGCGGGAGAGCCCCGTGAGCCGCTCGCAGGTAATCGGGTTTCTCTTGTGAGGCATCGCCGACGAGCCCTTCTGCCCTTTCGAAAAGTGCTCTTCGACCTCGAGGACCTCGGTTTTCTGAAGGTGGCGGATCTCCGTGGCAAATTTTTCGACCGACCCTCCGATGATGGCGATAGACGTGAGAAATTCCGCGTGAAGATCGCGTTGAAGAATCTGGGTCGAGATCGGCGCGGCCCTTAGCCCCAGCTTTTCGCACACATAACGCTCTACAAACGGATCGAGATGATCGTACGTTCCGACGACGCCCGAGATCTGGCCAACGGAGACAGTCTCGAGCGCGTGCTGCATGCGGTGCACGTTGCGCCCCGTTTCATCGTACCATAATGCCAGCTTCAGGCCGAACGTCGTCGGTTCGGCGTGAACCCCGTGCGTCCGCCCTACCATTACCGTATGTTTGAACTCCCGCGCCCGGCGTGCGAGAACGGCGCGGAGACCCTCGAGGTCTTTCAGCAGCAATTCTGCGGATTGTTTCATCTGGACGGCGAGTGCGGTGTCGAGCACGTCCGACGAGGTCATTCCAAGGTGGATGTAGCGGGAATCCTGCCCCACATGCGACGCGACGTCTGTCAGGAATGCGATGACGTCGTGCTTTACCTCCTGCTCGATTGCTTCGATTTTCTTCGCGTCGAACCGGGCGTTCTTCCGGATTCGCTTCACCGCTTCTTTGGGGACGAGGCCGAGCTCGGCATGCGCCTCGCAGGCAAGAATTTCTATCTCCAGCCAGATCCGGAACTTGTTCTCGTCCGTCCAGATCTCCCCCATCCGGGGGCGCGTGTATCGGGAGATCATAACGAACGTTTCTCCAGTTTCAGGTCCAGCGTAAGCGGGTGCTTGTCCCTGATCACCTTCATCCGCAGCACATCGCCCGCTTTGCCGTCGTTGACAATCGCCAGTATGGTTTCCTCGTTTTCGATGCGTTCTCCGCCGACCTCGACGATAATATCGCCCACCTTGAATCCGCTGTGGTCCGCCGGGCTGTTCTTTTTCACGTCGGTAATGATCACGCCCTGGGGCCGATCGAGCCCGAAGTAACGGGCGACCCGGGCATCCACGGAACTGATCTCAAGCCCAGTCCAGAAATTCCGCTCGATCTTACCGCTTTTTCGAAGCTCCGCCAGAATGCCCTTGACTCTGTTGATCGGAATTGCAAATCCCAATCCGATACTACCCTGATTCGGCGTGAAGATCACCGCATTCACTCCGATGACCTCGCCGAGCGAGTTCAACAACGGCCCGCCGCTGTTCCCCTGATTGATCGCCGCATCCGTCTGAATCATCCCACGGTAGTACCGCCCGCCCTCGGCGTTCAGGTTTACACCCGTCGCGCTCACGACCCCGACGGTGACCGTGGGTTTATCGTTGATCTCGAAGAGACCGAACGGATTGCCCATCGCAATCACCCATTCACCGATGATCACATCCTCGGAATTCCCGAGTTTCGCGAAGGGAAAATCCTTTCCATCAATCTTCAAAAGCGAGATGTCCGAGACAAGGTCGGTGCCGATCAGCTTTGCCTTATAATGCTCGCGGTTCGTGAGCGTGACGGTGATCTCCTTGGCATTCCCCGCGACGTGATCATTGGTCAGAATATAACCGTCCGCGGAGATGAGAAATCCCGATCCCAACCCTTTCACTTCCTGCCTCTGGACGCGGTTGCCGAAGAACTGGCCCCAGAATGGATCGATACCGAACAACGGATCGCGATAGGTGACTTCGCGGATTTCTGTCACATTGATACCGACCACCGAGGGGCTCGCCGCGGCAACAGCCCGCGTGATCGCGTTATTCCGCTGGTTCGAAATGACATCACCGGCACTGTCGCGGAGGGCGGACTGATAGACGGCCGGCTCAAGGACGGCAGAAGACTCGCCGCCGTTCGACGCCGCCGGCTTCCGGCGATCCGCGAATCTGTACCCTGCCCAGAAGCCCACAAAAAGCGGCACTGCTGCAACCAACAGGAACATGTATTTCCGCATGCTACTCTCCCTCCTTCGTCATCGGTTACTTTTTGCGCCCGAGGACCCGGCGGACTGCCCTGACAATGTCATCCTTTGCAATTCCATATTTTCTCATCAATTCGTCCCCCCTTCCCGACTCTCCGAACGTGTCACGGACAGCGACAAATTCCTGCGGAGTGGGGATATTCTGTGCGAGGAGCTCCGCGACGGCGCCGCCGAGGCCGCCCTGCATCTGATGGTCTTCGGCGGTGACGATGGCCCCGGTCTCGCGGGCCGCCTTCAGGACAACGTCGTTGTCAAGCGGCTTTATGGTGTGCATGTTTATCAGACGAACGCTGATTCCCTCGCCTGCGAGCACCTCTTCGGCCAGGATCGCCTCCCAGACCTGGAGGCCGCAGGCAATGATCGCGACGTCTGTGCCCTCTATTAAAGTGTCCGCCTTCCCGATCTCCAACCTCGTCGATTCGCCCGTGAAGACGGGAGTGTTGTCCCGGAAGAACCGGATGTAGATGGGATGCTTCCACTGCATCGACGCCCTGACCAATTTCTTCGTTTCGAGATAATCGCACGGCGTCGCGACGGTCATGTGCGGCAGGAGGCGCATGAGGCCGATATCTTCGAGTGATTGGTGCGTCGCACCGTCGGGCCCGACCGTGATGCCGCAGTGCGAGGCGCAGATTTTAATAGGAAGCTGGCTGTACGCAATCGACTGCCGGATCTGGTCGAAGGGCCGGCCCACGGCGAATTCCCCGTATGTCGAGGCGAACGGAATCTTTCCGGCAACGGCGAGCCCCGCCGCCGTCCCCATCATGTCCTGCTCCGCGACGCCGACGCTCAGGAAGCGGTCGGGAAACGCCTTCATGAACAGGTCGGTCTTCACCGAACCGGTGACGTCGCCGCCAAGCACGACCACGTCGGGGTTCTCGTGTCCGAGCTCGACCAGCATCTCGCCGAACCCGAGACGGGTGGCTTTCAGTTCGCGCGATTGATATTTGAGCATCGATTCCTCACCTTTCGACAATTCCTGACGTCCGCGGCCGCCGCCGGGCAGACTATTTTACGCCGATCTCGACCGGCTGCCGTTCCCAATCGAACTCCACGAAGTCGCCGTACGTCGTCGGCGCGAGTTCGGCCAGCGCCTGTTTGCCTTGTTCCTCGTTCGGGGGGACGCCGTGCCAGCGGTAATCGTCCTCCATGAATGAGACGCCTTTTCCCATCAGCGTGTGCGCGATGATAACCGACGGCTTCCCCTTGAGCTGCTGCGCCTGCCGGACGGTCTGCATGAACTGCGCAACATCGTTCCCGTCGCATTCCAGCACATGCCAGTTGAACGCCTTCCACTTATCGACGAGCGGCTCCAGCTCCATGACCTTCTCGGTGCGATTGTCGATCTGACACTGGTTCCGGTCAACGATCGCGATCAGTTTGTCGGCTTTGTGATGACCCGCGGTCATGACCGCTTCCCAGATTTGTCCTTCGTCCAGCTCTCCGTCGCCGTGGAGCACGTAGACGCGGTTCGGTTTCTTGTCGAGCCGTAAACCGAGGGCGCAGCCAACCGCAATCGACAGGCCCTGGCCCAGCGCCCCCGACGCGATCTCCGCCCCGGGGACCCCGTGAGTCCAGGGAGGCGCGGGATGGCCCTGCAGTCTTCCGTTGATCTTCCTCAATGTCGTCAGCTCCGCGATCGGGATGAAGCCCCGGCGCGCGAGAGTCGCATACCACACGGGGCACAGGTGGCCTGCGGAAAGAAAAAAGTAATCGCGGCCTTCCCATCGCGGATTCTGCGGATCTACATTAAGCACGTCGAAATATAAAGACGCGAAAATATCGGCAAGGCCCAGGGGTCCGCCGGAGTGTCCCGATTTCGAGATCATGAGCATCTTGATGATATCGCGCCGGATCTGGCGCGCGATAACCTGAATTTCTCCCACGCTCGATTTTTTTGTCATTCCGATCGCTTTGACTTGTGAATGAATCTTCGTAATTCCGGCAAGTACTGAATATGTCGCTGGAGAATCATCACACATAAAACGGCCAGCACAAGCACGGCAACCGCATACGTGTTCCCGGCTCCCGCCGGTGCGGCCTGGAGACTCGGAGGCGTGAGCCATGCCGCAGCCGGGCTCAGCACCGAGGCGGAAATGTTCGAGGCGTGGACGTTTCTCACGTACAGATAGAGCACGAGCCAGATGGTGCACCAGATGACGACGCAGATCCAGGAGAGCACCAGCATCACACCGGCAGCCGGCGCCAGCCCTCTCCCGCCCTTGAATCCCAGCCAAACGGAATAATTATGCCCCAGAATCGTCCCAAACCCCGCAATCCCCATGATCCAAACATCTTGGCCGATGAGGCGCGAACTGAGCCATACCGCCGCGCTCCCTTTTATCAAATCGATCAACAAGACGCCTAAGCCGAGGAGCTTTGAGCTGGAGACCTCGAAAGCATTCAACGCGCCGACATTGCCGCTCCCGGACTCGCGAATGTCAACGCGAGACTTCCACTTCACCAGGAGGTAGGCGGTTGGAAGAGAACCGATCGAGTAGCCCAGGAGGAGACTGAGAATATAATTGATCAACTCGGGTGTTCAGGGAGTTCCTGGCCTGTACAATGTCGAAAAATACGAAAAATTGGCCGGAAATACAAGGCGATTTCATGCGTCCGCCCCTTTGTAGCGCGGCGGGTGAGAGTTCCCGAGCGGCTGTGCGGCCCGCTTGATTCACCGCACACGATTTGACACGGCGCACATTGGGCAACGAGCGCTTTTATTATCATGGGGACAGTAAGTTGTTACCTCCTGACAGCTTACTTTGTGGATCGGTGGGAGCCTGGTTCCGCTCACGCGGGATCGGGCTTTTTTTTGGCCTGACTGCGGCGATAGACCCTGCTCTTTTGGTGTGATATTCTTGCATCTCCCTCTCAAAACGGTTATATTCTCACCGCGACGAAGATTCCCGGGCGCAATGAAAGCGCTCTTTTCTCCTTCCACCTGCTCATGACAAAGGAAGAACTGAGAGATCTCCTTCAACGATACAGGCGCGGCCGCCTCAGCGAGCGACAGATCATCGAACAACTCACCACGCTGCGCTCGGAATCTCTCGGATTCGCCACCGTCGACCATCATCGCCAGCTCCGGCAGGGATTTCCCGAGGTGATCCTGTGCCAGGGAAAATCCCCCCAACAGGTCGCTGAAATTGCCGATCGTCTTGCATCGCGGGGGCAGCCGCTCCTTGCGACAAGGGCGACCGAGGAACAATTCAAGACGGTGAAACGAAAAGTCAAGAAGGCGCACTACCATCCGATCGCGCGCGCTATCACGGCGAACGAGCCGGCACGCCCCGAGTCCGGACGGGGCCCCATCCTTGTCGTCACCGCGGGCACGGGGGATATCCCGGTGGCGGAAGAGGCGGTCATCACGGCGCGAATGCTGGGAAATCCCGTCGAAACACTGTACGACGTGGGTGTGGCGGGAATTCACCGGCTGCTCTCCCAGAGCGAGCGGCTCGTGAGGGCGGACGTGATCATTGTGGCCGCGGGCATGGAAGGGGCGCTGCCGAGCGTCGTGGGGGGATTAGTGGATGTCCCGGTCATCGCCGTCCCGACGTCCGTGGGATACGGGGCGAGTTTTGAAGGAATCACCGCGCTTCTTGCGATGCTGAATTCCTGCGCCAGCGGTGTGACTGTCGTAAATATCGATAACGGTTTCGGGGCAGGATTTGCGGCGAGCCTTATAAATAGACGGAAAACAGCGGCAGTGCCCCCCCGGAAGCAGGGTTCATGACTGACCAAACGATCGATTAAAGGTTCGGCGGTGCTTGTCGATCTTAAGAAGATAAAGTATTGTGAAAATATCCTCGGAACGCTGGGTGATACGCCCCTCGTGCGCCTTCAAAAGGTAACGAGGGGGTTCAAGGGAACCTACTTTGCGAAGGTCGAGACCTTTAACCCGGGCGGCTCGGTTAAAGATCGAATCGGCCTGGAGATCATCGAGGAAGCCGAGCGCGAAGGGCGGCTGCGGCCCGGCGGCACGATTGTCGAGGCGACGTCCGGAAATACCGGCATGGGCCTTGCCATCGTTGCCGCGATCAAGGGCTACAAGTGTGTTTTTACGATGCCGGACAAGATGAGCATCGAGAAGATCCGGCTGCTCCGCGCATTCGGCGCCGAGGTGATCGTCACGCCGACCGCCGTACCCCACGACTCCCCCGAAAGCTACACCGAAGTGGCAAAACGCGTGGTCCGGGAAACCCCCAACTCCATTCTCGCCAACCAGTACTTCAATCCGAAGAATCCCGAAGCGCATTATAAAACGACCGGACCGGAATTGTGGGAGCAGACAGCGGGTCAGATCGATTACTTCGTCTGCGGCGTCGGGACCGGCGGGACAATCTCCGGGGCCGGAAAGTATCTCAAAGAGAAAAATCCCAACGTGAAGGTCGTCGGGATCGATCCCAAGGGATCGATCCTTCGCGAGTATTTCTATACGAAGAAATTCTCGCCCGTCCTGAAGACGTACAAAGTCGAGGGGATCGGACAGGACTGGCTCCCGGGCACGCTCAATTTCGAGGTCATCGACGACATGGTCGAGGCAACCGACAAAGAGTCGTTTCTGATGGCACGAAGGCTGACCCGCGAGGAGGGAATCTTCGTGGGGGGTTCCGGGGGAACCGCGATGGCGGGGGCGCTCAAGTATGCCGACCGGATGAAGGATCAGGACGTCATGGTGATCCTGCTGCCCGATACCGGCGAGCGGTACCTCAGCAAGATCTATAATGACGATTGGATGCGCGAGAACGGGTTCCTGATCCCCGACCGGATTACGGTTCGCTATGTCCTGCAGAGCAAGGCGAGGAACGTTCAGCAGCTCATCGCGATCGACCCGAGCACCACGGTCCGCCGGGCCCTCGACCTCTTTAAAGAGCATGACGTCTCGCAACTGCCCGTCATCGACAAGGGGAAACCCGTCGGGACGATCCTCGATAACGATCTGATGTCCTCGGTGCTCGAGGATAATTCGCGCCTCGATGAGCAGGTGAACAAGTTCATGAAAGCTCCGTTCCCCGTGATCGGCGCGGGGTCGCCTATCGAGCACGCCATTGATTTCCTGAAACGGAAGGACTCCGCGGTTCTGATCGAGGAAGACCATAAACTGATCGGGATCCTGACGAGATACGATGTGATCGAGTACATGGCGAGGTAAGCGCAGGGTGCGAACGGGATGAGAACGACGCACAGGATCATCATCGGTGACTCGCGCGAAATGGAGGAGATCCGCGACGGGAGCGTGCACTTAATTATAACGTCTCCCCCCTACTGGCAGCTCAAAGATTACGGACACGAGGGCCAGATCGGCTTCAACGACACCTACGAGGATTACGTCAACAACCTGAATTTGGTCTGGCAGGAATGCTTTCGCGTTCT